>CABVRO010000015.1 GCA_902500715.1 uncultured Nitrospira sp. | reverse complement strand
TCAGTAGCCATTCTTCCCCTCCAGGGGTGGCGCAAATGACCGCCAACATCGGCGTTAGGGTGTCACTCACCCATCGTTTCACGTTCTGCAGGGTCTGCACCTGCGTCTCCTGGGCTAATCGCCCCTTCTGAAATCCCTCCGTCAGGAGGGCGTACCACTCCAACACTGGAGCCCGGTAGCGTTCTTCATCCTCGGCATCTTTTGAAGTCTGCCGGAAATCCACATATGATCGCAGTAAGCCGACCACCAACTCTTTCCAATCGGCTTCGTCTAACGTTGCCAGTGCTCTTGCACATTGTTCAGCGCGATCTTTCTTAAGTTCTAGCTCCCACCGAGTCCCGTAGTCCTGATAGTTCTCCTGGCCCTTGCTCTGAAGTTCAAGCCGCTTGTCATAGATCCGCAACAAGGTCTGACTCTGAGGACTGCCGAAGTACATCGTCTCTCCAGTTGTCGCCCCGGTCCCATGCGTCAGGTTGGAGACGATATGCCGGACCTGTGCCGCACGAGTCACACACTGTCCGGCAGCCACAGCTTCACGAATCGTCGAGACGGGGACCGTCCCCGCTCGGTCATCCAATGCACAGTCGATGCGCGTGACATGGCCCTGTTGGGCATGCACCCACTTGAGCAGGGCGCGGACTTGATCCAATGTCAGGGCGGACGCCAGGCCGCCCGACAGATCCACATGGATTTCATTCGGACGACGAGGGGCATTGGTGCCCATTTTGCCAACGCCGCGCAGGCCGTCGCTTCTCATCCAGGACAAAGGATACCCTCGGAACCCACCCTTCGCCTTGCTCCAATCTCCACCCAGTACCCGTATAGTTTCCTGGGGATTACTGGCCAGGACCGTAAAGGCCAACCAATCAATCGTGAGCGTGAAGCCAGAATCCATGGAACCTATCGAACTCCTGGACGGAGCGCTGTGGGTAGCGCCCCCGTGTTACCAAGACGGGGGCCATTCCGGTCCGCCCCGCAGCCTCTCGGCATGCGGCGCGGACCGGCTTTGTCTCCCGGCCAGGGACGACGGTGTTGCTGTGTGACGTGCTCCGATTCGTACATCCTTCCCTCCGGTTGAGCCCTGTTCCCGTTCGTCGCACCCTAGGCGAATCACCGGACCGAAGCAAAGGCCCCGGAAGGGGACGCTAGGGGTCACGAGGGGACAGGAGAGGACAGATTTTGGGACAGCCAAGGCACGAAAGGAGGTAGGCATAAAGATGCTTAAGTGCGCGTTGCTGCGCTGGTGGCGGCAATTGTGTGTATCGTCCTGAACCGGAACATGGAGGAAACAGAAATAGACTCGTTTTTGGCTGGTGCGAGAAAAAAAAGTTTGGAAGGCATTACCGGCGTTGTGGGATAGGATCAGATGGAGGCTAATAAGATAAAGCGTTCGGGGAACGATAAGGGGAGAGTGTGGTCTCGCCTAGATTCGCGCCACCAACCAATACACGATTGCCAGAACATTCTTTAATTCAATTCCAGGCACTATGAGGCGACTCACCACAATGATTCAATACGCTAGCTGGGGAGCACTCGCAGGTATCATCCCGCCCATTCTAATTATGGCGATGACGTACGTCCAAGGCGGAGTGTTTCAGTGGCCAACATTAGCAGTGGCTCTTTGGCCCACGTCACTAATGCTTATGGGAACAATGGGGCAAGAGCTAACCGCTTATGGAATTATAATTTTTGTCCTTTCCGTATTGTCGAATCAAATTGTATATGCCGTGATGGGAATCGTGGCCTGGCTCTTGTCGCATCGCTCATAGAGGAGACATGACAAGAGGCCGCCATATCTGAGTCAGATTTCTATGAGTGCACAAGAGATTGTTGGTCTTGTCAGGTGTCCTATACAAGATGATCGGCCGTTCTCCTAAGAGAGATAAAGAATAAGCCACCCGACCAAGAATAGGAGCCAATTCGTGCGCCGAACTATTCTTTGGTGGGCCATTGTTGGTATAGCGGTTCCAATGATGATCTTGCTAGTTGGCCATTTACAGGGGGGCGTTTTTGCTTGGCCACGTGCTGCATTAGTGATGTGGCCGACTTGGATTCTTAATGCGGCGACGTTTGGAAGAGAGTCCAGTATCTTCGGTGCCTCGGTGCTAATTATTTCGATCTCTACCAATGGTCTCCTTTACGCACTGGTTGGTCTGGTGCTTTGGGGATTGTTACCGAAACATTTTCGTCCTACTAGGTAGTCGGAGAAGTGATTCAATTGCGAGCATCCCTGAAGACCACCCGGGACGTCACTACATCGGCAATTTCGGCCCTGACGCGTTTGCGTGACGGGCTCTAGAGCAGACGCGCCACTCGCCTACGTAACAACTTTTCACCTTCAAGAACGGATGACATTCTTGCCCATCATCTTTGCCCTATTCTTCTTTTCCCTTGGAGCCCTGCTTGTGTACGGCACCTACAGGAGATGGCCTGTTTTAGTAGATCCTCCTGATAAATGGGCACCATTTTACTCTCAGGCTTTACTGAAAAAGTATTTTGGTCGCACCTTTCTGATCGCTTATAACTACATCCTCGGTCTGCTGTTTATTGTATTCACGTGCATAGGACTCTGGAACGGATTTACGAAATGACTCCACCCATCCCGGCAGGTCTTGTGAGGTCGACGACCAGATTGTCTAGAAGCATCCGTCTAACTGGGGTTAGGCTGACCGTTTCCAGCTTTCGACAATAAGGCCGGGAATGCGCTGGAAGTGCGCGAGGTTGTTCGTAATCAACGGACGCTGCGCGTCCAAGGCAGTTGCGGCAATGAGCAGATCGGCATCGGGCAGCAAGGCCCCTTGTCGGTGGAGGTCGCCGTATAACGTCGCCGCGCGCTCTACAACTTGGTCGGTGATCGGAAGAATGAGGCTGGCCTGGCAGAGCAACGTGAACGCCGCCTCTTGACTCCGTGCCTGTTTCGCCTTCAAGCCCCGCAGGAGTTCGTAGCGCGTGATGATCGAGAAGGCCAGCCGCTGGTGCTCTGCCAGATAGTTCCTCACACGTTGCACGACGAGGGGATGTTGTTTGAGAAGTTCGGAGAGAATATCGGTATCGAGGAGGACAGCCGGTTGCGGCATTAGGCGGCCGGCTCACGGAAGAAGTGCTGCCGATCTAATGCGATGTTCTCGACCTGCGTGATCTCGTCGGCACTCAGCCCTTGATAGACCTGTGCCGCACGCCGCAGAATTTCGTCCATACCGAGCGCAAGGTCGGTATCGACCGTGACCTGCACTTCCGCGTCATTGGCCAAGGCAAGAGGTTCCAACGGCTGTAACACTCCGTCATGATAACGGGCTTTAATTGTTTGTCGCATCGTGGAGCCTTCCTCCGCACGCCCTCTGAATGAGTTAGCCAGCCGCTCCCATTCTACTCAAACCGGAACCAAATCTCATCACTTGTCGAAAGATCGTCCCTCAGCGTGCAAAATAAACCAGGTAGTCGTGGTTCCTCACAAGCTGTCTCAGTGAAGGGGTTCGCCCCATATCGCTGTGCTAAATTTGTGCTAAACCTCAGCGAAAAGAAACAGAAACACTAGACGAAACTGCATCAAATAGAACGCCGTAAACTGCTGATTCAGTTAGATAAAGCGAGAAACCAGTCGAAAGATCAGAGCGTTAGCAAATTACATATTAGGCATCTCATAACCCAAAGGTCGTCGGTTCAAATCCGGCCCCCGCAACCAACCTTTCGCTCCTCTCTTTCAACCACTTACAGCGGTTTGTGTTCAGGCATCGGCACTCGCACGAGCAGCCATGGACTGCTCCCCTAGAGTGAGACGCAACGGATTGGCGCACTTAGCACCAGACGGATGGTGAAGAAACGCGCGGGGGAATTTGCAGTACCTTTCGGCAGGTGGCAGTGGAGCGGCTCACGCCGTACGACGACTCGCAGGGAACTCGACGTCGGTCTGAAGGAACTTTGAGCGCTGACATCAGCCAGGAATCATGCTGAACCAGCAGGAAGGGGTGCGAGCTTTACCTGGAATGGCTTGCCCGATTACCAGCGAGGACTGCCCCGATATGCCTCCAGCGGCTTCAGGTGTGCCCGAATGTGATCCAAATAGAAGTAGCTTTGAATTTCGGTCGTACTAGCGCAAATAGGTCTTTGCCAGGTCCCAATAGAGGTTATATTGGAAAGGTGATCGCTGTATCAGTCTCATAAGTCGCTGCCTCGCGCTACTCAGATGCCCTTCTATGCAATCCATATATGCCAATTCGCGTTCAACCTGCAGAAATCTCTTGCGTATGATGGCCAAATCCGGTGCTTGGGGACGATTCTCGTATAAAGCGGGCAGTAGTACACCAAACATCTTCCCATACTCCTCCAGGAAGAGTCGCTTGTTGGACGAAACGCTTCCGCCTCGCCAACGATACTTCGCTAACGGCTCATTGATGTATCCAAATTCCCATCCCTTCAGTGACACCATAATCCAATGCAAATAATCTTCCGTCGCCATAAATTGCTCATCGAACCCGCCAACCTCTTCGATACACTCCCGTCGTTCAATGACCGAGGGAACCTGGATGTGACAGCGTCGCAGAAGGTCTTGCCGGCAATAGCCTGAGGGAATGGGCCTAGCTGTTTCCATATTAAAACGCGCACGGATAACCTTATCCTGCTCATCAATGACGGTTACATCGCTGTGCACAAGGCCGCATTTGGGATGGGCATCCAAGAACGCGATTTGACATTCGAGTTTCTGCGAATACCACATATCATCGGCGTCCAGATACGCGATAAATTCGCCGGTCGATACGCTCAGGCCGCGGTTTCTAGCGTTGGATACACCAGCATTGGCTTGATAAATACATCGTATTTTTCTGCCGTAGGACTCAAGAACGTCTGCCGTCTGATCGGTTGACCCATCGTCAATCACAACCACTTCGTAGTCCCGATAACCCTGGTTCAGGACGCTGTCGATGGCAGCAGAGACCCACTGCATAGAATTATAGGCGGGGATGATGACGGATACACGTGGCATGCGGGCGTTCCCTGAACAATGCTCTGCAACGCACGATGCGCAGATCAGGGAAGAACTACTCTGATCCCCGCGAACGTTGCAATTGTCCCCTGGAGTGCTTTGTCACAAGAATAACTGCCTTGTGCTCACTGCCCTCAACATGTCCGGGAATGGCCTGCGAATACGGCGCACGATCCTCTCGGCTGACGGCCTCTTTGGGTCACACAGCTGCTTATGCGCCGACACATCTTTTATCGCAAATGTGACCTTCAGCAATAACCACGATTACCTACCAGTGCCTTTGAAGAACGCAATTATTCCGTGGATACAGTGATCACATCGGACGCTGTATTCACATGTACTGTTCATTAAATTTTTGCAAACTTAATAAAATCGCATCAATGTCGCTATCAGAAAGGTTTGGGTGAAGTGGAAGACTAAGTATTTCATCGTTAAGCTGCTCACAAATGGGAAGCCTGTAAGATGATTTATAAATAGGATTCAGATGCAATGGATGGAATCGAACAGTTGTATAGATACCGCGGGAATAGAGGTATTTAGCCAATTGATCGCGCTTTCCTTTGGCAACCCGAATGGAGTAAGTGAAATAGGAATGCTGTTCATCTGAAGCAGGGTCTTGAGGTCTTATCAGCCAGTCGAAATCAGCTAATTGAGCTTGATATATATTCCAAATTTTCTTACGGATCGTTTGAAATTTATCTATCTTGCGTAGCTGCGCCAGTCCGATTGAAGCCGCAATGTCATTGGGAAGAAGTTTAGGAAAAACATCTACGATGTCATATTCCCACCAGCGCTCTTTCATTGCCGCAGCCTCAAATCCTGCGCTTCCAATACCGCAATACCGCAACTGTCGGGCCCGAGTCATTAATTCGGAATCTCTGGTTGTAATTCCTCCTCCCTCACCTGTTGTTATATTTTTGACAGGATCAAAACTATAGACGCCTATTGTTCCAATAGAGCCGCAATATTTATTGCCTAGTTTGGAATCTACGGCTTGAGCCGCATCTTCTATCACTGGTTGTCCAAACGATAACACTGGCTCAAGACAGACCGGTTTGCCCGCATAATGTACAACCATAATAGCCCTGGTCTTTGAGGAAATATGCGGGGCAATTGTGTCAGCAGTCACGTTTTGAGTATTCACGTCTACATCGCAAAATACGGAAATACCTCCAGCGAGGATGATAGCGTGGGCGCATGCGACCCATGTAAAAGAGGGTAGTATGACCTCCGATCCAGGGGATAGGCTTAATAGTTTTACAGCCATGTATAAACTATTGGAACCGTTGTCCAGGAACACGAAATCCTTGAGCCCCAACCTGTGAGCGAAGAGAGATTCAAATGATCTTGTTTTCAGACCGATTCCGAGCCATTGCTTTTCAAAGCTGGTGCGTATCTCGTCAATTTCCTCTTGTCCTACGCATGAACCGAATACTGAGATCATAGTAAGGCACCTATTCAAGGGCATACTGAGGATCGGATGAGCCGCGGCGGCTGGAAATTACAGTGTCAGTCGGTAATAACGAAACCCCGCCGTGCAATTCTCGCCCTCACTGCATCAATCATGTCGGGAAGTTCTATGGCTAGATCACCGTGGCATTACTCAGTCTCGTCCGCCGCGATTTGCATTGCTATCGAGCACAAACCGTCGTTTATTTCGGCGATGTGCGACTTCAGTAAAGCTCTCCCTTGCCCCTCGTTTGCCCTATCAAAACCGTCACCACATGTGACGCATCATAGCCGAACCAGTTCATTACTTCATGGCCCATGTGATGACGAACTTGTGCGATGGTGCGGTCGCACATTGTTACGGTTGAACGTGACCGAGCGCGCAGCATTCGCCGAATGAAGGGCGCCCTATTACCCTGATGAAACCACCCAAGCTTGCACGGCAAAGAAGGCCGGGAGTGTTGAAGATTGAACAGGCAAGAGAGCCACGCTGGTCGTGGCCACCCAGCACTGGTGGCTGTTGACCAACACCACGCATTCGGTCTGCTAAATGTGCGCTACGCCTCGTAACCCTATCTTGATGATGTGATGTATCGGCCGACCGAATGGTCGGCCTGGTTATTTGTCCGCCTCGTCTGGGAACGTTAGAGAAGAGGAGATACTCGGACGCCCCCTATTTCCTGACTGCATGCCGTGAGTTTCGCAGATCCGTAGAGACAGGCTCCAATTGCAGCGGCTTGTGATGCATCGCCAGCAACACCGCCTTGCCTGGGCTGGCCTGATAATCCCCGCGGAAGTTTTTATAATAAATCATCACTTTCCTGACGTAGTCTCGGGTTTCCCGATACGGCGGGATGGCACGATATCGCTCGACTCGTCGTTCTCCGGCATTGTACGCAGCCACGGCCAACCGTACGTTGCCGTTGAAGCGATCCAGCAAATAGCGCAGGTGCCGCGCACCGCCTCGAATGTTGTCGCCGGTGTCATAGAGATTGAGGACCCCGTGCCTGATGGCGGTTTCGGGTATCAGCTGCATCAATCCAACCGCCCCGGATCGTGAAATGACGGTGGGATTAAAGTCCGACTCCGCTTTGATCACCGCCAGCAACAAGGCGGGATGAAGTTGGAACTGAAAGGCGTAGCGCATGACCGCCTCCTCCACTTCCTCCGCCGAGGCCCGGTGCGACAGGCGGCGCACCTGCGATTCCGGCGAACGAAACCGTCGGTCGGTCGGGACATTGGTCATTTCGAACACCCCGTCCGGCCCCACATAGCTATAAATCTCGCTGTCCGCAGAAGCGGCCTCCCCCACCGCCAACACCCCTGCCAGCGCTAGAGTTATCGCCCAACTGGCAGTCGTGCACCGACCTTCGTGACTCCGGTCGCCAAGGGTATGGCCCACCACTCGCACCTTCTGCAGGACAACGTTTTCGTGCGCCATCTCGTCCTCCTCTTATCCCCGCAGCAACCCATAGCCGGAGGAGCCACAGTGTCGCGAACTCCAGGCTGAAGCGCAGCTTTGATGCCATCGTCCTCACGCGTACAAAAGCTGCTAGCTCCAATAATTTCGTACGGTTAGGGTGTTCACAAGAAGTCGCTCCACTGCTGAGAGGGGGGAGGCATCGAACCGCTTTGTGTCACCATTTGGCCGGATTTCGTTCTCTGTTTCGTTGCTATCCGTTACCAACATGACGAGCCATCGCAGGCTTGCGGGTAGGACACGCACCTGTAGACCAGAACTGCGGAGGGTTCTTCACATCAGGCAGTGCGGTCGACACTAGGAGGCGGAGCATACCGCAGATCACGCAGGATCATCGCGGAGAAGTACGCTCTTGTTTGAAGCTTCTGAGTGACGTGCTAGAATCGATTTCGATCCGCTTCCTCAATCATGGATCGCCTGCAGCCATAAGGGAGATTCCCGCGCTGGATACGACTCTCGGCAGTCACCACCATTTGAGATGAGAGTTCCACACCCGACAATTCCGACACGCAGCATCACGATGATCTGTCGGCTATTCGTGTGTGCGCAGCCCATCGGCTCGCCGGATTGTCCAACGGACGCGAGCACGCACCGATGATCAAACTGCTGTTGGTCGAAGACAATCCCGTCGATGCCCAGCTCACCCGAGACCTCCTGGCCGAATGGCCGCTCGACCAGTTCGAGATCACCCATGCCCCCATTCTGGCGGAGGGCCTGACTAGATTGAGTCGGGACCGGTTCGATGTGGTACTCCTCGATCTCTCCCTGCCCGACACCCATGGCTTGAGCACCGTGACCCAGGTTCTAGCGACCAGTCCGGGCGTGCCGGTGGTGGTGCTAAGCGGGCACGACGATCACCCGCTCGCCCTCAAATCGCTGCAGCACGGAGCCCAGGATTATCTGGTGAAGGGCCAAGGCGGGGCCGATTTTCTTGCACGCTCGATTCTCTATGCCATCGAGCGCAAGCGGGCACAGGAACGCCTGACCTATCTTGCCCAGCACGATCAACTCACCGGCCTGATCAATCGCGCCCTCTTCCGCGACCGCCTAATCCATGCCATGGCGCGCAGCAAACGGAAAGATCACCCCCTGGCGATCATGCTATTCGACCTGGATCGATTCAAAGCCGTCAATGACACGCTGGGGCACGATGTGGGCGATCAGTTGCTGAAAGTCGTGGCGACCCGACTGCTGGAGTGCGTTCGTGAAGTGGATACCGTCGCGCGCATGGGCGGCGATGAGTTCACCGCCATCCTGGAAGGTATTTCCGGCGTCGCCGATGTACTCGTGGTGGCCAAAAGAATCGTGGAGTCGATCAGCACCCCGTTCGAGATCGGACCGCACCGGATCTCGATCGGCGTGAGCATCGGCATCACGCTCTACCCGTTAGACGATGAGGATATCGACGAACTTCTCAGACACGCCGATAAGGCCATGTATGCCGCCAAGCAGCAAGGCGGGAGCCGATTCCACTTGCACTCCACGACCGAACAACCTCCCTCCGGTACCCCCGCTCCGGTACAGTAGCAAGACGCCACCTCAGGTGCCGTTCTTCCTTCACAGATCGACCGCCACAACAATCCCCCCTCCGCACGACGTGTCTGCTTAGCGACCGATATCGGCGAGCGGCTGCTCTGTCACGACCAACGACCCTCGGGGATTCGGCAGCAACACATTAGAGGTGACCAAGTCCTCGCGAGGCGGAGTCGGATGCGTATCCGGGGTCATGACCAAACCCCAGTGCTGGTTGTCCCGACAGGTGTTGTCGAGCAGGAGCGCCTCCGCATGGTGGAACAGGAGGATCCCGCTGAGCATGTTGCTGTGACAGACGTTGCGCACACATTCCGGATGGCTGCCGGGATCTCGCACGGCCAAGCCGAAATGATGATTCCCATAACACTGGTTTTGCACCACACGCGGTTGGGCGCCCGCAAAGACAAAAATGCCTGACTCTCGGTTGTAACAGACCTCATTGTCGATAAAGGTCGCGCGGGCTTCAGGGCCATAAATCACCACTCCGGATAGCACCCCTTCCGTCGCCCGACATTGCGTGATGGTGCAGACTGAATCCAGGACGTTGATTGCCGAATGTTGATCACTGCCCACATACCGGAAGGTCATCCCGCTGATCATGCCCGAGGGAACCCGCTGGAGATAGAGCGGCCCTCCGCGCCGGCTGTAAATCTGCACGTGGTCGCGTCCGGCGCCGAGGAGGAGCACGGGACGGTCCGCGACAAAAATTTTGTCTTCGTAGATTCCAGGTCGAATGAAGACCTGATCGGTCTCGCCGGCATCTTTCAGTGCCGCACTCGGCCTGATGTACGCGTGGGGGTCGCGGGCGTCGACGATCAACGTCCGGCCCCCCTTTGGATTGGGAGGTGGCTCGCTGAGCGGCTCCCTTCGGCCACCGACCGCGCCTGACGCCTGTGGTCTTTCCATTCCGACTCTCTCGATCCTCTACAGACTCGAAATCAGCACACCCACCACGATGACCGGTTGCATGCTAACCGACAACAAGTGAAAACATGCGATTTGTCAACCGGCCGGAACACTGCCTCACGGCTGGCGCTTTCCGTACAATGCCGTCTGCTTTCCGCCCCTGTTGTTCCGGCACATCCGGGCCACTCCGCCCTCGATTCTAAGCAAACCATACAATTTCACAACGGGTTCCCTCGTCGAGCCTCGCTGGTGCGGTTCTTTCATATCGAAGGCACAACGACCGCGTGAACCCAGGCTCTGCCAACAGCAAAGAAAGAGGAGCACTCATGACTAGGACTCATTCCAAGCTCGGTCCGATGCGAGGCATCTGTGTCGTCTTGGCGTTGATCGGCAACCTCACGGCCGTTCCAACGCTGTTCGCCACGTCACCTCAACCGCCTGATGATGCGCACCGCCTCTACGATCGCGTGATGGAAGAGTTCCGCCACAAGGACTATGCCGCAGCTCTCGCCGGGTTTCGCTTCTTCCTCGAACTCCACGGGCAATCCTCGTTGTCCGCCAACGCTCAATATTGGAAAGGCGAGTGCCAGTATCGCATGGGGCGCTACAAGGACGCGTTGGACTCGTTCTACAACCTCATCTCCGACTATCCGATGAGCCAGAAGCTCGCCGCCTCAACGCTCAAGATCGGACAGATCTATACGAAGCAAGGCGACCGGGACAAAGCGCAGATGATGTTCGAGCGAGTGACGGACCAGTATCCCGATAGCGCAGAGGCCGAAGTGGCTCGCAAGGCCTTGGAGGCCGCTGCCGCAAAGGGTGAACCGGTCGCTGCTGAGCCAAGCTGATCCGGATGGCCCACCCTTTCGGCACAGCCCCGTTGGCAGTCGAATCAGCGTTATTCTGGATCGGCAAGATCCAGCACGGTGACGAGACCGGAGACCGTATAGGCGTGCAGCGGGCTCAGTCGCACGACTTGCACGCCTGCCGCGCGAAGCGCCGACTCAAACAACGAATCGTGCGACCCGTCCGGGGCATCATCCGGCACCGGCCGCTCGACTTGTACCACCTTCTCGACCAAACGGCTGCCCGGATGCACCAGCACGAAGGTGGCGCGTTTGAGCGCCAGTTCCCGCAACATCTCGGCAGGCGGCGTTCCCGAGGGAAGACGCAAATCCAACAAGCTCCAAAGAGGAATCTGCGTGAACAGCAGGTACCGGTCTTCCACGGCGAGGCGCAGCAGATTGTAGAGCTGCACTTCCTGGTCGGTCAGCAACGGCTTGGCCTTAAAACTCATACCGGCAGGAGCCTCTGCCGTGGACGCGCCAGGTGAACGGCGCCGCCCGAAACTCTCCCAGGCCAGGCTTCCCAGAAACACCAGCGCCCCGATACCAAGGATAGGATACAGCAATTCCATGACAAGCCAGTCGGATCAGCGCGCGAGACGCGCCCATTTCGTCAGCATGTGAGGGGATCCCGGCACCACAGCGCCGAGGAGCACGGGGTGATGGGCCCCCGTCACCTGCGGCACGTTGGTGCATTGTCCGTGATAGGTGTCGTGAGCCAGCAGGGCAAACGCCGTCGCTTCAAAGGCCTTGCTGCTCCATCCACATTCGTCAAACGTCAACACAGATGTCGGCGCAAATACCTGCCGGAGAGAGGCCATAATGGCGCGATTGTACACACCGCCACCACCCACGATCACATCATGAATTTCTCCGGTGATCCATCGTCGGGACGAACCGATGGCCTCCGCCGTCCAAGCCGCACAGGTCGCCAGCAGATCCTCGACGGAGAGGCGCGCTCCACGTTGTTTCGCGAGAAGGCTTCGAACGAACGGCGCGCCGAACTCTTCCCGACCCGTCGACTTGGGCGGACACCGCGTCAGGAATGGATGGGCCATGAGCTCGGTGAGCAGCGCCCGGTTCACCGTTCCCTTGCGTGCGCGCCGGCCTCCGGCGTCATAGGCACTCTGGCCCTTCGACGTTGCATGTACAATCGCATCCAGCACCATGTTCCCGGGCCCGGTGTCGAACGCGCGGAGGTCGGCGACATCGCCGCCCGGCGGCAGATAGGTCACGTTACTGATTCCGCCGATATTCACCACGAGACGCCCTCGACGCGCGTGACCGAAGGCCACCGCATGGGCATAAGGAACCAGCGGCGCCCCCTCCCCGCCAGCCGCCATATCACGCGGCCTGAAATTCGCGATGGTGGTGATACCCGTGCGTTCGGCAATCACAGCCGGCTCACCGATCTGCAGGGTGGACCGGACCAACCCGACACCAGACTCACGTCGCCCCTTCGGCAAATGGTGAATCGTTTGGCCGTGCGATCCGATCAAGTCGATATCGGCCGTGCGATGTTTCGACTGCTGAATGACCCGCAGAGCCGCCTTGGCGAACAGTTCCCCGAGATACGTATTCAGATGGCAGATGTCGTCCACGCGGCCATGGAGCGAGAGTTCAACGATTCGTTGTTGGAGCGAGCGTGGGTAGGTCAGGGAGGCAAACGCCAGGGGAGTGATCCTCGGCGTCCCGCTACGCCGGACGATGCTGACCAGCGCCGCGTCCACACCATCAGCCGATGTCCCGGACATGAGTCCGACTACTTTCATTGCGCCCCTTTTCCGGTAGACAACCGGCCGTGTTCTCCTGTTCGGTTCGCTACGCTAATCGAAACCCCGGCAACGGGTCAAGCATCGCGCGTATCATCCGCGCACAATCTCCACCGGCCTTCGCGTTGACTTTGCAGAAATCGGGTGTTACCGTCCGCCGGATGTTTCGCCTGATCGTCCTGACCATGCTTCTCCCATTTGCGATGTGCAGTGAATGGGGCGCCCCCGTGTTCATTCAGGAGACATCTGCAGCCGAGCCGCTCAATGTGGTCGTAACACTCCCGTTTCTGAAGGACTGGGTGCAACAAGTCGGCGGCTCGTATGTGCATGTAAACTCGCTCATGACTGGGTATGAGAGCGAGCATACCTATTCGCCGAAACCAAGCGATCTCGTCGCAGTTCGCAAAGCCGCGCTCTTGTTCGAAGTCGGGGCCGGACTCGAAGTCTGGGTGTCCTCACTGGTGAAGAACGCCGGCAATGGCTCGTTGCGGGTCGTGACGACCTCCAAAAACATCGAGCTGATCCAGGATCACCCCGAGCCGGCGAGAACGATCCATTCGCACGAGCACGCGGCGGGGAATCCGCATGTCTGGCTGGATCCGACGGCCGCAGCCACCATGGTCCAACACATTTCCGATGCCATGGTCGCCGCAGACCCGGCCCATGCAACCGACTACCGGACCAACACCGCGACGTACCTCCAGGCACTCACACGCGTGCAGGACGAGTCGCTGGCGCGGCTCCGCTCATTGCCGAACCGCGCAGTGATCGTTCACCACCCGGCCTGGCCCTACTTTGCCCGACGCTACGATCTGCACATCGCCGGCACGATCCAAACACAGCCGGGAGGAGAGCCTTCCGCGCGGCATCTGCATACGTTGATCGAAACCATCAAACGAGACCGAGTCCGCGTAATTATCTCCGAGGTACAACTGAACCAGAAGGTCCCGCAATTGCTGGCGCGGGAAACCGGCGCCCGCATCGCCGTGTTGACGACCTTACCCGGAGGCATACCGGGGACCGAGACCTACCTCGACATGCTCCGCTATAATGTGCTCCAATTGGCCCAGGCGCTTGAGCAAACCTGACCGCCGCAGCCACCCGGACATCGACCGACAAACCAGCATTTTCAACGTACACCGCCGCGCATGACCCATCCCATTATTCGTTTCGACCATGCCACCTTCGGTTTTCCCGGCATCGTGGCCTTGGAGGACATCTCTCTGACCATTCCGGAATCGGAATTTGTCGGCGTGATCGGCCCCAATGGATCCGGGAAAACGACACTCTGTCGCGCCGTGCTCGGCCTGATGGCTCCGCTGAGTGGAACGCTCCGTGTCCTCGACTGTGCCTGCGAAGAACTCCGCTGTCACCATCGGGCACTCATCGGCTATCTGCCGCAAAAAGGCATGATCGACCGGAACTTTCCCGTCACCGTTCTGGAAGCGGCCATGATGGGACGATACGGCGCACTCGGCCTCTTTCGGCGACCGTCACAAAAGGATCGGGACATCGCCCGTGCGGCGCTCGCCCAGGTCGGCATGGATCATCACAGAGACTCCGCCTTAGGTGCCCTCTCCGGCGGGCAGCAGCAACGTGTGTTCATCGCGCGGGCGCTGGCGCAGCAGCCCCGGATTCTCTTGCTGGACGAGCCGACCACCGGATTGGACCTCACCGCGCAGCATAGTGTGGTGGAACTGATCCAGCAGCTGCATCAAGAATTGAAGCTGACCGTTCTCATGATCACCCACGACATCAACATGATTCGGTCGCGGGTGGACCGGTTGGTGTTGCTCAAAACGAAGCTTTTTGCCCAAGGGCCGCCACAAGAAGTTCTGAAGCCGGACATTCTGAGCCAGGTGTACGGAAAAGAACTGGTTATTACGGACAAGGACTTCGTGCTCGTCGAGGATTATCATCACCACTGACGCACACATGACGTGTCGAACCGGCGACGGGCCTGATTCGAGGGCCAAGCCCGGATTGTTCACGAATGCCGTCGCGAGGTGTTCGAGACGGAAGCCCGCCGGGGCTGCTCGCACGTGAGGCCGACGAAGGCGTACTCGCAGTCCGTCGAGGGCGCACGGCGCGATGACTAAAGAGCGCCATGTATGTGCGCGCCGGTGAGGCGGCCGGGCGGCCGAACGAGAACAGCCTCGCCGGGCGACAGGATCGGACGCCGGAGCAGGTATTCATGAATGGTCCGGGCTAGAGACGCCGTCGACTCAGTCATCGCACGCACTCATTCACAGATCACCAGGTCACCACATACTATAATGCTCGAACTGCTCGCCTACGATTTCATGCAACGCTCACTTCTGGCCGCCGCACTGGTGGGCGCGGTCTGCTCCGTCATCGGCGTGTTCGTCGTCTTACGAGGCCTCGCGTTCGCAGGGGCCGGAACCGCCCATGCCGCATTTGCCGGTGTCACCCTCGCCTATCTCCTCGGCTTCCCTCCGCTCAGTCTCGCCATTGTGTTCGGACTGGCGACGGTCTGGATCACGGGTTGGGTCGAGGAAAAGGGGCGGATGAAACTGGACGTGTCCATCGGCATCCTCTACACCGCCACCATGGCGCTGGCCATTCTTTTCCTCGGACTCATGAAGACCTATAACCCCGAGGTCTACGGGTACCTGTTCGGCAGCGTGCTTTCCGTAACCACGGAAGAACTCATGACCATCGGCGGGCTCAGCGTGGTGGTGCTGGGAACTATCCTTCTGCTCTCGAAGGAACTGTACTTCATCGCCTTCGACCAGGAGATGGCGGCAGCGTCCGGCGTCCCCGCGCGGCAAATCTTCTATCTCCTCCTGACGCTCGTGGCGCTCACCGTGGTGATTGCGTTGAAAACCGTCGGGGCGATTCTCGTGTTTGCGATGATTCTGATCCCCGCATCTACCGCCTACCAGCTCACGCACAGCCTGACTCAGATGACGCTCTACTCCATGCTCATCGGCATCTTCTGCGCCGTGAGCGGCGTGCTACTCTCCTATGCCTTTGATCTTCCCTCCGGTCCGTCCATCGTCCTCTTGGCCACCGGCCTTTTCTTTCTCGCGGTCTGCTGTTCGCCCAAACGATTGCATCGAATTCAGCCGACATAGAACAACCCGGTAGGACCGTACCCCTCACAGGCAAGGATAGACGAACCAGGGATCGTCGACAGGGACCGGATGAGTTCGGAAAAGCAAACCGTTGGAGGCGGATGGACTATGAGGCTTGGGGCTCAGACTTCTTCCGAGACCAGACCATGCCGGTCTGCTCTTTCGCGCTGAACCCGAGCCGTTCATAAAACCCTGGCATGCGCGTGCAGAGCCAAAACAGTTCAACGTGCTGAAGGGTGGGATGGTCGAGAATTCGTCGAACGATCTCGGTGCCGATCTTTCGTCCCTGATAGTCGCGATCGACGATCACGTCCCAAATCGACGCCCGAAATACGTAGTCGGTCAGCACGCGGCCGAAGCCCACCAGGCGAGTGCCATCCCAGGCCGAAATGACTACATCCGTCTTCGCCAGCATCGCCTGCGCCTGTTCAAGCGCACGATGCTTGGCCCAGGGAGCCTGCCGGTACAAATGAATCAGTTGTGCAGCGTCGAAATCGTTGCGGTCGGAGAATGTGATGGGATGCTGATCGGTCTTGAGAGCGGGAGGCATCTTGTACTAAATTAATCCCTCCGAACGGGGTGAGTCGGTTAACCGTAGTGTAAGGGGAAGACCATGGGAACGCAAGTGCGAAGCTGTCCGAAGTGTTTTCAATTGATGTGGCTGAAGCAGGATCATTATGACGTCCTCGACGAGGAAACGGTCCGCGCGAAATGTCCGCACTGTGGATCAACGGTTCGCTTCCAGCTGGTCACCGCCGGCGCCAACGCGGCCGGCCCGAAGATGGGACATTGATTCGCCGGGCGAGTTTTCAGTAATGCGTGCTGAGTTTTGAGTCGCTTCCCCGACGACCGGGCGTTCAACTCGCCACCCAATACTGAGAACTCACCATTGCCGCCCTACATGCCTCGCCCAGCACCCTCCAACTCCGGTTGACTGCCCGGCAAAATCTTGACCAGCGCCGCGCGATACTCCCCCATCCGCTTCTCCTCGGCTGGACCGACTTTGATCTCCCTGTCCCGATGCATGCGCTCCACCTGATCAAGGACGGCCAGAAGCGGTTGAACCACGCCCAGCACATTGCCGACCTCGAACGCTTCGAGCGACTCGATCAGATAATCCTGCAGACTCTTAAACGGAGAGCGGCCGCTTTGCTCCCGAAATCGCAGAAGGGCCTGCTCGAACACTTCCACCGCCTCCGGTTTCGGCTTAACCCCGGTCGGCACCGACGCGAGGTGCACCACCGGCGGCAATTTTGAGGCGTATGTTTTGAGCTGCGCGATCAGCTCACCGATCCGATCAAGCACGGCACTGGTTTCCATCGTTCGTCTCTCCTCGCTCTCGCCGACCGTCATGTTCGGCATATTCTTCAATCTGACTCAGGCCGATCGCCTGGCACTCCTAGCAGGCTGCGCGAAGGAGATCCCGCACCTGCTCCATATCGGGCGGACAGGGCACATCGAACTGATGGTACTCCCCGCCGGTAGGATGCGTAAATCCCAGCGTGCGCGCGTGGAGCATGACACGGGGAATCGACACCCCCGCCACCGACATGACTTTGGCCCCGCCGTATGTCTTATCCCCCAGGATAGGATGGTCGATCGACGTGAGATGGACCCGCAACTGATGGGTGCGTCCGGTTCTGGGGAAGAGGCGCACATGGGCCGCGATCTTGCCGTACCGCTCATCAACCTGATAGTCGGTCGCCGAGGGTTTCGGTTTGGTCGTCCGCGCCGAAAACTTTTTCCGCTCTTTGGTATCGCGCCCGATCGCCAGTTCAATGAGGCCATGCCCCTTCTTGGGCACGCCCCAAATCAAGGCTTCGTACACCCTGGTGATCGTGTGGAGTTTGAACTGCGCGGCCAGGGCGCGATGCGTCTGGTCCGTTTTCGCGATCACCATGATGCCTGAGGTCTCTTTGTCCAATCGGTGAACGAGTCCCGGGCGTTCCTTGCCCCCGATATGCGACGGGGTAACACCCGAGACCGCAAAGTGATGCAGGAGCGCGTTTACTAACGTCCCGGACCAATTACCGGGCGCGGGGTGTACCACGAGGCCGGCCGGCTTATGGAGCACGAGCAATTCCGCATCTTCGTGGAGGATATCAAAGGGGATAGCCTCGGGTTTGAGATCCAGCGGTTCAGGCCGAGGCACCTCCAGCCGGATGCAGTCCCCCGGCTTGATCTTCTGGCTTGGCCGGATTGTTTGTCCATTGATGAGAATGCGCCCTTCCCCGATCAAGCGCTGCAAGGCCGAGCGAGAGAAGGTCGGGTCCCGGTTGGCAAGGAAGACATCGATCCGCTTGGACGATTCTCCTCCGGTCACGACAATTTCAACCGGAGTGGTGACCCTATTCACGTGGTGACTGCCTGACATCCTGCGACATGCCTAGGCATAGGCTGCCACAGAGGCCCGACAAACACAAGGTGCCCGCTCCGTCCCCATCATCTACACACTTCACACACATGTCGTCCACAATCCATCCACATGTTGCGCTGCCTACTGGCATCCTTCAACGCCGGCACGAAGGTACGTGTGACCGTTCATTTCTGTCAGTGGTGCGTTGGATTTGACACCATGTTTCTGCGCATTCCCATGATGTCGCATGATGGGACACTCCTACTCCAGAAAAAATTCATCCTGTTAGCATGATGCCTCTCCCTCTCGTTACAGGCACCTGACTTGCTTATTTATCGAGAGGGTTTGCCGCTTCAACATGTGGAGATTGTGACAATCCAATGGCTGCTGATTTTATCCACAGAATCCTCAGGTCGCTGCAAGACACGTTCGTTCCGACAGTGGAAGCTTTGCCCCCCATTGTGGACAACCGGACTGAGCAGCCCATGCCACCCCCCGTGCGTGAACGGCGCATCGACACTCGGTTTGCGGTCAGGACTCCTTGCATCTACGAGCTGGTGGAGGGACATGGTTCCGACGCCTTCACAATGCTCGGGAAGGCCTATTCGTTGAATGTCAGTTCGGACGGCATTCTCCTCTTGCTTGACCAGAAACCTCAGAGCAGACAATTACTCAGTCTTCAAAATCCGGCGCTGCAGCGACAGCGCTCATTGACGTTGTTCGAGGTGCGCTGGTCGACTCACCTCCCCGTGGGCACCACCCACCCGCGCTACCTGGTCGGTTGCCGGCTCGCATTCGGCCGGTTCCCCTACTTCCTCGTCCAGCGGCAACACTTGGACCGCGACATCTCAGGTCTTTCTCTCTAATCGCCCGGCGCATAGCACTCCTCGTACCCTGTCGAAATCAGGCGGCGTGTCAACCGTCCACTCGCCATACCTCCCGGTGACAGGATGTGTGAACCCCAACCGACGCGCATGTAGCATCACTCGCGGAATCTCATACCCTGCGATCGCACCGACCCGCTCACCCCCGTAGACCTGGTCCCCGAGGATGGGATGGTTGATGCTTTGAAGATGAGCCCGTATCTGGTGCGTACGGCCAGTGTGAGGACTGAGCACAATGCGCGCCGCCGCTTCGCCAAAGGCTTCTTCGACTCGATAGCCTGTGACCGCAGGTTTCGGCTGAAGCGTTTGGGTTGAGGTGCGTTTGGGATGGTGCCGATCCGGACCAAGCGCAACCTCGATCCGCCCTTCCGATTTAACCGGCACACCCACGACGAGTGCCTCATAGTGACGGGTAATGGTATGACGTTCGAACTGCACCGACAGTTTTCGATGCGCCTCCTCTGTCTTGGCCACCACCATCACGCCAGATGTATCTTTATCCAAACGATGCACCACGCCGGGCGTCGCCACCGCACCTCCGCGGGCGCAATGGTCTAGTAATGCATTCAGCAGCGTGTTGGACCAATGTCCAGGGGACGGGTGGACCACGATCCCGACGGGCTTATTCAGCACCAGGCACGCATGATCCTCAAACAGAATCTCCAGCTGTTTTGTCTCGCCATCGATCCGTAACGGGGCAGCCTGAGGCGCATCAAAGACGATGACATCTCCCGCTTTGATTCGCTGACTCGATTTGGCGATCAGACTATTAACCCGCACCCAGCCCGCAGTAATCATCCGCTGCAAGGCCGCGCGCGAGAGCTTCGGCTCGCGGTGCACGAGGAAGACATCCAATCGTTTGGGCTGCTCCCCGGCGGAGACGATAAACTCCGTTTGCATAGCGCGGCTACGCTACGGCAGCGCGGTAACCGAATGCAATCGAAGAAATGCTTCCCTGGCGAGGCCATATCAAGCGCGTCTTGGAAATCAGTCCGTGGTGATCAGCAACCTACAGCGCGACGTGTTTCCGCGAGGCTCAACTCGACAGGTGATTGAGAACAGGATCTCTTCAATGCGTGTAATCTCCACATTGGACAACCCCTGGACTCAAGAGTAGGATAAATCATCGTATGATCTTGCGGGCACGCTGGTTCGTACGGGCAAGGAGCTGGGGCGATGCCTTCGGTACCTTCCCACGACCGGTTGTTTTTTCAGGAGGCCATCGATAGGGCCGGCATCCCGGCTCATCGCTCCGCCCGATCCTCAGGGTCGATAGCTTTCAACTTATTCTCCGCATTTGCCCGGCAATCCATCTCGTTCCTCCTCCCTACTTCCACTTCCACAAGCACTCACGAGCCAGACCGCACTGCGCCATTCATCTGCCCACGTGGTGCGCCGGCCAGACCGGACCACCCGTGTGCCCAACAAGGAGGTTGTCATGACATCCTCTCAAACATTGCTGCGGGTCGCGACGGTGCTGGGATTCGTATTCGTCGGCGCGACGGTGTTGTGGCCTAGTCGCGCACTGCCTGAGAATGCGCCGGTCACCCTGCCGATCGAAACGGTGGCTAGCTACCTACACGCCGTGATTGAAGCAGACCGGGATGTGTATACCAGACATGTCGTCGAGCGCCTGCAAACGAAGGGTGTGGTCGTGGCATCGGAAAACTGGGAGCAGAAGAATACGCTGCCGCTTCCGGCTCAATTCCTCATGGAGTCGGGACGGTACATCGCCAAGAAGGGGTTAGGAATTCAGTACCGGCTGATCAGCTTGTGGCCGATCAACAAGCGCAATGTCGCGGCGAATGAGCTTGAGAAAGCCGGCCTCGGAACTATCTTGACGCAACCGAACCGACCCCACACCGGCTTTATGAAGATCGGGGAGGCGCGCTATTTTCAAGCGGTGTATGCCGATCTCGCAGCCACCCAAGCCTGCCTCGGTTGCCACAACGCGCATCCCGACAGCCCGAAGCGAGATTTCAAGCTCAATGACGTGATGGGTGCCATCGTCATTACGATCCCGGTCGGGCCATAGCCGCAGCGGCCTGCTGGCACGGACAGTGACGGCCGGATCGACCCCCGGCAGGACGGACCAGAGTCCTGCCGGGGGGACAGAACTGGTCCTGTCCCTTAGGATCATTTCGAGTCCGTCTCAGGGAGAGGTACGAATCACGGAGTGGGCGTGCTGTGGGTTTCCCGGCGCTTCAATCGATCAACCTCAGAAACCTTGTCTGCCAGTTGCTGCTTTAATACTTCGATCTCTTCACGAAGTCGAAGAACGATCTGTTCTAAATCCACCTGCACGGAGTCGGATGGTCCCGGCCGAGATCCATCAGATTCTGTTGCCGAGGCTAACGCATGCGATCCACTGATCTGAGCGGAAGCCGCCGCTGATCCCGTGCGCTGGAGATTGGCGAGGAACGCAGTATGATCGAGGATCAGTTCGCTAGCGGAGGCTCGATGCCCACCTGACCAATTGGCTTTGTTCGCAATCACAAATCGAGGTGCGTCAAAGGCCAAGACACCGCCGCTGCCTTGAAGGGAATGGAGAGGATTCACCTGTATGCGCACAAGTTCTTCCGAATGTTCCCCGAGTGCGCGTCGGTGATTGGCGATCACCAGATGGAGTTTGCCACCCTCAACAAACATGCCGCCGGACGTGGTCTCACGACCCCTTCCCTCTTGACCGACCAACGTAAAGACAATCCATTCACGGGATGTCGCTTCTTGAAAGGACTTGCGCACAGGGGGAATAAGGAGGTGAATCTCTTCCAACGAGAACACCGAACGTGGAGGCCTCGCGTTATCCATAAGGCCGACTCGTTCTTGAAGGATCAATCGACTCAGGATGGCAGAGAGCTCTTCATCCCTCCAAATAAGCGGATGATCATATCGTGGAGACGCATTGCCGGCATCGTAAAAGGAATCGAGCCGCACAAACCAGGAAGAATCCTGCTCAATGACCCGGCTTGTTAACGTCGGCCCGGCGCAGCCGAGACAAAGGAGGAGCAGTGTGCTGAGAAAGAGAGGACCGGGCGACTTGATTCGTAACACCTTATGTGCCCCGACTATTCGATCAGGGAGGTGCAGAAACGATGGGCCACACTGGAATATGAGGGAAAGAGGTCAGGCGTGTCCGGATTTTTTGGCACGGTCCGCAATCCTTTTCCGGAGACGGGCCTTTTCGAGACTGATCTGAGCCTCTTTCACTTCTGAAGGAAGTCCACCAGCCTGGAGGCGCTGTTCAGCCTTTTCGACAGCCTGTTGCGCACGACCGACATCGATGTCTTCGGCCTTTTCGGCAATCTCCGCCATCACCGTGACTTTGGATGGCGTGACCTCGGCGTAGCCCCACAGGATCGACATGTATCGCCACGCGTCCTGAGCCTTGTACCGCAGCTCTCCGATACGCAAACTGGACAACAGGTGGCAATGTCCTGGCAGAACGCCGAATTCTCCCTCACTGCCCGGAGCGATGACCTCATCGACCTCCTGACTCAGGAGCATCTTCTCCGGCGTCACGACTTCTAAGAGAATCTTTCCAGCCATCTTCTCTTACTACTCCCTTATCCCATCTGAGAGGAAATCGAAACGTCCTCTACTGCGCGCGTCCAACGAGGATCTTCTGAGACCGCGCGTTGCGCGAGCCAAGAGGACGCTCGAGGCACTCTCTCTTAAACCTTCACTCCCATCTTTTCCGCCTTCGCGACGGCTTCCTCGATCGGCCCCACCATGTAAAAAGCCTGCTCCGGCAGGTGGTCGTATTTCCCTTCGAGGATTTCCTTGAAGCTCCGGACCGTATCCTTAAGCTTCACGTACTTGCCCGGCGCGCCGGTGAACGCTTCGGCAACGTGGAACGGCTGCGACAGGAACCGCTGGATCTTTCGCGCTCGGGCCACAGCCATCTTGTCGTCTTCCGACAATTCATCCATACCGAGAATGGCAATGATGTCCTGTAAGTCTTTATACCGCTGCAACACGGACTGAACGCCGCGAGCCACCTTGTAATGCTCTTCTCCGATGACTTGCGGATCGAGAATACGTGACGTGGAATCGAGCGGATCGACCGCCGGGTAAATACCCAACTCAGCCAACTGCCGGGACAACACGGTCGTCGCATCCAAGTGCGCGAAGGCGGTCGCCGGAGCCGGGTCGGTCAAGTCGTCGGCCGGTACGTAAATCGCTTGCACCGAGGTGATGGACCCCTTTTTGGTGGACGTAATTCGCTCCTGCAGCGCACCCATTTCAGTGGACAGGTTCGGCTGATACCCGACCGCCGATGGCATACGGCCAAGCAACGCGGACACTTCTGATCCCGCCTGCGTGAACCGGAAGATATTGTCGACGAACAACAACACGTCCTGATTTTCTTCGTCGCGGAAAAATTCGGCAACAGCGAGTCCAGTCAGCGCGACCCGTAGACGGGCTCCGGGTGGCTCGTTCATCTGACCGTAGACCAATGCCGCCTTGGACTTCGTATGGTCGTCGGGATCGATGACCTTGGACTCCTGCATTTCGTGCCAAAGGTCGTTGCCCTCACGGGTACGTTCACCGACGCCGGCGAACACCGAGAATCCACCGTGGTGGAGCGCGATGTTATTGATGAGCTCCATGATGATGACGGTCTTGCCGACTCCGGCTCCGCCGAAGAGCCCGACCTTGCCACCCTTGCTGTACGGCTCCAACAGATCGACCACCTTGATACCGGTCTCGAGCACTTCGGTCTTCGTGTCCTGATCTTCCAATCGCGGCGCAGGCCGGTGAATGGGGTAAGTTTTCTTCGCCTTGATCGGACCCTTTTCATCGACCGGCTCACCCAACACGTTGATCAGCCGTCCCAGGGTCTCACGACCGACGGGAACAGAAATCGGGGCGCCCGTATCCTGCACATCCATGCCGCGAGTCAGACCGTCCGTCGTTGACATCGCGATGCCGCGGACGCGGTTCTCACCAAGGTGGGATGCGACTTCGAGCGTGATCCGTACGGCAGGCTTGCCGGCAGCCTTGTTCTCTTCCTGCGTCACTTTGAGCGCATTGTAGATGTTCGGTAATTGACCGGGGGGGAATTCCACGTCGACCACGGGGCCGATGACTTGAATGACTTTTCCTGTGCTCATAAGGCTCCTCTTGTCGTCAATGATGCACCCGGCACATTACCGTGATGCAGCATTCCTCATTCCACATTTTATTTCAGGGCTTCTGCGCCGCCCACGATGTCCATGAGTTCTTTGGTGATAGCCGCCTGGCGAGTCTTGTTGTAATACAAGGTGACTTTTTTGATGAGTTGCCCTGCATTGCGAGTCGCACCGTCCATGGCTGCCATGCGTGCCCCGTGTTCGGCCGCCGCCGACTCCAGAAGGATGCGATAGGCTTGAATCTGAAAATGCTTCGGGACCAAGACATTCAGAAGCTCGCCCTCATCCGGCTCATACAAGTAACTACCGCCGACTGCGGACTGCTCGGTCGCAGTCGGCGCCGCTCCGAATTCGGCGGCCGCATCGATGGGGAACAATTTCTCAACGATCACCCGCTGCTGGATCGCAGACTTGAACTCGTTGTAGACGACGTAGAGTTCGTCGAACGTGCCCTTCACAAAATTTTCCGTCAGGTCCCCGCCGATATCGATGGCATGCTCGAAGGTCAGCTTGTCGAAGATTCCGGTCCACTCCTGTCGGATCGGCCAGGAGCGACGACGGAAGTAATCACGTCCTTTGCGGCCGATCAGGCTGAGATTGACCGAAAGCCCCTGCGCTTCACACTGCCGGACGAACTCGGAACTCTTCCGTACGATATTACCGTTGAATCCGCCGCACAGCCCGCGATCGCTCGTGACGACGAGAATTTCGATTTTCTTCCCCTCGCGCTTTTGGAGCAGAGGATGGGATGTGCGGTTGACGCGCTGACTGAGATTGCTGAGCACCCCGCGCATTTTATGAGCGTAGGGCCTCGCAGCCAGAATGCGGTCCTGCGAACGCTTGAGCTTCGCGGCCGCGACCATTTTCATGGCCTTGGTAATCTTCTGCGTATTCTTGAAGGCGGCGATTTTCCGCCGGAGAGATTGTAAGCTCGGCATTCTTGTACGCTCTCAGCAGTCAGCGCTCAGACCTCAGCTCCATGCTGAAGGCGAAGGCTGATTGCTATTTTGCTCCGTAGCCCATTTTCTGCTTAAAGGTCGTGATGATTTCTTTCAGCTTGCCGCCGACCTTGTCATCGATCTTTCCGACCGTGGCGATATCTTTCCGCATGTCCTGGTGATTCTGCGCCACGTAATGGAGCAGGTCCGCCTCGAATTGCAGCACCTTGTCTACGGGGACATCGTCCAGGAATCCGTTGACGCCCGCGTAAATCGACAAGACTTGATCGGCAACCGGCATCGGCTTGTATTGCCCTTGCTTGAGCAATTCCACCATACGTACGCCACGGGCAAGCTGCATCTGAGTCGCCTTGTCGAGTTCGCTCCCGAACTGGGAGAACGCGGCCATTTCACGATACTGCGCGAGGTCCAAGCGGAGAGTACCTGCGACCTGCTTCATGGTCTTGATCTGCGCGGATCCGCCGACGCGGGAGACCGACAATCCGACGTTAATCGCAGGACGAATACCGGAATAAAACAGGTCGCTGCCCAGGTAGATTTGTCCATCGGTAATTGAAATGACGTTCGTCGGAATGTAGGCCGACACGTCGCCGGCTTGCGTCTCGATGATCGGAAGGGCCGTCAGGCTGCCTCCCCCCAACTTGTCGCTCAACTTCGCCGCACGCTCCAGCAAGCGGGAGTGCAGATAGAACACGTCGCCCGGATAGGCTTCACGGCCCGGCGGGCGGCGCAGCAGCAAGGACAGCTGCCGATACGCTACCGCGTGCTTAGACAAATCGTCGTACACAATCAACGCATGTTTGCCGTTGTCGCGGAAATATTCACCGATCGCCGCGCCGGAGAAAGGGGCCAGGAACTGCATCGGCGCCGGATCGCTGGCCGTCGCCGCCACGACCATGCTGTATTCCATGGCGTGATTTTCTTCGAGAGTCTTGACCACGCGCGCAACCGTCGAACGCTTCTGACCGACGGCGACATAGATACAGAAGACGCCGAGGCCCTTCTGGTTGATGATGGTATCGACGGCGATGGCGGTTTTTCCGGTCTGCCGGTCTCCGATAATCAACTCGCGCTGCCCGCGACCGATGGGGATCATGGCGTCGATGGCCTTGATGCCCGTCTGCAGCGGCTCACGCACCGACTGTCTCGTGTTCACACCGGGTGCCACGACTTCGATACGGGAAGAATGTTGGGAGTTGACCGGACCCTTACCGTCGATCGGCTGACCGATTGCGTTCACCACTCGACCGATCAACGCTTCACCGACCGGGATTTCCGCAATACGACCGGTGCGCTTGACCGGATCGCCTTCCTTGATTCCGACATCGTCACCCATCAACACGGCGCCGACGTTGTCTTCTTCGAGGTTCAACGCGATGCCGTACAAGCCGCCCGGAAACTCGAGCATTTCTCCGGCCATGGCCCCGTCTAATCCGTAGATTTTCGCGATGCCGTCTCCAACCTGAATGACGGAGCCGGTCTGGCTGACATCGACCTGTTGATCGAAGCCCTTGATCTTCTCTTTGATGATGGAGCTGATCTCTTCTGCCTTGATCTGCATGGCTACTCCTTGGTCAACACACGCTGCATGGCGCTCAGTCGGCCCCGGACCGTGCTGTCTACGACGGTGCTGCCCAGGCGGATGTGGAGGCCGGCGACATGTTCAGGTTCTGTATGGAAGGTGACATCGACGTCGCGCTGTAAAAGATCGCGCAATCGGGTGGTGATCCGATCCTGCTCGGCCGCGGGCAAGGCATTCGCGGATGACACGAGCACTTGCTGCGTCCCCTTGGATTGATCCACGAGCTTGGCGAAGGCCTCGGCGATGTCCGGCAGGAAACTGACCCGATTCTTTTTGACCAAGAGTTCGAGAAATCTCTGGCCGACCGGCGGGCATCCGAGTCGAGTGGCCAATTCAATCAGCGCACCCAATTTGGTTTCTTCCGGGAACACAGGAGAAGCGATGGCATGGCGTAACGCAGCGGACTGCGTGAAGGCCTCTCCCAGCCCGTTCAACGCCGAGCGGGCAGGCTCGATGCTTGGGGTATCAAGAAGTTCGAACAGAGCTTTTGCGTATCGACGTGCGACGGCTGTCTTAATCACAATGACTATCCGCTACGGTTAACCGTGTTTTGATCAAACGGGAAGCTTGCGTGCGGTGGGCACGACAAAAAGCGCGCCAAGTTAGCATTCAAAAGCGGGTACTGTCAAGAAGTGATGCGTGGGGAGACCAGAGATGAGACATCGCCGCAAGCATGAGACCCGCCCCGGTGTCACTTGCTCACGGCCTCCACTGAGCCCCTGGTTCTCTACATTGATACTGGACAACAAACCGGAGAATCGGCGATGGCTACGACCGCTGAATGATGCCCCCACCGAGTACACGATCACCATGGTAAAAGACGGCGGACTGCCCGGGACTGAGTGCGCGCTGCGGTTGATGAAATCGAACCTGAAGCCTGCCGCTTTCAGACGGAAGAAGGGTTGCTGCGCAGGAGGGCGTGGCGTAGCGAACCTTCACGTCCGCCTCAACCGGCTGCCGACCGAGGGCATGATCGAACAGACTGAGATCGGCGACCTGACACTCCGACTGCACGAGCTGCTCTTCCGCACATAACACCACCTGGCCGGATTCAGGCACCACTTTCTGCACATACAACCGCTGCCCGACGGCAATACCCAGGCCGCGGCGTTGCCCCGGCGTATAGAATGCGATGCCCTCGTGCTGCCCGAGGACCTCGCCATCCACCCCCACGAAAGGTCCGGGCTTCTTGGCCTCCGGCATTTCCTGCTCAATGAACGTTCGATAGTCGCCGTGGCTCACGAAACAAATCTCCTGGCTTTCCTTGAGTTCATCGACGGGCAACCCGAGCGATTCGGCCTCTTGCCATACGTCGCGTTTCTGCATGTGGCCCACTGGAAACAGCAGGTGCGGCAACCAGGCAGGATTGATCCGATAGAGAAAGTAACTTTGGTCTTTCCGCGCATCGAGCGCCCGGTGCAACGACCACTGTCCATCGATCTGCCGCACGCGGGCGTAGTGCCCCGTCGCCACATAGTCGATGCCTCGTTCTTGCGCCAAGGCATAGAGAGAGCGCAACTTCACCCGCTCGTTGCACCGGACGCAGGGATTGGGCGTAGTACCGGAAGCATACCCGGCGACGAAATCATCGATCACGCCCTGCTGAAAGACTTCGCGACGATCGACAACCTCATACGGAATACGCAGACGCTGCGCGACATACTTCGCAATGCCGATCTTGCAACATCCCCGCTCTTCCCAGCGCTTGGAGACGGCGACCTGCTCATCTTCGTGCTCCCACACCTGAAGTGTGACGCCGTGGACATCATACCCCTGCTGCACGAGGAGCGACGCAGCGACGGAGCTGTCCACTCCGCCGCTCATACCTAGCAGTACGGTCTGACGTGACATACATCTACCGGGGAAAGAATGCGCCGAGCACTTACGGCTCTTGCGTTTTGACTTTGCCGCGATGGGCTACGAGGTCGCGCACGCCGGGATCCTGCGGAGCACCGAATTCAGAGGACTCGTCCTCCGTCCACTTTTCGGCGCCCATATTGCTCATGCCGTGAAAATGCGCGCCTTCTTCGATCATGATCACCGGGCTCTGGATATCCCCGATGAGAATCCCCGGCTTTTGAATCTCGACCTTCTGCAGGGCCGTCACCGACCCCTTCACGCGACCACTGATCGAAACGGACCCGGCGGCAATCACGCCCTTGATCACGGCGCTTTCGCCGACGATCACCGCCCCGCCCGTATGCACTTCTCCCTCGACCCGACCATCGATGCGGACGGTGCCATCAAACGTGACAATGCCCTTAAAGCTGGTCCCCTTGCCGAGAAAGGTAAATTTATCGTCTTCCGCGACCGGCTGCTTTTTGGTCTCACCCCACATCGGCGTCCTCCTTCACACACCCCGCCCCTCCTAGAGACCGGGGCGCGGGTTGAATGGAACCTTCCTCTGCCTACCTCTGGCTTACAAGGCAAGCCACAATCTGTCCAACTAATTCGTCGTCGAGCCGAATTATCCGTTGACCAACTTGACGCCTTGGCCTCGCGTGGAACCCTGCCCCTGCGGCTCGCGCGTGCCTGGCTGACTCATCTCCAACGTGCCGTTGAAGACCACCCCTTCTTCCATGGCTAACAGCGGCGCCTTGACACCGGCATTGACCACAGCAGGGGCGCGCAGCTTCACCTTCTCTCGGGCGCTGATGTCGCCGGTGATCTTCCCCTTGCACACCACGGTACCGGCCGTAATCTTCGCCGTCAGAACCGCATCCTCACCGACCAGCAAGACCCCTTCGGTATGAATCTCTCCATCCAGATTGCCATCGATGCGGACGGTGCCGTTATAGGAAATGACACCCTTGAAGCTGACACCTTTTCCGACAAAGGCATTGATCTCTTCGTTTCCCTCGCGCGGTGCCGTAGATTCCAAATTTTCCATTTCAGTTCCCTCGCTTTGTCCTGCCTGACGCTTCCCGTCCTGCTTGTCCTTATTGATCCACGCCATTTGTTACACCTCCCACAAATAACAACGACTCACGCACTGACCGGAGGACATGCCTGCGACAGCCGCCCCGATGTCGCTCCCCATTCAAAAATTCTAACGGCATTCTACTCCGGTCAATCGAAAAAAATCTGCCCCGAAAATATCTCGACTATGAATTGAGCAGCCGCTCGACCACGCCGTCCAATTCTTCAGGCGAAAAGTAGTGGATGACGATCTTGCCGCCGCGCCGCCCCCGCTGCACATCCACCCTGGTGCCCAGACGTTTCTGCAATCGCTCTTCGAGATCGGACCGCGATGGCGCACGAACCTGACGCTTGCCCGCCTTCCTGGCTTCAGCATGTTCCTGCACCAACCGCTCGGCTTCACGAACCGAGAGTTGCCCATCCACAATTTGTGTCGCCAGACTGATCTGCGCGGCCGGTGTCATCAGCCCAAGAATCACCTTGGCATGACCTGTAGAGAGCTGATCGGACTCGATCATGTGCTGCACCTCAGCGGGCAGCGACATCAACCGCAGCAGGTTCGCCACGGACGACCGATCGCACGCCACTTTCTGAGCAATCGCCTCCTGGGTCAGCCCGAATTCATTCAGCATGCGTTGGTACGCCCGCGCGGTCTCCATGGGATTCAGGTCGTCCCGCTGGAGGTTCTCCACCAACGCCAACACCATCGACTCCTGATCGGACACATTTCGGACAAGAGCTTGAATCTTCTGCATTCCCGCTAACTTAGCAGCTCTTAAGCGTCTCTCACCGGCAATTAACTCGTAAATGCCATCACCTTTTCGACGCACCAGAATCGGTTGCAGGAGGCCGTTCTGCTTCAACGAGGCAGTCAACTCAGCCAGTTCGACTTCGGAGAATTGCTGCCGAGGCTGGAAGCGGTTCGGAACAATGGCTTCAAGCCGCAATTCCTGCACATCGCCACGTTCAGGCTCGGCCGTGGTTCGACCGGTCGGCAATAGCGCGTCGAGTCCTCTACCGAGGGCTTTTTTCTCCATGGACCACAAACTCCTTGGCTAGGGAAAGATAGGCTTGGGCACCGGCTGATGCCATGTTGTAGAGCAAGGCCGGGCGACCGTAGCTCGGCGCCTCGGCCAACGTCACGTTGCGCGGAATCATCGTTTGGTACACACTCGCTCCGAAATGCCCGCGAATCTGTTCGACCACCTGGCGGGCTAGCGAATTGCGCGCATCGTACATCGTGAGCACAATGCCCTCGATTTCCAGTCCAGGATTCAGGGATTGCCGGAGACGCTGAATGCTCTCCATCAGCCGCCCGAGGCCTTCCATCGCATAGTATTCGCATTGCACAGGGATCAGCACTGAATCCGCTGCAACCATCGCATTGATGGTCAGGAGGCCCAGGGCCGGTGGACAATCCAGCAGGATGATGTCGTATCGGTCAGATACCTCAGCCAGGGCCTCTTTGAGGCGCTGCTCACGGTCCTCCATATTCACCAACTCGACCTCCGCACCGGCGAGATGGGAATTTGCCGGAACAATCGACAATCCATTCACTCCGGTCTGCATGGCCAGAGACTCAATACTCTCTTTACTAATCAATACATTGTAGATCGTTTTTGTGAGCGACATGGCATCGACGCCAAGCCCGCTTGTCGCGTTTCCCTGAGGGTCAATATCGATCAGGAGAACCGATCCGCCCTCGATTGCCAGCGCTGCGGCAAGGTTCACAGAGGTGGTCGTTTTCCCCACTCCACCCTTTTGATTCGCAACAGCAATGATTCGAGCCATGTAGTTCCCCTATCCACCCAGCTAAAGATATGCGCGTCCCAATTTTCCACGTGGAACACATCTCATCCTGACGATCTTGAAAACACCGACAATACTCGATGCCCGTACTTAGCAGGAAGCTCATACTCGACTTCCTTAATCAATGCAAGGCCGGCAAGCTTAAAACTTCCAGGAACCTTCTCCGCACGGTATAAAACAAGCCTTCCGCCCGGCTTCAAAAGCGTCGAGAGCGCCAATCCACACGCATCCACCTTAAAGGCCCTTACTACGATGGCATCAAACCGACCCTGAATATTTCCTCGACTGGCATACTCTTCCAACTTGGCCGTCGCTACCGTCACGCTCTGCAGACCAAGCGTTCCCACGACGTACCGCAAGAAGGCCCCCTTCTTTTCGTTCGGCTCGAGCAACTCAATCGACAGCTCAGGTCGTACGAACTTGAGAGGAAGGGCCGGAAATCCAGCCCCGGCACCCACATCAAGCAATTCAGCTCCATCATTAATATCAATGACTTTAAGGCCAGCAATTGAGTCAATAAAATGCTTCACCAGGATCTCGCGATCATTGTCGATGGCCGTGAGATTGATGGCCTTATTCCATTTTTTCAGCTCGCTAAGGTAACGAAACAAATAAGACATGGAGGAATCAGGAATGGAGATGGAGAGCTCAGCGGCAAGGGACTGAAGTGACTGTGCGAACTGAATTTCGTCCTGTTCCACGTGGAACACTTACGCGAAAACAACCTGGGTGGTCAAGCAGGTTCTCGCCTATCAGTCTGACATAGGGTCACCGTACCTCTATCCACGTGATCCAGCAGTTCATTTCATGCCGATGGTTGCCGACGATGTCTCTCGATTGCAACCAGTAAAAGGGAAATAGCGGCAGGCGTGACACCGGAAATACGCGAAGCCTGCCCGACCGATGCCGGCTTCACCCGCTTGAGTTTTTCCCTGACTTCGCTCGAAAAACCGGTGATTCCGTCATAATCGAACTGATCGGGGATGGCGCGGTGCTCTAACTTCTCTGACCGCTGAATTTGCTGCAACTGCCGCTTAATATAGCCTTCGTATTTCACTTCGAGCTGAATCGCTTCGGTAATGTCAGGATCATCGATATCAGCGCCACCGAATACTGCGACCATTTTGTCGTAGTTCATCTCCTGACGCCGGAGGATTTCAGCCAAGGATTGGGTTGGACCTACAGCTCCTATCTCCGCCTTCTCCATGAGCCGCCTCACATCAGACGTTATTTTCGGCCTGGTTTCCTTGAGACGCTGAACTTCCCGTTCAATGGCCGACCGCTTCGCCTCCAGCTTCCCGTGCACCTCATCAGATACCAACCCGATGCGGTGCCCGAGATCCATCAGGCGGAGATCCGCATTGTCATGGCGAAGCAACAGACGGTATTCCGCACGCGAGGTGAACATGCGGTAGGGCTCCCTGGCGTCTTTCGTGATTAAATCATCAATTAACACGCCAATATACGCCTGAGATCGATCCAGCACGAGAGGTGCTTCATTGCGCAACCTCAGGGCGGCATTTATTCCGGCCATGATTCCCTGAGCACCGGCCTCTTCATATCCGGAAGTCCCGTTGATTTGGCCGGCGTGGTAGAGCCCGGCAACCAATTTCGTCTCGAGAGAATTGTGCAGTTGGCGCGGAGGAAAATAATCGTACTCAACCGCGTACCCGGGCTTGAGCATTATGGCTTGCTCAAGTCCTGGAATGGTCTTCAGGATGGCCGCCTGCACATCGACCGGTAGACTGGTTGAAATTCCATTCGGGTAAAATTCGTTGGTATCCAACCCTTCCGGCTCGATAAAAATTTGATGCCGGTCTTTATCGGCAAACCTCACAACCTTATCCTCGATCGACGGGCAATACCGAGGCCCGACAGAATCGATCACTCCACTGAACAACGGCGATCTATCGATATTTTTCGCAATAATATCATGTGTTTGCGAGTTCGTATGTGTCAAGTGACAGGGCACCTGCGGCAAGGACACACGCTGCGTCCGATAGGAAAATGGCGGAGGAGGATCATCTCCCGGTTGCACCTCCATCACAGAAAAATCGATAGAATCCCGATCGAGCCGGGGCGGAGTTCCCGTCTTCAACCGGCCAACCTCAAAGCCAAAATCACGCATGCAATCGGAGAGGTGCTCCGCAGAAGCCTCCCCGGCACGGCCGGCCGGAAAATGATTGAGACCGATATGGATCAATCCCTTCAGAAATGTGCCCGACGTAAGCACGACCGCCCGCGCATGAATAGGCGTGCCAGCATCCGTCACGATACCGGTCACAGCCCCAGCCCGGGTGAGAATGCGATCCACCGTCCCGCCTCTGATCTCAAGTGCCGGCTGCGCACGGAGCGTGCGCTGCATGACTTCGCGATAGACCTTCTTATCGCATTGCGCGCGTAAGGCACGGACCGCAGGCCCCTTGCTGGTATTGATCATCCGAAACTGGATGCCGGCCCGGTCGGTATTCCGCCCCATTTCTCCGCCTAACGCATCGATTTCCTTGACGAGATGTCCCTTGGCAATGCCGCCGATCGCAGGATTGCAGGACATCTGAGCGATCCGCTCCGGATCCATCGTGAGCAGGATCGTGCGCACCCCCATGCGGGCTGCGGCCAGTGCCGCTTCACACCCGGCATGGCCTCCTCCGACGACGATGACATCACACTGTTCACTCACGACAAGAGTCCTTTCATTTCCCGATACAAAACTCGGCGAAAATCCGCTCCAGAATCTCATCGGTGGTGATGGCCCCGGTGATTTCACCCAAAGCATCGGCGGCAATGCGCAGATCCATGGCCACCAATTCGCCCGCACGTCCCGCGTCTACCGACTGCCTGGCCTGCTCCACACCTTGCAGGGCGCGCTCGAAGGCGGCGGCATGCCGGAGATTGGTCACCAGAACCCCGTCCCGAGGCTCCAATCGACGAGGCATCAGCCTGTGACTGATCGCCTCTCGCAATCCATTCAGCCCGATCTGCATTTTCGCAGAGATTTGGAGCACACCGGCGTTCACGGGGCAGACACGGACAAGGTCGTCTTTCGAGATGCCAGATGGCAAATCACACTTATTCACGACCAGTAACGCCTGCGCGGCCTCCTGACGACGAAGCAACAACCGATCACTCTCCAGTAACGGTTGCGAGCCGTCCAGAAGAATCAGCGCCAAATCCGCGTCTTCCCATGCGAGGTGGCTCCGACGAATGCCTTCGGCTTCGACGGGGTCATCCGTTGCGCGGATGCCGGCCGTGTCGAAGAGTCGGACCGGAATGCCATGGATACTGACGACCTCTTCCAACATATCCCGCGTCGTACCGGGAATCGGCGTGACGATCGCGCGGTCGCTCCGTAACAGGGCATTCATCAAACTCGACTTGCCGACGTTTGGACGTCCGAGAATCGCCACTGCGGCGCCTTCTCTCCAGATTCGTCCTTCCTGACCGGACAGAACCAGCCCCCGCAGCTTGAGCAGGGTTTCATTAAGGAGTCGCAGCAGTTCGTCTTGCCGAACGAACGCAATATCCTCTTCCGAAAAATCCAGCGCAGCCTCGATATGCGCCAGGGCCACGACTAACGCCGACCTCGTCTCCTCCACTTCACGAGACAACTCACCGCGCCGTTGCGATTGGGCAATCGCAAGGCTCCGCACAGTCTTCGCGCGAATCGTATCGAGCACAGCCTCGGCCTGCGCCAGATCCAGCCGACCATTGAGGAAGGCGCGCTTGGTAAACTCCCCCGGTTCAGCCAGTCTGGCCCCTGCGGATACCAAGCCCCGGCACAGCTGATCCAGCACGACCGGCCCCCCATGGCACTGTACCTCGACGACATCTTCGCCGGTATACGAATGCGGCCTCCTCATCACGACGACGAGCGCTTCATCGAGCACCGCATGCGGGCGTGACTCCGTCCCCCGAGTCACGGTTTGGAGCTCGCCGGGCGAGCCCACGTCCGCCAACGCCATGACATGAGTTCGAAGGTCGTGAAGGGATTTGCCGGACCGGAGACGTACGACATGAGAAGCGACATCAACGGCTTCAAGCCCGCTGATGCGGACGACCCCGATTCCCCCTTCGCCGGGAGGGGTGGCGATAGCACAGATCGTATCGTCCAGCGCGCCATGCATGACGCACCCAATCGTGTGGAATTACTCGGATGGACTGTTGCGCCGCTTGCCGCTGCTCTTCTGCTCTTTCGGTTCGTCGCCGGTCACAGCATCGGCGTCCGCAGCAGCCACTTGCCACTTCTTCCCGAACAGCCGCTCGGTCACCACCTGCTGGGTGATCGTAAGCGTATTGTTCGTCAGCCAATAGAGCACCAATCCGGCGGGGAAGTTCACGAACAGGAACGTCATAAACACCGGCAGAAACAGCATGATCTTCGCCTGCGTCGGATCCATCGTGGTCGGCGTGATCTTTTGCTGAATGACCATGGTGGCGCCCATGACGATCGGCAGCACGTAGTAGGGATCCTGCACAGACAGGTCTTTGATCCAGAGCATGAACGGGGCCTGCCGAAGATCGATCGTCATATACAGAATATTGAACAGCGCCACGAAGACCGGCATCTGCAGCACCATCGGCAGGCAGCCGCCGACCGGATTCACCCGATGATCCTTATAGAGCTTGATCAGTTCCTTATTCAGCCGCTCACGATCGTCCTTGAACTTCGTCTGCAAGGCCAACACTTTCGGCTGAATGACCTGCATCTGCTTCATGGATTTGTAGCTCTTGTACTGCAACGGCACGAACATCAGCTTGATCAGCATGGTCAAGAGAATAATCGTGATCCCGTAGTTGTGCGTAAATTCGTAGAGGAATCGCAACACATAGAAAATCGGCTTGGCCACCGCCTTGACCAACCCCCAACTCCCGAAGACAAACCAGCCGAAATCGATCGTATCTTCCAGCCCGACGTTTAAGCGCTTCAGCGTGTCGTACTCTTTGGGCCCGGCGTAGAGCTGCATCGCCAGCGTCGCCCCGTTGCCGGGCGTAGCGAAGCGAACACCGGCCGACACCAGCTTGTCCCCTTCCTTCGTCGCGAGGGCAGCCGACGCCTTCTGCGGCATCAACACACTTAAGAAATACTTATCCTGAATAGCCGACCACTTCACGTCCCCTTTGCGTTCAGCCTCGCCGTCCGGTGTTTCCTTCAAGACCTTGTCGTCGACCAATGACGCCGACCCCATGAGCCCGATGAAACCTTCCCCCCACTCCACAATGCCGAAATTGGTGCCGAGAGTGACATCCACCGGAGTCGTCAGCCCTTGAGTACGAATCGCAATGTCCACCACGTAGGACCCATGGTGAAAGGTCAGCTCCTTCTCAACGTCAACATTCTTCTGGGTATCGTGGTACCGGAAGGTGAGGTGACCGACAGGATGCGCGCTATCGAGATGCGAGAGATCCTGGGTGACCTGATAGAGGGCAGATCCAAGGTCGCTGGTCACGGCTTGATCCCCGGTCACCAGGCTCAGAGGTCCCTTGAACCGTCCTCCGCTATAGACTAACTGCACAGGCGTCGAATTCTGCTCGACAGCCGCACTGTATCGCTTCAATTCCCAGGATTTGAGCACGGCGCCGCGATTGCTGAACTTGGCACGAAACAGTTCCGTGTCCACTTCAATCGTTTGTTCCTCACTTGCTGCCCCGGTCGCATTGCCGAGAGAAGCAGGTGCACCCTTCATGGAGAAGACCGGATCGACACTCACAGCCTTTGCCGAACCTCCCGTTCCTCCCGCGGGCTTGCCCGTCTCAGCTCCAGGACTAGGATTAGTAGCTACTTGCACCGGCTCAGAGGGCGGCAGCAGCCCCATGCCCTTGAGCAGATAGTCGTAACCGATAATCACGGCCAGAGAGACGATGAGGAAGACGATGACGCGTTTTTCCATGGAATTTATCTACTGATTTGAAGCTGATAGAGTTATTGCCACGACGGTTACCGTACCGGGTCCACTCCGCCGGGATGGAAGGGATGACATTTCAGCAAGCGCCTACCCGCCATGAGAAGCCCCTTGAAAACGCCATACCGCTCGATGGCATCCTGGGCATACACGGAACAGGTAGGATGGAACCGGCACGCAGGCCCAAGCAATGGGGACAGACAGGCTCGATAGATCATCAAGAGGACAATGCACAGCCGCCTCAGAACGAGGGTTCCCCAAAACGGGCCAACCGCTGCCTTTGTAATGTGCCTCGCCATAGGTTCTGCAGCTCCGCAAACGGCAGATTCAGGCACTCTCGTTTCGGAAACACGAGAAATGCGTGACCTGGGACTAATGTCGGGCGGACCGCGCGGCCCAACTCCCGAAACAGGCGCTTTGCCCGATTCCGACGCACGGCTGTCCCGAACCGCCGCCCGATCACAATCCCCAACATCGCACCCTGAGACAGGCCCGAACAAATCTGGAGATTGAATAGTCCTGTTGAAACCCGTCGGCCGTTCTTCTTGATGTGCTGGATGTCCCGGCTACGCTTCAAGAAAAACGGTACAGCCTTTTGCCCTGCCGACATAACACACCTGCCTGTGGGTCACCGGTCTAGACCAGGCCTCAAAGACCAGAGGCCGCGCGCCCAGACTATGCGTCGCCGCATTTCTACTACGACCAGGCTAAGACGACAGGACCCAACCCAGGTGTACCATCCACCACCTGGATGTTGCCTACTTGCAGATTCCTTAGCGGCAGGAAAGAATCAGACGGTGAGACGAGCGCGGCCTTTGGCTCTGCGACGAGCAATAACCTTTCGGCCGTTCTTGGTACTCATGCGCTTCCGAAATCCATGTTCCCGCTTGCGCTTGAGATTCGAAGGTTGCTTAAAAGTGAACGACATTGCGCACTCCTTGTCGAAAGATCATTCTTCTATGAAGAGGCCGCATTATAGGGACGGGACAGGAGGGTGTCAATCAACCTGCCCGCTTCAATCAGCCCCGCATGACCGCACGGAAGGAGACTCAGAGCTGGAATAGGGAAGGATTTCTGCCCCTGCGACCGCTACACAGCTCAACCTCTTGAGGCACTCTTGCCCGAAGATGACAAACATGCCACAGAAATAGGTAGAGGGCGCGCCTTGCTGCATTTAATCTAAATACTTGTTCTGGAAAGATTATCGTTCCAGTCCGCAACAATTTCCACCCTGGCATCCAGCTTGCGTCTGTAAACCCCGGAGTCATAGCTCGCAACAGATTGAGGGTATTCCTAGCGGCCTGCGGACACCCCGGCAGAAACCAGATATACGCATGGCCAAATGGCCATGCTTGTCCGCCAGTATCCGTGACAAAAACGAGAAGAGCTCGCGAGAACCGCTCCCTGCGAGCTAGAATGCAACAATGAGACGCCTGAACCACATTTGCCGCGCCTTCTGTAACCTAGCCCTCATCGGACTCCTGTCGATGAGCCTGGGAGGGTGCGTTGAAACAGTCCCCGACGAGCTGGTGGAAGCCATCGAAAGCATTGACCGTGACCTCGTGACGCTACGGGCATCCGACATCAGCCCCGAAGCCTATTCAAAATTCTCTCGCGAATGGATTTCTTTACGAGCCCGCATTCAATCCGACGAAAATATCGTCCGTTGGCCGTGGGAAGAAAATGAACTGGAGACCGACCTGGAAAACCTGCAAGTCGAAGGGGCGCAGCTCGTGGCCGACGTGAACACGCGCCTCCAAGCACAACGTACCGCCGCCGAAACAAAACTCGCCAAGGTCGAGCAACGGCTCCGCCTCTTGAACACCCGCGTAGGAGATATCGGCAGCCGTGTGGTACTCGGCGAACATCCGGTTGAAACCGAACTGCTTGTACGACAAGCTCGCCTGTTCATTGAACAGGGACAGTTCGATCATGCCATCCAGGCTTCAGATCGTGCGGGAAAAATACTTCTCACCCAAACCGCCTTGCTGACAAACGAGTTGGGCCGGTATGCCGATGACGACCTCATTGCAGCCTGGCGAGAATCAGCCCAACGAACCATTGAATGGTCCCGCACCCATCGTGCGCAAGCCATTGTCATCAGCAAGGCCGACCGGGTGCTGTCGCTGTACAAGAACGGCAAGAAAGTATTGACCTATCCCATCCGCCTGGGATCGAGAGGGATACGGGCGAAACAGCACTACGGCGACGGCGCGACACCCGAAGGCGAATATCGCATTCACCGCAAGCGCGGGTCGGGACAGACCCCGTATTTCCGCGCGCTGATTCTCGACTATCCCAATGCCGACGACCGACGCCGCTTTGAGGAAGCACAGCGATCAGGGTTGATTCCCAAGAGTCAGCATATGCCAGGCCTGATCCAGCTCCATGGCATCGCACAAGGCATCACGGATCAACCGTACGGCAGCATCCTGTTGGACAATCCGCAGATTGCTGTGCTCTTTGACCAAGTTTCTGTTGGAACACCTGTCACCATTGTCGGCGCACTGGAATCGCAGAATTCCATTTCTCTCGTACTGGCCGATCTGGGGGACCAGGAAGAAGAAACCTAGCCCCTTATCCTTCCGCGCAACTGCTCCAACCCCACAGCACCCACGCCCCCTCATTTAAAACACTCCTACGCGGCCTCTGGCTTCTCTTCGTTTGCCTTTTTACACGCTCGAACCTAAGATACGAGCGAGCCGAGGTCCATCGATTCGTTCCTCCACTATCGGAAGAGAGCGTGTTATGCCGACCCTTCCCACTGCATCGCTCCTGCTCGACAACCCGACCATCAGCAAAACGCTGGAGGATCTGGCGGGCAGCCATACGATCGAGCGTATCTGGACACGAGATCATACCCTCTGGAAGCCCAGTCCGACTGAAATCGATAATCGGCTCGGCTGGCTGACGGTTCTCGACCACATGCAGGACGGGCTCACCGAGTTACGGAGCTTCGCGCAGGCGGCCCGGGAAGCTCGCATTACCGACGTCGTGCTGCTCGGAATGGGTGGAAGCAGTTTGGGGCCCGAGGTCCTCCGCTGCACTTTTGGTTCTGCGAAAGGGTCCCCCAAACTCTGGGTACTGGACTCCACCGTCCCGGGTTGGGTCGGTCAGGTGACGAAAGCGATTCAGCCGGCGCGAACTCTCTTTCTCGTGGCCAGCAAGTCCGGGGGAACGATTGAAGTGATGTCACTCTTCGCTCACTTCTGGGAGCTTGTCCGGCGGACCAAGGGCAACCGGGGCGGAGCCCAATTTATCGCCATCACTGATCCTGGCACGGGACTCGAGCAACTCGCACGCGAGCGTGGATTTTGGCGTACCTTCACCAATCAACCGGACATCGGCGGACGATACTCCGTCCTGTCCTACTTTGGCCTGGTACCCGCGGCACTGCTGGGACTCGACGTGAGCAAACTATTGAGCCGGGCGCTCGCCATGCGCGAGGCTTGCCGACACACCGCTCACCCCAAAGACAACCCGGGAGCAGCCCTGGGGGGGATGATGGCCGCGATGGCCCTGGCAGGGCGAGACAAGGTTACTCTGCTGACCTCCCCCGCCCTCAATTCCTTTGGACTCTGGGTGGAACAACTCCTCGCAGAAAGCACCGGGAAGGAAGGCACCGGTCTCGTTCCCGTGGCAGGAGAACCCCTCGCCTCCCCAACTGCCTATGGAACCGATCGGCTCTTCGTTGCGCTTCGACTCAAAGGCGACCGCAATGCCGCGTTGGA
>CABVRO010000014.1 GCA_902500715.1 uncultured Nitrospira sp. | reverse complement strand
GCTTCGACGCCAACGGCGGACTGTTCGAAACCCTGCTCGACGAGCGGGATACCATCATCAGCGATGCCTTGAACCATGCGAGCCTGATCGACGGTATTCGGCTCTGCAAAGCCGCCCGTCTGCGCTATGCCCATGCCGACATGGGCGAGCTGGAAACACGACTGGTGGAATCGGCATCGAGCCGCGTGCGCATGATCGTGACCGACGGGGTATTTTCAATGGACGGCGACCTGGCAAAGCTGGACCGCATTGTGGAGCTGGCCGATCGACACGATGCCGCCGTGATCGTGGACGACAGTCATGCCACCGGCGTGTTGGGGAAAAGCGGACGCGGCACCCCGGACCATTTCGGAGTCGCCGGGCGGATCGACCTCGTCACGAGCACCCTTGGCAAGGCGCTGGGCGGCGCAACCGGTGGATTTACCACCGGCAGGAAAGAAGTGATCGAGCTGTTACGGCAACGTTCCCGGCCCTATCTCTTTTCGAATAGTCTGCCGCCGGTCATCGCCGCAGCGGCACTGAAGGCCATTGAGTTGGTGGAACGAGGCGACGACCAGCGCCATGCCTTGATGGAACAGGCCCGCTGGCTCCGGGGGCAATTGACCGCTCTCGGTTTCACCCTCGTGCCCGGCACCCATCCCATCATTCCAGTCATGCTGGGGGAAGCAACGGTCGCAACCCATATGGCCGACCGCCTGCTACTTGAAGGGATCTATGTAGTGGGATTCAGCTATCCGGTGGTACCGAAAGGGCAGGCCCGCATTCGCCTACAATTGTCGGCGGCCCACACGCGCCCACAACTTGAACGGGCTGTGGCGGCCTTCGCGAAGGTCGGCCGCGAGCTCAGGGTGATACCATAACCCGTTATTCCCTGATCGCGTTTCGCCGTTTCTGAATGTACGCGTTCTTCACCGCCGTATACAGATCAAGGGTCGCTTCCTCTACCCCCTGAAATTTCTCCAGATTCAACGAGCGATCGTTCAGAATTTCTTCGACGCGACCGCCGATCTGCGCGATGGACGAGGTTGTCCGATTGTGATGGGCGACCAAGGAAGGAATGCCGTTGACCTCGATAATGGGGAACACCATCCAGTTGATCGGATTCAGGGCGATATCTCCAACATACCCGACGAGATCCCGAAGGGTAAATGGAGGCAGAAAGGGCAGCACCACGTAAGGCCCGGGCTTCATGCCGTAATAACCCAATGTCTGCCCGGTATCTTCTTCAGGCGTCGTGATGTCCATATACTTCGCGACATCGACCAGCCCGCCTAATCCGAATGTGCTGTTCAGGAGGAACCGGCCGACCTCGGTGCCGGCACCGGATAATTTACCCTGGGCGAGATTGTTGATCAGCCGGGACGGAAAGCGGATGTTATAAAACAGATTACTGATCCCGATCTGTACCGGGTTTGGCACTACCGCGTTATACCCCTGCGCAGCCGGCTTGAGGACCCAGCGATCCACTTGCCTGTTGAATTCGAACACTTTCGTATTGAGCGGCTCCCAGGGGTCATATTCTTCCCCCCCCGCAGGCTCGTCGCCTTTGGCAAAGGGGTCGTAAAACGGGTCTTCGGCCGGTTCGACAGTCGGTTCCGTAGCCGCAGGCGGAGCGTTCTTATTCGCCACCAAAATTACATTGGACGAGACGGCTGGAGCGGCAGCGACCTGAACTGTTTTCGCGCCGTCGACTCGAGGTTCCGCCCGTGCAACGGGCTCCACCCCGGCACTTGTATTCAAAGCGGTTTGAGACGGCCCGCCGGCACATCCCACCATCGACAACAGCGCCACCCCAGACACCGCACTCACAAATCCCATCAAGCTCACGCCTGTCCGCTGCACCATGCCTCCTTGCACTTACACCAGACGCCGTTCCCCCGCCGCACATGACCAGCGCGGCAAGCGGTCGCACTCTACCAGAATGCTTCGGCACTCGCCAGACGAGGAGTCGTCTTCCGAACATCCGTCGCAGGGGGCGCACTGAATCTACGTGATGCATCTTACCAAGCGATCCGTCCATGAACAGAAAAAAACGCAGAAGGTGCGGAGCGCCTCTCACCACCTCAGCGACCGAGCGCCGCGGCGATGAAGGCGGACAGTTTGGCAAAATAGGCTCGCCCGCCGACCGACGGCACATCGTTGTGATCGGCCCCGCGCACGATGTAGAACTCTTTCGGCGCTTTTGCGGCGACAAAGGCCTGTTGGCCCAGTTCGATGGGAATGATGTCGTCACGATCTCCGTGCACGAACAGCTTGGGCAACGACAGATGCGGGAGCCGATCCTCCAGCCGAAACGAGGCTCCCAGCAGCCAGTGCACCGGTAAACCCATGTAATGATGGCGGGCGACCGCTTCGATCGAAGGGAAACAGGATTCCAGCAACAGCCCCATGGCAGGCCGCTGCGTCGCCAGTTCCCCGGCCACCGCACCGCCCAAGGAGCGGCCGAAAATCACCAGACGTTCCGGCCTGATTCGACGCACTCGCGTGAGGTAGTCATAAGCCCCGATCGCATCCTGATAGAGCCCCTCTTCAGACGGACGCCCCTGGCTCTTTCCGTACCCCCGATAATCGAAGAGAAACATCGAGAGCCCTAACCGATACAGGGCACGAAGATTGTCCAACCGGTGGACCATATTGCCGGCATTGCCATGGCACCACAGCAGGACCGGAGACGCAGCAGACTGCTCTGCATACCAACCGAACAGCTTCGTCCCATCGGGAGCCTGAAACCGGACATCCTCCAACGGCACGCCGCCGGCCGCGGACCAATCGCCCTCTTTCCACGGTTCCGGATGATAGACGAAGAATTGATCGAGCAGACTCATGGCAGCTTAGAACCGCAGCCCAACCCCGACCGCTCCATAATGAACGCGAAAATCTACCGCGAGACCGTCCCAATGGTAGTCGGCGGAAAAGTGGCGATACTCTCCGAAGACATAGACCTTGGGGCTCACCATGACTTGAGCCCCCGCCAGGTACTGGTGACCGAAGGCGCGCGCAGACTCGAAATCCTTGTCCGCCCGTCCGATGATATTGGGATTGAGCAAGGTCCCATGCGACCAGCCGCCACCGATCCCGATATACGGTGTCACCACCTCACCCGGATAACGGAGCACCAGGTTGACCATGGTATTCAGCACCAACAAGCTTGAGCGCCCGGTCCCGTTGTTGTGTCCATTCGCCGTATTCGGGAAGGAAAATGCGCCGCCATGCCCGTAGGAATCAATTTCGATACCGAGCATCCGGCGCGTGGCATGGGGAAAGAGGCCGACTTTCAGCCCGGCACCGAACCCATGTTGAATTGAAGCCGGCACCGTATCGCCTTGGTTGAAGAGGCTCTGGTCCTTCGGCCAACTCCCAAGCAAATATCCGCCTAGGTCGATTTCGCCGAATTCCGCGCTGCCGGCTGCAAGCGGATACCCCAGAGAACCCAGGAGAAGACACAGGAGGATGGGAAGCCACATACACGTCGTACCGTACCATGTAGGAGGCCGCTGAACGAAGAAAGAAAAAAGGGTCTTCGGGAGAGTATCCCGAAGACCCTTTCTCAGAGGGATAACAAACCGGATCAGCTGCCCTTAACGATGGTGCACCATTCGCCAAGGATGCCGAGAATGTTCTTCGCCGAGTGATCAACCGACGCCACCGTGGTGATCCCGCCGGCCGCTTTCGCTGCCGAGACGCTGGCATCGCCGGTCGCCACCCAACCGAGGATGGACGTACCGCAGGCCTTGCCTTCCTTGGTTGTGCTGTTGTGGGTCGTGGCCACATCGCCGTACTTCGTTTCATTGTAGATTCCACCCGCCATCGGAGACGCCACGATCTGACAACCGGTAAGGCTGAGATACGCTGCGCTGATCAGGCTCAGAGAAAACAACACGGTCACCTTCTTCATAAGTCCTCCCTCTCGAGGTTAGCGGTTGATGGTGCCCAACAAGTTGGGGGCTCTACGTGGCGGGAGTATAGGTAACCTCTCCAGGCTTGTCAATCACAAAGCCCGTTCACCCGCAAGAGCCGGCGAACAAGGCCGTACAAACCCTAGGGCCATATGACTCCAGCTCGAAACAATCGCCTGGGCTTCTCTCAGAATGTCACCCCGAAACCCGCCGCAACAATGTGCGTCCGAAAGGTCAACGAGGTCGTCGGGCCGGATCCCCCGGAGGGACTTTCGCTCTTCCAGTCGTACGCGGATCCAAAATACTTATACTCACCAAATAGATAGAGATGCTTATTCACATAGGCACGCGCCCCGGCCAGAAACTGGTAGGCAAAGGCGGCATCGCCGGCCTTACCCGACACTGCGGCGAAATTCGTCTGCAGATTGAAATCGCGGAGCTGAGCGTACGACACGCCGGCACCTGCGCCCACGTACGGCTGGATGGTATCCCCGGGGTACCGCAGCAACAAATTGATCATCGAATTGATCACCAGCAGATTGGCGTCAGCACTCGGAAAAACACCACCGGGAGTCTTCAGCTTTCCGCCATGTCCGAACACTTCGCCTTCCAGTCCAACCACACCACCCATCGCGCCTGGGTAGACACCTGCCTTGAGTCCCGCACCGGCTGATCCTTGTATGTTGGTCCCCGAAAACAGAGCATTCCCCAAGCCGCTTCCTCCGACCGACAGATTCCGATCAGTCGGAAAGGTACCAAGCAGATAGGGTGCTATGTATGCCTCCGTCTTCCTCGCATTCTTCACCTCGGCGTCCTGAGCAGGCACATCCTGGGCTTGCCCTGTCGACAACAGGCTCAGATCGCCCACTAGTGCGAGACCGGCACAAAGGGCAACACGCAACAACCACATACTTCCTCCTTTTTTCCAAATGACCTCATGTGAGGCCGCGGCCCTCGCATTCGATCGCGATCGACTTCAGATTGAATACGTATACCGTCAAGACGCCGTCGAGCACAAGAGAGACCATGCCGTGATCCTGACAAAGGAAGAGGGTGAGGAGAATCAATCCCGAATCGAGAGCCATATCGCCTGATGGATCGCGGGTAACGTCATCCTCGGCAGTCTTGTCGGCATTCTTGTGGATGTGATGAGCGGCGGCGGGTACACGATCGAACCTGACCAGGTTGCAGTGACCCTGACGCGAGTCGAAGGAGGTGGCGGCACTCCGGAACCAGCACTGACTAGCCTGACACACTCTCCCCCTATTCCCTAAGACTACCCAGCCGTGCAGGCGTCCTAGAAAAACGCCTGCACGGCGAACAATACATCGTTGTCATGATCCCGATGGCTGTATTCCAGACGAAGCGCCCAATTCTGCGCGAGCGTATACCGCTGCCCCACCGACCAGCGTACATCGTCGGACGTCTCCCCTAATGCATACCGTACGTAGCCGGCCGACGCGAGGAGCCGCCAACGCTCGGCAAGGTCGGCATAAAAACCCACCGACGCACCGCCTCCGACACGATGCCGCTCCTCATAGGCTCGGCTGTAATTCCCCTCCACCTCCGCAAAGGCAAAGAAGACTTCGCGCCGCAACAGATGCGTTTCGACCGACGCGCCGATCCCACCGTTGACACTCCAGTTACTGCAGAGCTCGCACCACCGGTGTTTGATGGTCTGCATGCCCAGATTCAATTTCCACGACGGCGCACGGAACAGGCCGTCGATGGGGGACAACGACAACACATTGATCACGGTCGCCCGCTCAACTCGCGTCTGCTCGGCCCGGTTGTAGTGGCGCAGGCTGAGGGAACCCACTTCGATCTGCGCATCCGGCGTATACCCGGGCTCCGGATCGAGCAGATCATGATAGGCGGCCCGGACAGAGATTTCTTCGAACGTATCGTTGTTGCGCCAGCCTCCTCCCAGCGACGCGCGGGACGTGCGGTGTCCCACGTCCGGCTGCGTGGCAAAGGGAAGAATCGACAGGTCTTCCGAAGGAATCCGGAGAAGACTCCGTGCGGTCAGAATCTGCCGATTGTGATCGCGGGCCGCTGTCGCCTGTGTCTCATCGCGTTCACCCATATACCGCACATAGTCCGATGCCACATCGAGCACAAACGCCTGGCGCGACAAGGGCAAGCTCCGCACATCGCCAGACTCCGCGGCTGTCGTATCGCGTACGATTCGCGTGACCAACTCATGTTCAGAAGCCGTGAGCTGTTCCCGCTTCCGGCGAATGAGTGTGACCCTGGAGGGACGAAACGCGGTATCGGTCACCAATCCAGGTTGAGCGGCGAGCAGGCGCACGGTATCTGCGGGGATGGTCCAGAAGCCGAAATGCTCGGTCAGGTGAAGGGAAGGGTCGGCATATTCCAGCAACGACAACAAGTGGTAGGAACAATTTTCCTTGAAGAAAAAATAGTCAAACGACGCGTTCCCAAGTTCCCAGGCGTGCATGAGGAGCCGGCGGATCTGCCGATCATCAAAATTCAGTCGATACTCCCAGATATCGCGATTTTCGATGTCCCGGTATTCCTGCACTTTGAGGTAATAGGGAATGGTGGAAAAATATCCCCGATAGCCGCCGAAAATTCCGCGCACGGGATACGCGAGACCTTCCTCTGGCGGCACATCGGCGGCATAGTTGATGGTATAGGCGAGAATGCGGGTGTGCGGCGTCTGCCCTTCCTGGTCGATACGTAACAACGTGTGGCCGAACATGGAGGCCGGATTGTTCATGAAGGCCGACGGGAATACGAGCGTGATGGACCGGGCATGAAACTCCCCGATCCATCGTTCGAACCGTTCGCACGGCATGGGTGGGAGCTGAATCGGGTCGAATCGCAGTTGCTCCGCCAGCCAGGCGTACCGCGCGACAAATGCGCACTGAGCCGGTTGCTTGGAGCGGCCGACCAAATCCGGCGAAAAAAACTGTCTCAGCGTCGCCTCGAGTTCCGCCTGGGGATCGGTTTTCCCCTCCGGCGCGAGAAAGAACCCGGAGTCGTCCTGCTCGCTCGTGTACCCGCCGAACAAATTGGGGCGATAGTGCAACAGGAGATGCCATTCGCGCGCATCCGCCAATTTCGCCTGGCGGGCCTGTTGAAGCAGTTGTACGAAATACGGCGCGGGCAGATCTTCCGCCGCGACAGACGTCGCGACCAGCAGAATGACCAACAGAGAACACAGGATGGGCACGGTGGGAAGCCGAGAAGCGAACAGGGCTCCGGCCGATGACCGGAGCCCCGGCATCATTAGCGGCTGACGGCTTGAGCGAGGACAGGGCTCTTCGACACCGCGTCATTCAGCGTCTTCACCAACGCTACCGACGAGGTTTCACCATCCTGCACAAGCGCCGTATAGCGTTCCTGGGTTAACGCAAAAAACGCCGGATGCTGTTCATCCGGAATCCCCATGAGCGACGCCAGAGAGGCCAAATGCTCTCCTTTGCCTTGCGCCATCTCCTGCGTCAAATTCTCAAAATTCAGGAGCGCAAACATGGTGGTCTTCTGATCCGCCATGACCTGCCCGTCGTTCGTGCACCCGGACGTCCCGGAACTGATCCCGAACGTGCCGCTGCCGAACGTGCCGTTGGTCGTGGCCATCATGACCTGTGGCGCAATGTTCTTCTGATTCTTATAGTCCGCCCACGCCAGCTTTCCGAGACCGCACCCCGGTCCGGTATCAGGATTGGCCGCCATGGCCAAGCCGGCCTGGGACGCCACCGCCACCACACCCAACGCAACGATCAATTGTCTCAGCATAAGTCCTCCTCCTTTACACAAGTGAATGACTCCGCCCGATGGTCCCCATGAATGACCTGCTCATTATAGCCAACGCTCCCCACCATGTAGAGCAAAAAATCCTGCAGTCAGATAGGGCGCCTCATTCCGCGCGATCGGCCAGCAGAATGTGCCGCGCCTCGATAGTCCCGGCATCGAGCAAGAGCAGACCCACTGCACGCGGCAAGTGAAACCGTTTCGGTCCGGCCGACCCGGGATTGAACAACAACACCCCCTGCTGCCATTCCGCCTTCGGTTGGTGGGTATGTCCATAGACACAAATCGCCGACTGCGTCCTCGCCAAGAATTCAGCCCCGTCGCGGGTAAGTCGTCCCCCCTCATACAACCGGTGATAGAGGGTCACCCGATGCCCCGCCAGTTCGAGCACCTGCTCCACCGGAAACCCGCTCGCCTCGAAACCGTCCACGTTGCCGGACACGGCTGTGACCGGAGCAATCTGTTCAAGCTGCTCGATGACACCACGCTTGCCGATATCGCCGGCGTGAAGGATATGGTCGACCCCGGAAAAGTGACGGAGTAACGACCGATCGAACAGTCCATGCGTATCCGAAACTACTCCCACCCGCATCCGCAGCTCCGCGACTATTTTTTCGGTTCGGACGTGCCCAGTGAATCCTGAACGCCTTTCCATTCGAAGGTGAACGGCTCGGGGGCCTGCTTAGGCAATGCGGCTAGCTCCGCTTTCAACCGCTGGGCACGGGCCGCACTCATCGGATGGGTGGAGAACAGCTCGACGCGTTCCTTGTCTTTTTCCGAGAGACGTTCAAAAAACCGGATCATGCCGTCCGGAGCGATGCGGGCGTCGTGCAAGAGCCGAATGCCGGTGACATCCGCTTCCGTCTCCTGCTCACGACCGAACTTCAGCGTCGCCAACTCCATACCCAATTGCTTGGCGAGGCCAAGCACGCCCTGCTGATCCCCCAACACGATACCGACCACAGCCGCCAACCCCAGCATTTTGACCATGCGCTCCAGCCCATGCCTCTGCAACACGTGGTTCAACTCATGACTCAACACCCCGGCCACTTCCTCGCCGCTCTCCGCCTTCTTCATCAAACCGGTGAACACCACCACGTAGCCACCCGGCAACGCAAACGCGTTCACCACGGGGCTCTGTACTACCGACACCTGAAACGTATAAGGGTTGTTGGGAATCTTAGCCGTCATGCGCTGGGCCATTTCCTGCACGGCGCTGACAGCCGGACCTTCCTTGAGCACCGTTTCTTTGGAGAGGAAGTCCTGGTAGACCGTTTCGCCGAGCTTCTGTTCCCACTGAACCGGTATGCGGGCGACCGCCCATTCGACGATCAGATCCGAGCCGAACCACAACATCAATCCCAGCCCGACCACCACCCCCACCACGCTACCCCACAAGGCACGATGGCTGTGGCGCGCGCGCCGAACCTGCTCAGCCGCCCGCTCAAGATGCGCCATCAATGAAGACGGAGCGGCGCGACGAAACGCGATGATCAATGCCGGATCCTTGAGATACAACGTCCGGACCGATGCGTCGGCTCCCCACGACACCACCAGCTGATCATGATCCAGCCCCCCCGCCTCAACGGACATGGCCGTGAAGGCGATGGCCTCCTCAACGAGCAGTGAGGTCCCGACGGGAACCATGATCAGACCATCGGCCGATACCGTGACATGGCAAGGCGCACCCGCCCCCGGCAGACCATCGCCGAAACAGAGCGCGTTAGGGGTAGGATTCATCGGGTTCGATCTTGCGGCTGATCAAAATGGTTGTGAACGAGGCCGCAGGCGAACGCAAACCGGAGGCGTACCCTCAGCGGTACGTTGAGGATTTGTTGTGAGCCAAGAACGAAGTGCACGGGCATTTTCATCAGCCGCTACTCAGAGACGGGGATGAATTGTCGTATCCAATTCCCGAAGCTGCCGGGATTGCGACTTTGAATATAGACCACGCCGGGGCCACGGAAGCGACACACCAGCCCTTCACCTGACGTCAGGCTGGCAATCCAGCCGGAGGAGGCCTTTTCGATATTGTACGTGGTGGTGGACGTCCAGGCCACGAGGTGGCTGTTGTCGACGATATACTCTTCGTTCGGCTTCAGCTCGATTTTGTGGATCGCTCCGAAGCTGTTCAGGATCAGTTGACCGGTGCCGCCGATCTTCAGAATAAAAAACCCTTCGCCACCCAGCAAGCCGCGCGTGAGACTTTGCATCTTGCTTTCGATCTTCACACCCTCCGCGCCGGCCAGAAAGCCGTCCTTCTGCACCATGTATTCATTCACCCCGTCGAGCTCCAGCAAGACGATCTCGCCGGGCACCGTCGGCGCCAACAAGACCTCGCCCGCCCCGCGGCCGGCCCGAAGGGTCTGAAAGAAGAACTTTTCGCCGCTCAACATTTTCCGTGACAACGCGCCCAGGAAACCGCCTTCCATCTTGCTCTCAATGTCGATCGACGGCGAGGCGGCCACCATCGCGCCGGATTCGGCCTTCACCGTCTCGTTGGCATCCAAATACACCCGCACCATCGGAAAAGCCCCGGGATACAGAATCTCACACTTCATCAATCGCTCCCTTCGTGAAACCACAGCCCCTGATGACCGGCATGATTCTGTGGAATGTCCCCCATCCTGTCAAGTCACGCGGCACTTCCAGTGAGACGCCCTCGTACCCGACCCGTTCGACCCACTCAAGATCAGTGGAGTTTACTCCGATAGAGACCACACGGGCATCCTCATGTTCGAAGGGGCGAGTCGTCCTCACAAGGAATGCCCTGGTGACCGACCACACAGCTGACCGCATCGACGGTATGCGAGCGCACCCATGAAGAGAGTCGTCATCGAAGAGCTCACGACAGGCACGATTCTAGCCAAACCGGTCACCAACAAAGCAGGGCTGGTAGTGCTTCCTGTCGGCGCCGAGCTGGATGAAGCGACCCTTTCCCGATTGCAACGCCTCGGCCTGACGTCCGTCTATGTGGAGGGGGAAACGGGTGACGCAAACGGCAAGACGCTCGACGAGCTGGAAGCCGAGCTCGACCATCGCTTTCGACTGGTGGCCCACGATCCGATTCAATCCCAACTCCGTGAGGCGATTCGCCTCCACCTTCGAACCACGCATGGAACCAGCGACCATACGGAGGCGACGCCATCGCCATGAATCCTTCAGGAGAAATTGGTCTCCACCGACGAATCGAGCAGGTCGGTGAATTGCCGACCCTCCCGCATGTCGTCCAGAAACTGGCCTCCATGATCGGCCGTCCCAATGTCTCCGCCGAAGAGATCGGCATCCTGATCGAAAAAGACCAAGTCCTGTCGGCCAAAGTTCTGCGCCTGGCGAATTCGCCGTTTTACGGATTCCCCTCCCGCATCGCCTCAGTCGCCCATGCAGTGGTCGTGCTGGGCCTCAATGTCGTGAAGGGCCTCACGCTTTGCGCGACTGCCTTCGACATGATGCGAAACGCCGGCATGAACGAACTCTGGCGACACTCACTGGGAGTCGCGATGACCGCGCATATTCTGGGCACAAAAGCGGGGATTAAAAATCCAGAAGAGGTCTTCGTCGCCGGGTTGCTGCACGACATCGGTAAGATCGTACTGTACGTCAAATGGCCCGATGTCGGCCGGCGGATCACAGCCGTCACCCGCAACACGTCCCGGTCTCTTATGGACGTGGAGCGGGAATTGTTCGAGGTGACCCATGCCGATGTCGGAGGCTGGCTCGCGAGCGCCTGGCATCTTCCGACCAGTCTGCGCGAGCCTATTCTCCACCATCACACCCCTGCGGCCGCTCAAGACGCGACACTCCACACCGCCATCGTGCATGTCGCCGATGTGCTGGTGAAGGGCCTGGCCTGCGGCAATCCCGGCGACGACCTGGTTCCGCCGCTGTCTCGGCAGGCCTGGGATTTGGTTGGTCTGGATGCGCAGAGTCTGGCCCACTGTCTCGCTCAAGCCACCGAAGAGTTCCAAACCATCGACGACTACTTATGAACGGGGCTTCACCGAACAGACGCATTCTATTGCTGCACAGTGACCCGCATGAAATCGAGCGACTGACGGCGGGTTTGAACCGGTCTGGATTTACAGTGGTGGCAGCGGATGCGGGACGCCTGGCAATGCACGAACTGGTGCATGATCCGCCCTGTCTCGTGCTCGTGGCCGAAGGCGCCAACGGCCGTTCGGCAGACACGTTAGCTCGGGATTTGCGCGCCGACCCCTTCCTGGGACGATTGCCACTGATCATCCTGGTGCGTGATATCCGGGTCAACGATTTTGATTGGGCGACCCTCGGCATCGACGATTACATCGCCGTGCCCTACCGGCCGGAGGAAGTCCCGCAACGGGTGCGTCTGTGCCTCAGTCGGCTCGAACGTTCGCTGGACGCCAATCCACTCACTCGCCTACCGGGCAACAGTACCATTCTCCACGAAACGACGGCACGAATCGAAAGCGGCGTGCCCTTCGCGCTGGCCTACCTGGATATCGACAACTTCAAATCGTTCAACGACCGCTACGGATACGCCCGTGGCGACGAAGTCCTGGTGGTCACCTGCCGGATTCTTACGACCGTCGTGAGCGAACTGGCGGGAACGGACGGGTTCGTCGGCCATGTGGGCGGGGACGATTTTGTGTTTATGAGCGTACCGGCCACCATTGAAGCCATTTGTCAGACCCTCATCAAACGGTTCGACTTAGTCATTCAGGATTTCTACGATCCGGAAGATCGACAGACAGGATTCATCGACTCCGTCGACCGCCGCGGTAACCACGAACGATTTCCCTTCATGAGTCTGTCCATCGCCGTGGTGACGAACGAACATCGCGCGATCTCCCACCCGGGAGATGTTAGTAAGATTGCCTCGGAATTGAAGAAGGTCGCCAAGGGCCGACCCGGCAGCGTCTATGTGAAGGACAACCGGACAGATCCCCCGGATTCAGTCCCTGCATCTACTACCCGCTAAGTCTTCAAGAAGAGCGTCCTCCCGAAGGAGTCCGAACGAAACATCCCGACCGTTACGGCGCCGACAATCCGCCTGGGGCCTGTCCACCGCCATTCCCGTCATACTGACGGCGAAGTTCACGCCGGTACGTGCGCCGTTCCTCCGGAGACATGCTTTTGAATTTTTCCCGCAGTTCTTTACGCTGTTCGGGCGGGAGAGACCTGAACCACCGCCGGGCATCGCGCACCGACTCACGTTGTTCAGGAGGAAGCTGGCGAAACTGCTGATACCGATCACGCAGCTGTTGCTGCTGCTCCGGCGGAAGCGTCCGCCATTGTTTGAACCGTTGTTTGGCTTCTTGACGCTCTTCCGGCGTCATCGTCCCCCACTGCTGCGCCCCGTTACGCAACCGTTGTTGTTTGCGCGGGGGCAGCTGATCCCAGTTGTCGCTAAACCGCTGCAACAGTTGCTGCTCGCCGGGACTCAGCTGGCTCCACGGCACGCCCGCCGGATCGCCCTGCGCCCAGGCCGACACCACGCCGGCTCCCAAGACAAGTATGCACATAAGGAGCGCTCTCATGGTCCGGTTTGCATCCTCATTGGATCACGTGGGACGTTCGAATTGCGATTCAGCTCACGGCCCTTCGACGGTGTTCGAGGACTAGTCCCTAGGCCTGGCGTATCCGTCTTCGATTCCAGACGATTGTCTTTGGGAAGATTCTCCCAAATTTGAATTGGGTCCACCCAGCGGCCGGAGTCGTTCTGCCAGGAACCCAGGAAGTCGAGAACATCGGCATCGACCTCTTCCGGTTCCGGCCCCGGCTCCGGATCCGCCTGGGCCACTGAGGCACACAGACACAGACCGAGCCACAGCCAAGGCCTAGCCGGTCTGGGCGGTGTCATCGGCCAGCCAGTGGTAAAATTCGAGATCTTCCGACAATTCGATATTTTCCGGCGATTGCATCAGTTCGAGATCTTCGAGCAGGAGGTGGGAGTGATTCGCTCCGTTGAATTGCCACAGCCAGACGGTGACAACCAGCGCGGCCATCGATGCCAGCGCTACAGCTCCGGCCCACCGCAGCCAAGGTTGCCGTCGTCGTGAAGCCGCGGCCACCGCAGCCAATCTGGCCCGCTGCACGGACAGCGCCGTCCTCTGATCGAGATCCTGCACACTGCAATCGAGGAGAAGCTTCGCCGCCACCGCGAGCGGATCCAGCTGTTCATCCGATCGATTGTTCATGGCCAATGCGCTCCCAACCGCGTGCGCAACGCTTGCAATGCCCGGAACAAATGCGTCTTGACACTACCTTGCGAACAGCCCATAGCTTGAGCTGTTTGCGCGACATCCAGCTCTTCCCAAATGCGCAACAGAAACGCCTGCTGCTGTCGGAGGGGAAGCGCGCGCAACGCCACATCCAGCTCCACGCAAGCACGTTTACGTTGTACGTCCTCATCCGGCGCCACGGCGGTCGTATCGGCAATCTGCTCCAGCGGATCCTCCCTCTCCTCTTCGTCGTGAGGGCTGCGGAAAAATTCCCGCAGGCGATTGCGCACCCTCTCGCGGCGATACCAGTCTCGGATGCGGCTCTGCAGAATACAGTGGAACAGCGGGCCCCATTCCTCCTCGGACCGTTCCCCATACTTGTGCGCCAGCTTCAACATGGCATCCTGCACCAGATCGAGCGCCTCATCCTCATTCCCAGTGGCGATATGGGCCATGCGGAATGCGCGCCGCTCAATCCCTGCCAGGAACCGGTCCAATGCCTGGGTTCGATCCAGTGATCCCACCCTCTCACCCAGGCACAGGCGGCCTGGCTGTCCATCGACGACAATCTGGGAATGACAGCCGTTCATTCCCGCCTATCCACTTCAACCCGACAACCTGCCAGACCATCATCTCCAATACCTGCCGACACGAGGATCGCCTGCTGCAGGCACGTCCCATATTGGGCACTTCTCCGAACGCAGATACTGAGGGCCCGGCTGAAGCTGGGATCGGATGGATTTTCGACTCGAACGACCGTGAAATCAAGGAAAGGCAGGCAATACACCATGGCGGCGCCGATCATCCCTTCTTCTCGTCTGTGGATAATCACACCCCTTTCCCCTTCCTGGAAGACCGCGTGCTAGGAGAAAACAACGCACCAGGATGCTTCCGGTTGACAGGGCTAAAAGGGAAGATGGGAGGGAGGGTCGACAGCAGAGCAGAATGTGATTGAGGGGATCGGGTTACTTGGATTTATCGGCGTCTGCAGTCCGCTTTCCACCGGCCCATGCGACCGAGGGAATCGGCGCCACCAAGTCGAACCGGTCCTGTGCTTCGTTGTCCTTCAAGTCCTGGCCGACACTATAAAGGACGCCCTTCTTCATATTCACCAGCATGGGGAAACCGGTGAAGGGGTCGTAGACGCCTTGCCCCGCTTTGGCAATTCTGGTGAGCAGATCTTGCTCCGGTGGTGTCCGGCGCAACCAGGCCTGCAGGGATGCCAACCGTAAACGTGCATCCGTTTCCTGCACTCGACCTGCGTAGGTCTCCCATATCGGAAGGGCATCCACCCCGACCAGGCTTTCAATGGGATTCATCACCATGTCTCCGAGCCCATACGGAGGCGCGTGCACGAACTGAGACTGTTTCGGCAAATCGGTGTACCGCCCTTCTGCTGCAGCCTTACTCGCGGCTTCATAATATTGCGCATAGGCGTTGAACCGGCGCTGCTTCGGCAACGGCAGCGCCGCCGCGATGGAGCCGTAGAACGGCCGGGCGTTGGATCGGTCCTCGGCCACCGCTTCGTCCAGCGTCTTGGTGGCCAGCACGAACTGACTCTGCATCGGCCAGCGGACCGACTGCTCGGCCTGTTCAAGCGGCCGGGCGAGTTTGGCCAATCGGCTGACGAATCGGTCGTCGAGCTCAGGCCGGAGTAAGAGTCCGCCCATGACCATGATGTCATCATTCATCGCAGCACTGGCCAGCATTTTCACCGGCAATGTTTTGGCCTGCCCCAAGACCGTACGCCAGGCCGTCAGATCGGTCTCAAGTCGTGCAACTCCGCCCTCAACATCCTGCGCAAATCCCTCGGCAATATAGAGTCGATGTGCATAGAGAATGAGGCCGCAGTTCGGGGTGATCGATTGTCCATATCCCCAATCTTCAAAAGGCTTCGTCAACCATTGCCGGTATCGACCCATACTGACCTCGGCCCGGGATGCCCATCCCTTCACATCCGTCGCCTCCGCGCGCATCTGCGCCGCCGGATCGGCTGTCTTCATCCACTTGCTCACCGACTCCGCAGAAGCCCCCTGATCCCCGCCGGACGATACTCCCTCACCGGTCAGGCAGGTGTGGGCATAGGCATGATCGGCCCCTTCAAGGCGCCGGTCCATCCCGGCCTGTACAGGATCCTGGGACGCCGCGGCGCCGAATCCAAGGAGCAGGACATATCCGTTCTTGTTGGAATCCTGCAATGTATGTTGCGGCACCGACGTCATCGTGCGATACGCCGCGCTGGGCTGCTCCTCCAGGACGAGCCACGTCAGCGCGACCACACCGACTACTCCACCGATCAGTACCAGCGTGAGCCCGACCAGCGCGAGAGCCATGACGACTAACGACTGGGTCGTCGAGACCCCGGCTCCAACCAGAGAGGCCACCAGCTCGCCCATTCGAGTCCCCGCGCCGGCTCCGGCAGGCCGACTCAGCTGGGGTCGAGCAACGGGCGCATCCGCGCGCATAGGCGCCTCAGTTTCCTGTTCGTCGTGCAGGCCCTCCACCGCAACAGCGGCAGGCTCCTGCTGCTCGACAGACATAGCAGGAACAGGAGCCGGTGCTTCATCGGGAACGGTCGCAGGGGGATTGGCCTCAGCAACTTCATCCGGGACGGGTGCTGCTGGCTTCTTGAGCCAGCGTGTCAGCATGTTCCCGGTTGAGGCGCTCGGAGTCGGCTTAGACGACGAGTCATCCCACAGAATCCGCAAACCCTCACCCGCGTCCTGCGGAGCAACGGCCTGAGCCGCTGTGGCCAGCGCCTGCTCCTCCGAAGAAGCCACAGACTCAGCAGGTGCCTCCGCGAGTTTGGCCGATGGAGTGATGACCGCCGCTTGGGTTGGCTCGACCAGAGGGAAAACCGGTTCCGCCGTTGCGACAACGATCGGCAAAGGAGCCGGCGAAGCCGGGGTGAGCGAGTCCTCCACGGAGGAAACAATGGGCTCGCTTATGGGAACCGTGTTCACTACACGACCCTCAGCCGCTGATGGAGAGGGTGGCTCCTGATCGGTCAACGCTATCCCCGGCTCTGATTGAGGTGTCACCTCCAGAACAACCGGCGACAAGGGTGCAACCGGCTTCTCGTCGGCTAAGGAAGGTATGGCGGCAGGAACAAGGTTCTCCGCGACCGCCTCGCCGACCGATTTCTGAGGCTCCTCGACGGTGACCTGCTCCGGTTCCGTCGGTATCATATCGGTGGTGACGGCAATGGCAAACTCTGTGACCGGTTCGACAGGAGCAGAAAGCGGGTCCTCTGAAGCCGTGGCGACCACCGATTCACTGCCCGCCAGACGCAACGGAGGCTCCACCGCTCGATCGATCGTGGATTCAGCCGGTTGTTCAGCTTCAGGCACGGCGTTCGGAGTCTTCGCCTCGACCGCCTTGGAGGGCTCGACTGGAATAGGAACCGAATCCTCAGGCAGCACGATCGGAGCATCAGGGGAGAGAATCCGCAACTCAGAGGTCCCTGCGGCAGCAGACTCAACAGGGCGATCAGCAACGGTCTCAGCCGAACAAACCGCTCCTGTAACCGTTGCCTCAATCGCGTTGGACACGACAGGCAAGGCCACCGTAAAGTCCTGCGCTGCCACGACACCCTCGGCAGAGGCCGGGCCAAATTCCGGCTCAGGCTCCTGGCGCGGAATCGTGACATCCTCCACTTCAATCTGTTCCCATGGCATAGGCGCCGATAGGGATGGCTTTGCCCCGACCTGGTCGGTTGAGATGTCCGGTACCGTCGCCTCGAACAAGGGGGACTCTTCCTCTGCGGGAGCTGGTGGAGCCGTGAGCGCGCCGTCCGTCCGCTCCTGTGTCGCCGCATCGGAAGCAGGCTGTTGCTCACCAGCCGAAGGCGTCTGAGCAGGCGCAGGAGACGCTTGCATGGCCGCCACGGCCGCAAGAATTTCCTCCCATGAGAGTCCCGATGAGGTGAGTTCCGAAGGACGCGACGAGGGAGCCGACTCCGCGACCTGACTGACCTCGCCCGCCTGGTTGGTGACAGGTGACTCGATCGTTTGCCCGACCTCGTCCGTTCCAGGCTTCACCAGGGGCTCAGTACCCGTTGTTTCTTCGATCTGGTCCCAGGGCATCGGCGCAGGACTTGTGGGCGCTTGGGCAATAGGATGGCTGCTGACCTGGGTGAGTACTTCGATGGGCGGCGTGATGGGCTCAGACACCGGTGCCAAGATGTCCATCTCTTCGGACGGCATCGAAGCGGCTTCAGCCGGCGGTTCAGGTTCGCCAGGTTGGACTGGAGACACCCCGTCCGACGACGGCGTTGACACTTGGCTCTGCGTGGGCGGCAATGGCTCGGGTTCAACCATGAACGGTTCCGGACTCGGCGGCGGCGAGGGGATTACGACCGCAACCTCTTCGATCTGGTCCCAAGGCATCGGCGCGGGGCTCGCCGGTGCTGTGGCAATCGGGTGCGCACTGGACTGCGTGAGAACCTCAATCGTGGGGACTGCCGACTCGACCACTGATGGTGTGGGAGCCGTCTCTCCCGAATGGGTAGGAGCAATGCCCGACGGCGACGCCGCCGGTCCTTCAGGCTGCGGAGGAACGATCCCAGCGGCCTCTTCTACCTGGTCCCAGGGCATCGGCGCAGAAGGTGCCAACGGTGTGACGATCGAGTCAGGACCGGGTTTCGCCGACGCGTCAATCGTGGGAAGGGACACCTCAGCAACCGGTGCAGACACTATTTCGGCCGGCTCTGTCGAAGCCGGGGCAACATCTACGACAGGAAGATCCCTTTCACCGGCAACCTGCACCGGCTCCACCGCCGGGGTGACGGCTGAAACGGAGGATTCAGATTGAAGTTGAACCTCCGCCTCCTGTGGCGCATCGACCGGCGGCGTGACCGGCAGTAAGTCCTCTGGCCTAACGTGCGGCAGACCTTCCGTCACCGCCGCCACGGTCGAAGAGGGGGTGGCGGCAGCGATCACCTCAGGGGACTGCTCGACCGCCGAGATCTGGACCTCCTGTTGGCATGGGACATCACTGGATGCCGTCTCCACCTGCTCCCAAGGCATGACCACCGCGGAGCCTGTACCAGGAGGCGTCTCGGTGAGTGCCGGAGCTTGAGCGGTCTCGTTGAGAGTCTCGACCGGAGAAGAGGGGGGAGAAGCCTGCAGGACCTGCCCCGTAACCGTGTCGAACATGGCCGCGAAACGAAAGGCTACCGGACTTCCCGGGGCCAGGGAACGAATACGGGCAAAGAGATCGCTGGCCCGGTTCGGATGCTCGGTGTCCGGATCCTCCAGCAACACCTCCACCGCCTTGCCATACTCAGCCACCGCCGCCATGACGTCGCCCTTTTCTTCATAGACACGGCCCAGCATCTCCAGGAACGGAACATAGCGGGGTCCTGCCGTCAGATATTCCCGCAGGAGCGACTCCGCCAACCAGTAGTCCTGTCGCTCCATCGCTTCCCGAGCCAGTGACTCGAACGCCGTCCTGGCGCTCATGAGACTGCCCAGCCGCAGATGCAGGGTGGCGAAGAGGCGCCGGGCTTCCGCATTGAGCGGGTCGAGCGCGAGCAGATCTTTCAACGCGGAGGACGCCCGGCCGTACTTGCCGGCGTTCATTTGTGTGATGGCATCTTCGAGCAGCGCCGACTTTTTGTTGAAGCCGATGCTCCCCTTTTTCTGGACCTTCGGAGGGACTTTTTTGTCTGACTTCAGAGGGGATTTCTTATCAGATCGCACTGTATAAACCTATAAATTTACAGATGTTTCTCGCGCTGCATGACTCAGTGACTCGAATGCCAGCGGGGACTATCCACACCGGGTAATCCACCGCCTTGAACCACTGCACCATTCGGGAAAAAGCAAGGGAAGTGCCTTGGCCACTACATGGTCCTCTCCTAAGCCATGATGCGGTGATGACCGTGAAATGCGTGCCGTTCACCTGGATCAGGTCACCCAGGTCTCCGACACAGCCATGTGTCTATCCTTTTCGGCATTACCGGGCACGATCTTGATTGGGGATTCTCCTGTGCCGGTTCTGACACAGAACCTGAAAGTAGCCACCTGTCGGCAGGCGTGAGCCCGGACTACCTGAGAATGCTGTTTGATCCGTAACCAGGGGTTCATATACTGTGCTCAGGGAGTATGCCCTTGACCAAGACCCACATCCTCATCCTGACGGACCTCGATGGAACCCTCCTCGACGCCACCACCTATTCCTACGAGGCAGCTACAGACGCCCTCTCGGCCATTCAGACCCTGGGTGCCTCCCTTGTCCTGGTTTCGAGCAAGACCCGATCGGAAATGGAGCCGTTGCGACGTCGCCTGAGCAATCACCATCCCTTTATCGTCGAAAACGGCGGGGCGTTATGCATCCCTAAGGGCTATTTCCCATTTCCTTTGGAACAGGCCGCACCCGGCGGGGACTACGAGGTGGTCGAAATCGGCACCCCCTATGTCCGGCTCCGGACTGCCCTGAAAGAAATCGGTCGGGATTTGGGCTATCGATTGCGAGGGTTCGGGGATCTCTCTCTCGAAGAAGTGTCAGCCCTCACGGGGCTGTCTCCGGCGGAGACCCTACTGGCCACCCAGCGTGAATACGATGAGCCGGTTGTGGTGGAGAATGGGATGGTCTGGAGCCGCTTGTCAGCAGCCGCGGCAACCCGCGGCTTGCGCTGGACCCGGGGGGGACGGTTCTATCATTTGATGGGAGAGAACGGTAAAGGGGTTGCGAGCCGGCGACTCATTGCCTGGTACGAACGGCGCGCACAGCAGGAAGGACGCGCCCTGATCACCGTGGGCATCGGGGATAGTCTGAACGACCTTCCCATGCTGGAAACAGTGAACTACCCCGTCCTCGTCCGAAAGCCGGACGGCTCCTACGATCCGGAGGTGCAGTGCCCCCACCTCACCCGCGCTGAAGGGGTGGGACCTGTGGGATGGAACCGAAGCCTCATGGATCTGTTGCAGACCCTGTGACGATCAGCGGAGCGGCACTCCCGAACCACCCGACACCAACGCTGCAATGGTCGATTCATGGCGACTCCTTCGCAGAGACAGCAGGACGACGCCGACACTGGAGACCTACCAGAAGTCCACCGGCAAACCCTAGTCCGGCAGCAAACGCCACAAGGCCCACAAGCGAACGGTTGAACACGAACGGGCTCTGACGCCTGTGGGGGTAACGAGGCACAGCCGCTTCGCCGCCCAGCCAGCGACGCGCCTTGGCCTCAGCATCGACGTCTGAAATTTTATCGGTCACGCCAGATCCTTCTCATCTATGTGTTATTGGTCGAAACAGCGGTTGCCTTAGCAGGATGCGGAAAAAGTCCGCCTGCGGGTTATTGTCATACCGACACGACGCATGAGTTGATTGTCGCGTATTTCGCAATAGTCGAATTTTTCCGCAGCCTGTTAGAGATGGCGCAAGTCATCGGGCGTCCCGTCCCGCGTGCGGATCGAAAGCCCGCGCTCCAGATAGTCCTTCGCCAAATCCTTGGCGCCGAGTCCGAATGCGATCGCCCCGGCCATGACGAGCCCGCCGAGTGTAATGCCGAATCCCACCACCACGATATTCTGGGCGATCCCGAGTTGCTCAAGCGCCATGGCGACCGCCAACAGTTGAATCCCCCATCGCGAGCAGGTCGCCACCAGTCGCGCCGGAGGCAACCCTGCATTGACGGCAGCGATCAGAACCGCCTGGGACACAAAATTGGATAATAACCAACCGGCGACAAGAATGAGACCTGCCGTCACGAGATGCGGCACATACGCCAGGAACGACTTGGCAAAATCGTTGATCGGCTGGAGATTGAGCGCGCCCAGGGCGGCAACGGTGGCGAAAATCATGACCAGCCAATAGGCCGCTTGCCCCACCAGGCGTGACGGATCGGTCTTGACCCCACCGCGCAGCAACGCGCCCGTCACTCCCAGTCGATCGAACAATCGATCCAGCCCGACCACCCGCAGCAACCGCTCCAGCGCCTGACTGGCGGTCCACGCGACCACCAATCCCGCGAAGAAAATGATCGACATCGCCAACAGGCTCGGTAACACCGCAAGCACCTGCCGCGCCATCAACTCCAGGGGATCGAGTAGCCCCTTCTCAAAAAATTCTTTCATATTTCCCTCCTCCGGCCTCTACTGCAGCCTGCCTTCAGATGGATCGAGTCGTGCCCATTACCCTGCATGTAGTTCATTCCAGCGCGCCACCAGATAAGACTTATCCTTTTCAAACGCCTGGCACAAGGCTTCGATGCGGCCTTCGGCCTCGCTCGATGTGAGGCCCTGGGTATCCAGCACAAACGAAGCAGTTCGCCCCAGGTATAAGGGAGTGAAGGCCTTCAAGACGTGGTCGCGCGGCAACACACGATTGCGATAGGCCACGGCGGCGTCATACACGACCCGCGCCCACAGATTGTCGGCAATCCGAAACTCTTGCGCCGAACAGGTCCCCAACGGCCGTAGACTCTGTCTGGTGCCGGGGGCGAGAATCTGATCCCAAATCGTCCCCAGATCGCTCAGTCCCTGCCGGAAGGTGCTGATCATCCGATCGACGTTGACGTTGACCGGCTCGACCCCGACCTCGTATTGAAACCCGAACAGCGGTACCGCATTGGAGCCATCCGTCTTGCCCCACACCGCATAGTGATCTTCCATCAACGCGAACACGGCGCCGAGCACCTGCACCAGCATCGCCGACAGGTCTGCCGCCGGATCTTTGGGGTTATGGATCTTTGCGCCCAGAAAACTTTGACAGACACGCGCTCCGCTGGCGATCGCTTCGGTCGTCATCCAGATGTCGATGCCGAACTTGGCCACTTCCGATTCCCACACATGCTTGTCGAGATAGTGCTGGGCCAACTGGCCGGAAAAGCCGAAATCGCCGCCGATGGGCTGCCTGATACGGTGCCCATAGAGGGTTCGTGTCAGCGGATACACAATGCTGTTGGTGATGGTCCCGTCATACTTGTGCCGCAGATAATAGGGCGCGACGTAGTCGAACCCCTGCTCAAACACCGGGCTCACCAGCAACTCAATCCATTCCGGGGTGATGCTCCGCAGATCCGAGTCCACGACGGCACAGGCCTTGGCTTTCAAGCGACGCGCAATTTCAAAAATCGTGCGAAAGGCGCTCCCCTTACCGGGAATGCCGTGATACGGCGTGATGATCTTGTGGAGCGAGCTCTGCTGATCGCCGATGAAGAGGGTCTTGAGATCGACGACGGCCTGCGAAACCACCTGCTGCGTCCCGTCGGTCGAGCCGCCGTCCGAATTCACCAATACGGCGCGGGCTTCCGGAAAATACTTGGCCAGGCCGGCGCTCACCGCCTTGACGACATGCCCGATGGTTTCGACATTGTTGAAGCTGGGAATCCCGACCAAAATATCCGTATGGGCGAATTGGTCGACCTGCGCCTCCGTTTCGGGCGTCAGTGGGGTGGTATGGGTCGCATCGGGAAGTTGGGGGCCAGGCGTCATACGTCAAGTCTCGCACGCCTCCGCCCTGGCAAACCATCTATGACATGACCGAACTGGATCGGCGAAAGGCTGGTGTGTGTGACAATGTGTCTTTGCTAAGAGACACCATCTTGCCCGATGATGTCAAGCAATCCTGCCGCCAGACGCTCGAACGCCTTCCGCCTCTCACTCACACATTCAGGCGACGCAACCGCCCGATAAGCGGCAAACCTCGATGGCACAGGGCGCATGGACGCAGATACACGAGCGGGCAGGCAAGGAAGAAGAGCGAGGACCAGCAGAGGGGCATTCGAATCGGCTATCCGGCGTCGGAAATGACGATCTGTTCTTTCCGATCCGTACTGAAGGGAGAAGTCATGTCATGGGCGCTGACGAAGTCGTTCAAGCGGAGTTGGTCATCGGCATCCATAAGAATGGGATCGACCCCCAGCTTCGACTCGCTGGCCCAGCGGATCGTCGCCAGCCTCACCGAGAGGGGCTTCGGCTGCCCCGGAATATGCAAATGCAGTTGGAGTAGGTCTCCCGCTTGCAAACCTTTGAGTCCGGTCCGTGACCATCCCGGAATCGAGAGATCGAGCATCCGACCGTTCCACACCAACAAACCGTCCTCGGAACGTGATCCGGTACACTCGACGATAAAACGCGGGCGATTCTGCTGTTCCATCCATTCCTCCAAGCAACCGCCTCGGCAGAATATGAAAAACAACGAATCGCCTGATAGTCCCCGAAAGGTGGGGGCTCTCAGGCGCGGTCGTGTTTTGTCCTGCTCAGAGAGGTTCTTTATATCGCCGGCGAAACGGAAGGAAGAGGGAATGGAAACCAGAGCTACTGCTGCGAACCGGATCCAGACTGGGTCGGAGAGGCGAATAACCGATGAATGATCACGGGATCATGCGACTCGTGAAGATCCCGATTCCTTGAGCACTGACTCGACAAATTTGTGAATGCGTGCTTGAGCGGTCGAGCTCATCCTGACGGTTTCAAGGCCAAAGACACGGTCTTGCACCCACTGAACCGTCACCCCATCCACATCAATCGCCTTCGGCTGGTCAGGTAAAAAGACGCGCAACGTGAGTTTCATGCCGACCGTGACCGGTTTATCTCCGTCGATCCGCCAGCCCTTGACCGAAAGATCGCACACCTTGCCGGTTCCGACCAGGCCCTCGCCAAGATAGTAGAGGAAGCAGCTGACGGGCACACGGGAATGGGAACGAGTTGTCTGTGACTTCGCCATGATTTCCGGCGAGGGAGAGCGCTCGATATTATCTCAGCCTCGCGAAGGCTCAGTCTACTCAACTCGCTGGGAATGGCCAAGAATATTCAGTTTTCCGTCGGGGCAGGCAGTCCCGTTTCGCGACTCACCGATCGAGAAGAAAAAAATGGAGAGGGGCAGCGGTCAGACTAAGGCCGTAACGAACTGTTCGAGGCGAGCATGTTCGTCGGCCTTGATCTCATTCACTTGAATCCCGAATTCCTGCCCACGCGACCACCGCACGACTGCGCGGTCGATAAACACGGTCGGATGTCGGTCGGGAAGAAACACGCAGAGGGTCACGACCGTGCCGGGCTCGATCGGATGCGTCCCGTCGATACGCCACCCATTGAGGGAGAGGTTCCAGGCGACACCGGTTCCCTGAAGCGCATCGCTGGAGTAATACACAGAACACTGAACGGGAAAACGACGAAACGACCGTAACTGAAAGGTAGTGGCGACCGTAGCCGGCGAGGAACGCGGGGCCAATGGAGCGACCTGTTTGTTGCCACCGGTCATTTGGCTACCCACTCGAGTGATCCGTATCCGCGCCGTTGGGGTGAGTGACGGGTTTCGAACCCGCGACCTCCGGATCCACAATCCGGCGCTCTAACCAGCTGAGCTACACCCACCAGACAAGGTCAACGATGAACGCTCATTTTAGCAAACCCCGAATTACAGTCGCAACCGCTCCGAGACCTCATCCTGACTCAGCTTTTGCTGGGTAGAATGGCCGGGGGACGTCGCGACGCGTTCCGTATTCCCGATCACCTGCACGGAATCGATTTGGGACCTGACCGTCAATGTCCCCGGCGATCGAAGGCTGCTTGCATTTCCTCCAGGATGGCCGCCGTGGCGGCGGGAGGATCCTGAGCATCGCGAATCGGGCGACCGATCACCAGATAGTCGGCGCCGGCGGCAATGGTCTGAGTCGGCGTCGTTACTCGCGCGTGATCGTCCGTCCCTTTTCCCGCCGGCCTGACCCCGGGGGTCACGATAACCAGATTCGGACCCACCTTGACACGAATCGCCTGCGGCTCCTCTCCCGACGCCACGACGCCGTCGCAGCCCACTTCGGCCGCGAGCATGGCCCGCGCCGTCACCAAATCCTGGACACTTCGCTGAATGCCCATCTCCCGCAAATCTTCCCCGTCGAAATTGGTCAGCACCGTCACCGCCAGCAGTTTGAGATCGGACGATCCCCGTCCCTGCACCGCCGCCATCAATGCTTTTCGATTCGCATGGACGGTCAGAAAGGTGGCACCCATCGCGGCGACCCGGGCCGTCGCCCGCCGCACGGTTTCTTCAATATCGAGGAACTTGAGATCAAGGAACACCCGCTTCCCACGGTCCACCAGCTTCCGGACGATGTCCGGCCCCGCTACCGTGTACAACTCCAGGCCGACTTTCACAAATCGCACCTGATCTCCCATGCGCGCCACCAGTGCATCCGCTTCCGCCGCGGAGGGAACGTCCAGCGCGACAATCAACCGATCTCGTGCATCAATCCGTGTCATCATGTGTACGCCGTTGGCCGCGAGGTTACCTCGTGGCCAGGCTGACTCCTTCCGGTATCCTTGACCTCTCTTCTCGTCCTATGTTACAAGCTCAAGCTTTGAACGTAGGAGAATCCGTATGCCTGTTGTCCACAAATCCACGATTCGCCGTGCCCGTCAATCTGAGAAGCGTCGTTTGCGCAACCGCTCCACCATCAGCTCGGTCCGGAGCATCCTCCGCAAGGTTCAGGATGCGATCGCGGCCAAGAAGCCGGATGAAGCCAAGGCCACCCTCAGGGAAGCCACGTCAGCTCTTGGCAAAGCGGTCACCAAAGGGGTCTTGAAGCCCAATACGGCCTCGCGACGCGTGTCACGGCTGACTGTGCGCGTGAACGCGCTCACCGCTTCCGCGTAACGGTTCTGACATTCGACACCGGTCTCGAACCCGTCTGGCGCGGGACCGGTGGTGCTGGTTGCACCCGCGCTCGGAATGAGGCTGATTTCGACGGCTGGCCACAGAGTCGGAACAAGAGGTCTTCCATCACGCGAACAGGGGCACTTCCACTCCCGCCTTTCAGTTTCGAGTCGGTTTCCAGAAACCAGTGAAACGTCTGGGTCAATTGCGCGTCTGAGAATTGCGCCAGAAACCCGCGCACCCGGGATGGGTCCATTCGTAACGTCCTGGCCGCCTCCCCTTCCCGCCCCCCGGATTTGCACTGCTCCTTCATTTTCCACAACCGTCGGTATTGCCAGACCAACGCACCGAGAATCCGGAGCGGAGCTTCCCCATTTTCAAGATTTCGAGCAAGGATCCGTAACGCCCGTCCATGATCGTGCGCCCCGATGGCGTTCATGAGATCGAAGACGGATGCACCGGACTCCGTCCCTCTCAACGCCTCGACATCCGCCAGTTGCGCGGTTCGGTCAGGAGGCACATAGGCGGCGAGCTTCTCTAACTCCCGCTTCACCGCATAGAGGGACTCACTGCCCACTTCCTTAAGCAGCTGCATCGCCTCTTCGTGGATGCGCACACCCAGCGCCGCCGCTTCCTGGCGAATCCACGCCGCCAGCTGCGCATCGCGCAGAGGGGCGCAATTGACCGTCACCGCGCCTTTCGTCAAGGCTTGGGTCCATTTCATCCGTCCATCCAGCTTGACGGCCACCACGATCAACGTCGTTGTGTCATTCGGCGCGGAGAAATAGGAGAGGAGTTTTTCACCTTCCCGGGCCGGAAGCTTTTCCACCGACTTATAGACCACCGCGCGGCGTTCGGCGAATACGGGAATCTCCGACGCGCAGGCCAACACATCCTCAACCGAGCAATCGTCTCCGTGGAAAATATCGTAATTGAATCCGGTATCCGCCGCCGGTCCCAAGGCTGCGGCCCGCAATGCGGCCACGGACTGGTCCCGGAGGTAGTCTTCTTCGCCGACCACGGCATACAGCGGCATCACCCCACTACGCGCGAGGGATTGAGGCAGTTCAAGACTCATCACTGAAGCGCTCATCCGCAGAAACTTTCCATTCGTTATCGGGGCACACCGGGCTGTGCCCCACCGTACGGAACGGCCTCGACTTTCACCGATCGCTTCAACGCCTTGTCCAACTCGCCCGTATCCAGAAAGAGCAGGAATCGTGAGGCCAGATCTTCCGCGACGAACCGGCCGGCTTGCTCCAACGCCCGGTTCTGCAGCACCCGGTTGAATTGCAGATCCTGGGTCAGAAAGAACTCAGAGGTTCCTTTCGCAACCTGGTACCAGACGACCTTTTTCGTTTTGGCCTCCTCGATCCTCACGCTCACGAGCATTTCCACCCGGCTTTCAAATGTCGTGGTCTGATCGAAACTCAAGGTCGGCAGCGTGATCTGCATGATCTGTCCGGATAAATAGAGATCGGCCCCGGCCGAAGGACCCACGATTTCCGCCCCCGCCCCCGCCGAAAATTCCCGACGCAGGTAATTGGCGAGCTTGACCTCGAAATTCGCCTCGTAGGTACTGTTGGCGATAGGAAGGATGGCCAGGCGTGGCGCCTGCGGCCGCTTCGTCGCCGTCTCCGGCGCGCCGCCGACCGTGGGACCGGCGCCCTGCACACGAAACTGATAGCCACAGCCGGAGAGCGAGACACTCAACGCAAGGAACATAATCAGCCACAGCATGCGGCCAGGAACCTCCGGGCCGACACGTGCTGCGTTGTTCCTGTGACGTTCACCCTGGCCCACGGCATCACACCACGAAGTTGATCAGTTTCTTCTCGACGTAAATGACCTTCTTCGGCTCTTTCCCCTGCAGCCATTCAGCCACTTCTTTTTTCGCCAGAGGTTCCAACTGCTCGCGTGAGGCCCCGGCATCGACCTCGAGTTTTCCCCGGAGCTTTCCGTTCACCTGAATCGGGACCGTCAGCCGGTCGCTGACCACCAACGCGGGATCGAACTGCGGCCATGGCTGTTGGCCCGCGCTCGGTGTTTGACCGAGACGTTCCCACAGCTCCTCGCTCAGATGCGGCGCAAACGGCAAGAGCAACAACACAAACTGTTCCAACAGCCGGCGAGGCCGCTGCTCCAGTTTCGTCATCTCGTTGGTGAAGACCATCATCTGGGAGATCGCCGTATTGAAGCGCAAGGCCTCGATATCGTCGGTGACTTTCTTGATGGTGTAATGGAGCAGACGCAGCTGTTCAGGCGCCGGCTCGGCATCCGTGACCACCGGACTCAATGCGCCCTCGTCGCCGATCATCAGTCGCCAGACCCGATCGAGAAAGCGCGTGATCCCTTCCACCCCGCGGGTACTCCAGGGCTTCATCGACTCCAGCGGACCCATGAACATTTCATAGAGCCTCACCGCATCGGCCCCGAATTGGTCGATCATCTCGTCCGGGTTCACCACATTGCCGCGCGACTTGGACATCTTCTGATTGTCTTCGCCCAACACAATGCCCTGGTGCACCAGCTTCTTGAACGGTTCCGGCGTGCTGACCACCCCGGCATCGAACAAGACCTTGTGCCAGAACCGGCTATACAATAGATGCAGCACCGCATGTTCGCTGCCGCCGATATAAAGATCTACCGGCATCCAGTAGCGCTCCTTGGCCGGATCGACCACCTGCATGGCATTCTTCGGATCGATGAATCGCAGGTAATACCAGCAGGATCCAGCCCATTGCGGCATGGTGTTCGTCTCGCGACACGCCGGTTTGCCGGTGACAGGATCCGTCGTCTCCAGCCATTCGTGGAGATTCGCCAAGGGGCTTTCGCCGCTACCGGACGGTTTGAAATTCTTCGTCTCAGGCAACGGGAGCGGCAATTGCTCCTCAGGCAAGGGACGGGGCTCCCCGTCGACCCAGACAATCGGAAAGGGCTCGCCCCAATAACGCTGCCGGGCAAAGAGCCAGTCACGGAGCTTGTAATTAATCGTCTTCTTGCCCCTGCCCTTGGTTTCAAGCCAGGCGGTCATTGTTGGAATCGCTTCGCTGGGCAATAATCCATCGAGAGAGCAGGATCCATCCGGCGTGGTCGAGTTGACGACGCGTCCTCGGTCCGTCTCAACGAAGGCCGCCTTATCGACCTGCCCACCTTGAATGACTTCCCGAATCGGAAGATGGTATTGCGTCGCGAAGGTCCAGTCACGCTCGTCATGCGCCGGCACCGCCATAATCGCGCCGGTGCCGTAACTCATCAGCACATAATCGGCAATCCAGATCGGCAAGCGTTCCTGATTCACGGGATTGACGGCATACCCGCCGGTGAAGACACCGGTCTTGACCTTCTCCAGTTCCTGACGTTGCAGATCGCTCTTCCGGGACGCAGCATCGCAGTACGCCGTCACTTGCTCACGCCGCTCCGGCGTCGTCACCACATCGACGAGCGGATGTTCCGGCGCCAACACCATATAGGTCGCACCGAAGAGCGTGTCGGGGCGTGTCGTAAACACGCGCAGATTACCCGTCCTGTCGGCCAAGGGAAAATCGACTTCCGCGCCGATCGACCGGCCGATCCAATTCTTCTGCATCTCGAGCGTGCTGGTCGGCCATTCGACCAGGGTCAGGTCCTCCAGCAATCGCTCCGCATAGGCGGTGATCTTCAAGACCCACTGCCGCATCGGCTTGCGAATGACGTCGAACCCGCCCACCTCGCTTTTGCCGTCCACGATTTCTTCATTGGCCAGCACGGTCCCCAAGGCAGGACACCAGTTCACCGGCACCTCGGCCACGTAGGCAAGACCCCGTTCGAACAGCTTCAAAAAGATCCACTGGGTCCAACGATAGTAGTCCTGGTCGGTCGTGCTGAGCTCGCGTTCCCAATCGTAGGAGAGCCCGACTCGCTTCATTTGCCGTTTAAAGGTCGCAATGTTCTGCGCGGTGGTGATGGCAGGATGCACGCCGGTTTTCACCGCATACTGTTCCGCGGGCAACCCGAACGCATCCCACCCCATGGGGTGCAATACGTTGAAGCCGCGCATCCGTTTATAGCGGGATACGATATCCGTCGCGGTATACCCTTCCAAATGACCGACGTGCAGCCCCGACCCGGACGGGTATGGAAACATATCGAGGCAATAGAACTTGGGCTTGGAATGATCGTCCGACGCCCGAAAGGGGCGATGCGTCTCCCAATAGGTCTGCCACTTCGATTCGAGGGCCTGATGATCGTATGCTTTGCTCATTGCGGTATCGTCATACGCAGGGCAACCAGTCCTGTTGAATGAAAGAACGGACGACTCTAGCACACGCCGCACGGAGCGACAAGGACGAGGCGGCACAAACAGGGACCGAGTCGACCGCGAAGGATCCCCCCTCCCTTGATCCCGGAATCAAGTCCTGTTCAAATGCCGGGACAACCAATCGCCGAAGATCGACCGCGCACGACCTCACAGACTTTTGCCAACGCCGATGTACGCTACCTACATCTTTCCGCGACTCATGGACTGGGTGCTCCGGGGCGAACGGTTTCAGACCGAACGCCGGCTCCTGCTGACGCCGGTACATGGAGTCGTCCTGGAAATCGGGTTCGGAACCGGATTGAACCTGCCGCACTACCCCACGACCGTGACTGCTCTGCACACCGTCGATCCCGCCCCGTTCTTGCCGGACCGAGTCGCCGTGCGGGTGGCACAGGCTTCGTTCCCCGTTCACATTCAGCATGTCAGCGCCGAACGATTGCCCTATGACGATGCCACCTTCGACTACGCAGTCAGCACCTTCACCCTCTGCACGATTCCGGATCCGACCAAGGCACTACTCGATATTCGCCGGGTGCTGAAGCCGGATGGCCACTTCCTGTTCCTGGAGCATGGTCGCAGCGACGATCCCCTCATCGCCCGGTGGCAAGATCGACTCAACCCGCTGCAACACCTCCTGGCTTGCGGCTGCAATCTCAATCGCCGCATCGATCGACTGGTACTGGACGCAGGCCTGCAGCTGGAACAGCTCGATCGATATTGCCTTCCCGGCGTCCCGAGAATCGGTGGGGAAATGTATCGCGGCACCGCCCGCGTCAACGAACAACCGTCCCTGCATTCCAGCCTCGACACCTGACCCACTCGTTGCGACCTCGGCCTCACGCCCCTTCCGGAACCAGCCGAACCCCGTACGACATATAACAGGGAAATTGTATCCCCGTCGGCAATTTTGTAGACTGCACCGTATTATGCACGATCGTCGCATTCGTCCATGCAGCAGACGGGAGTGACCCGGATGTCCTCCTCGCAGTCGTTCTCCGACGGTCGGCCCTCCTTGCCCCGTCCATTGCCGAAACCCTCCGATTCAGCACGGGACATTAGTATTTCTCTGCAACGGGTGACGCTCCTGTATGAGGCGATGCCGGCCGCGCTGGTGGCCGGACTCGGCTGCGCACTCGCTCTGATCGCGGTCAATTGGCATGTCGTCCCGCACGAGCGGCTGCTCGTCTGGCTGGTGTACCATCTGGTCCTCGCGGCAGGCCGATACGGGCTCGCCCGATCGTTCACGGCCAACAAGCCGGGCCCCGCCGACATCGCACGCTGGGACCGAACATTTCTTGCCGGTACGACACTCGCGGGGCTCGGCTGGGGCGCTTCGGCGCTGTTGCTGTTTCCAGAATCCTCACCGGCCCACCAGGTCTTTCTGGCTTTCGTGCTCGCAGGCATTACCGCCGGCGCCGCCTCGACCTTGGCCGCCCGCTTCGACGCCTTTCTGTCTTTCTCTCTGCCGATGTTGACGCCCCTCATCCTGAGACTCTTCGCCCTCGGCCACGAGCAAGCTCTGCCGATGGCGATCTGCACCATGCTCTTCTCGCTGCTTATGGTCTACACGGCTTATCGAACCTCCAACACCGTGCTGGAAACCCTCCGGCTGAAATATCACAACGCCCAACTGGTGGATCAACTCACTGGGCAACTGCAGGAAGGGGAGCAGATGGAACTGCTCCTCACCGTCAAGACCGAACATCATCGCTTTATCATGGAGTATGCCCAGGACATCATTTATCGAACCGACCGGAGCGGACGTTTCACCTTCATCAATCCCGCGGTCATCCGGCTCCTGGGGTATCACGAGACGGAAATGCTCGGGCATCGTGCGATGGACTTCGTGCATCCCGATTACCGCCGCCAGACGGAGCGCTTCTACCTCCGGCAATTTCTCCGGAAGACGGCCAGCACCTATTGTGAATTTCCCTTGCTCACCCAGGCGCACCACACCCTGTGGGTCGGACAGAATGTGCAGTTGCTGCAACGCGATCAGGAGGTCATCGGATTTCAAGCCGTGGTTCGAGACATTTCGGCTCGGAAACAGACCGAAGAAGCCTTGCGCGTCAGTCAGGAGCGATACCGTGCACTGTTCGAGAGCAGCCCCGAAATGCTGCTGACCGTCGACGGCCGGGGGACTTTGCTCACGGTCAATACCACCACCGCCGCCGAATTGGGCTACGAGGCCGAGGAGTTGATCGGACAACCGGCGGCGATGATCGTTCACCCGAACGATCAGGGCAGCATGCGGCAACATTTTGCCGACTGTCTCCGCCGACCGGGAGAGGTCCTCCGCTGGAATTTCAGGAAGATACGGAAGGACGGGAGCCTGCTCTGGGTAAGAGAGGCCGCCCGAGCCGTGCGCAACCCCGACGGACAGTTCGATATCATCATCGTGTGTGAGAACGTGACCGAACAGAAGGGCATCGAAGATGCCCTGACCCAGACGCGCCAACTCCTGGAGTCCATCGTCGAGCACATTCCCCACATGGTCTTTTTAAAAGACGCTCAAGAATTGCGCTTCGTCCAGTTCAATAAAGCGGGCGAAGACCTGATCGGCCTGCCGCGAGAGGCGCTCCTGGGGAAGAACGATTTCGAGTTCTTCCCTCTTGAGCAGGCGGAATTCTTTACCGCCAGAGACCGCGAGGTCCTGACCGGCGGCACGATGATGGACATTCCGGCCGAACCGATCCAGACCAAGGATCATGGCCTCCGGTGGCTCCACACCAAGAAGCTTCCCCTCTACGACCAGGCCGGCATGCCGCGCTATCTATTGGGGATATCGGAAGACATCACGGATCGGAAACAACGCGAAGAGGCCGAACGGCTGCGCTTGGGGAAATTAGAAACACAACAAGCCGTGCTGCATGAATTGGCGGAAGATCCGGCCATCCACAGCGGACACCCGCAGCAAGCCTTCCCGGTCATTACCGAATATGCGGTGAGCACGTTTGCCGTCGAACGAGCCGGCATCTGGCTCTTTGGCGAGAATCAGTCCGCATTGATCCTGCAGGATCTGTTCGAAGCCACTCCCAAACACCATCTACAGGGAACCACGCTCTCGACCGGTGAATACCCGGCCTACCTGCATGCGCTCGAAACCGAACCCTACTCGCTCGCGGCCCATGACGCGCAGACCGATCCCCGCACGAGAGAATTGACGCCCTCATACCTGCTCCCGCTGGGGATCGTGTCCATGTTGGACGCCCCGATCCGCCGGCATGGTCGCGTGGTCGGCGTCTTATGTCTCGAACATATCGGTGCGGCCCGAGTCTGGACCACAGAGGAGCAAACGTTCGCCGCCTCTTTGGCCGCCATGGCGACCCTGACCCTGGAGGCGTTCGACCGTCGTCAAGCTCAAGAGGCGCTGGAGCAACACGTCCGTGAACGCACCGGCGAGTTGCGCCGAACGACCGCCCATCTTCAGACCATCATCGAAGAGTCCCCTCTGGCGATGATCGAACTGGACCAAGCGGGCCTCGTCACCACGTGGAATGCCGCCGCCACCGCGCTCTTCGGCTGGACCAAGGACGAGGTGCTGGGCAAGGAGCTCCCCTATGTGCCTCCCGGCCAGGAAGAGGTGTCGGAAGAATTGTGGACGGCAGTGATGAGCGGCGCCGCACCGCGCAATCTCGAACTGCGCCGCCAGAAAAAGGACGGAACTCTGGTGGATGTGAACATGTGGGGCAGCCTGCTCCAGGGGCCGGCAGGCCAGGCGGTCGGCTCCATCGGATTCTTCGTCGATATCACGAAGCACAAACAGCTCGAAGAGCAGCTCCGGCAGGCCCACAAGATGGAAGGGATCGGCCGCTTGGCCGGCGGGGTGGCCCACGATTTTAATAACCTGCTCACCGTCATCAACGGGTGCGCCACGCTCTTGTTGGACCAGGTGCGGGCCGAGGATCCGCTTCGTCGCTCGTTGACTGAGATCCTAACCGCCGGCCAGCGTGCGGCGGCCTTGACCAAGCAGCTCCTGGCCTTCAGCCGGCGCCAAGTGTTGACGTTCCAGGTCTTCGATCTCAATGAGGCGCTCTCGTCGATCAGCTCCATGATCGAACGGTTGATCGGCGAAGACATCAGCCTGGCCAGAAACCTGGCCTCGCGGCCCTGTACCATCCGCGCCGACAGGGGACAAATCGACCAAGTCGTGCTGAATCTGGCCGTGAACGCCAAGGATGCCATGCCTGCCGGCGGAACACTCACCCTGGCGACGGAGGTCCTCCTGATCACACCGGAGAGCCCCGTGCCCCATCCCGCACTACTCCCGGGAGCCTATGCGCACCTGTCGATCCGCGACTCCGGACAGGGCATGGACCGCACGACCCTGTCCCATATTTTCGAACCCTTCTTCACCACCAAAGAAGAAGGCAAAGGAACCGGACTCGGATTGGCCATGGTCTATGGCATCGTCAAACAAAGCCAGGGTTTCATCTTTGCCGACAGCACACCCGGGGACGGGGCCATCTTCGACCTCTACTTTCCACTGGTCGAAGCGCTGCCGCTCGCTGCCGCGCCGCCCCTCCCCTCCAGGCCGCATTGCGGGCGGGAAACCATCCTGCTCGTCGAGGATCAGCAGGCCGTCCGGATGCTGCTCACCCAGGCCCTGTCCGACTACGGCTACACCCTACTGGAAGCCTCCAGCGGACAAGAAGCGCTTCGCCTGGTCGCCGCCGCCCGTACTCCCATCCACATTCTGCTTACGGATGTGGTCATGCCGCAGATGACAGGTCCGGCCCTGGCCGAGCACCTGCGCCGGCAATGGCCCGAGCTTCGGGTTCTGTTCATGTCGGGATATGCTGAGGGCAGCGTGTTACCGACGTTCCTCGCGGAACCGGGCACCGGCTTCATTCAGAAGCCGTTTGTCCCCACTGAATTGGCGCAGAAGCTCCGGGAATTGCTCGACTCCGCCAAGTAAGAACGGGGATGGCCTGCGCAGAGACACCGGATGCGCGGCAGTGTATTACCGAGGCAGGATCGCGTGGAAATGTTCGATGGAGGGAAACCGCGTGGAAGGAACCGCCGACGCCTGAGAACTCGACCTGGAGCGGTGAAAAATCCGGCCGATCCCGAAGTCTTCGGCCGCAGCCAGACATTGCTCATCGTCATCGATGTACAACGCCCGCGCGGGATCGAATCCGACCAATTGCCGGCAGGTCGGCCAATACTCCGATCGCATCTTGAGCCAGCCCACCTCGAAGGCATCCACGATACGATCGACATGCCGATCCAGCCCCGTCTTGGCGGTTTTCACCTCCACTCCTGCCCGATGCGCGTTCGTCAGAATCGTCACGCGCTTCCCCAATCGACGCAAGGATGAGAGAAACTCCTCGGCATCGGGAAGAAACCCGATCATGTGGTCGAGTTCGCGATGCATCGCCACCACATCGATGTCTACCCGCTCCGACCAATAATGTAAATCCGTCCAGGCCAATTCCCCTTCGACGGAACGATACATGGCCATCAAGCGATCCCGGGCGGCCTCGAAGGTCAGCGCATGCTTCGCCGCATACCGCCTCGGCAGTTCTTCCTCGAAGAAAAAGTTGTCGAAATGACGGTCGAGTAACGTGCCGTCCATGTCGAGCAACACATCGTCGATCCGACTCCAATCGACCGACTGATGGACTGCGCCTGAGCGATTTAACTGCATCCTGGCAGTATACCGGAGACGGGCGCGGCAAGACGAGTCATTGTGTTGGGTGAAATCTCTATGCTACCGTCGCGCACCATGTCACGCACGAAACAAACACGCGGGCCTGTGGCCCCGCTCTTCACCCTTGAGGGCGGCCGGCTGCCCATTATCGCCTTCATCGGGCGGCCCAATGTCGGGAAATCGACGCTCTTCAACCGCATCCTCGGCACGCGGGCGGCCATCGTGGACGATGTGCCGGGTGTGACGAGGGATCGCAACTACGCCGACTCCACCTATCGCAATCGTCGCTTTCGCCTCGTAGATACAGGGGGACTGGACCCCACAGCCAGCGAAGGCATGTTGTCCCTGATCCGGCAACAATCCCAACTCGCCATCGCCGAGGCGGATATTCTCGTCCTGGTTCTGGATGCCCGCTCAGGCCTGACGCCGGCCGATGAAGAAGTCGTACACACCCTGCGCGGATCCGATAAACCCGTCTACTACGTGATCAACAAAATCGATACCCCGAAGGCCGATCCGCTGGTCGCCGATTTCTATCGCCTCGGGCAGGAGCAGCTGTATCCCTTGTCGGCAGAACATGGCATCGGCGTCGCCGAGTTGCTGGACGATCTCTTCTCGCACATGGCCGAGCCCCTCGACGAAGAAGCCACGAGCGACACGCCCCGCATCGCCATCGTCGGACGTCCGAATGTCGGCAAATCCACCTTGGTCAACTCAGTCCTCGGCGAAGCGCGCGTCGTCGTCAGCGATGTGCCGGGCACGACGCGTGATCCCGTCGACTCGGTCGCGACATTCAAAGACCGGCAGTATGTGCTGACCGATACGGCCGGCATCCGCCGCCGTGGTCGTGTGGAACGAGGCATCGAGGGCTACAGCGTCGCCCGATCCCTGCGCGCCATCGGCCGATCAGACATCGCCGTGTTGCTGCTGGATGCGGAAGAAGGCGTCACCGAGCAGGACACTAAAATTGCGGGCCTCGTCCTCAAACAAGGACGCGCCTGCATTCTCATCGTCAACAAGTGGGACCTCAAGGCCGATGACGTGCACGCGCGCGAGGCCTACAAACAAGATCTTGAACGTCGCTTCCCGTTCCTCGCCTGGGCACCGGTGCTGTTCATTTCGGCGCTGGAGCAGGATTTTCTGCGCGGCTTGTTCGCCTTGATCGACCAGGTCTATTTCTCATTCTGTAAACGGGTCCCCACCGGCCCCCTGAATCAATTCTTTCAGGGTCTGCTGGAAGAACATCCGTTGCCGGTCAGGAAAGGAAAGCCGGCCAAAGCCAGCAAATCGGCATTCATGACGCAAGTTGCGACACGGCCTCCCGCATTCGCCCTCTTTGTGGGCCATCCCGACAATATGACCCCGGCCTACCTCCGCTTCCTCGAAAACCAGATCAGAAAGGAATATCACTTCTCCGGCACGCCCATTCGACTGATGACCAGAAAAAAATGAGGCAGCCTTGCCGGGGCGCGACGCATTCGACACAATCGACGACATTTTCCTTCGCCCCCTTGCGTTTCACTGCTCACGATCCCTTGAACATTTCGTAGATTTCCTCCCTTCTCCCAACTCGACGCAATGGCCCGCATCTTGCTTCTCCACTCAGCATTCGAATGGCAGCGACGACCGCACGCGCTGAACGCATGAGGGACAGCCCTAACAGAGAGGAGCTCATCTCCATGTTCATCGGACAACCAGATCTCGCCGCACTCGCCGCACCGACCTCGTCGGCCGAAACCGGCCTCATCGTCCTTTCCATGGACGGTCAAATTCTCCACACCAACGACCGGGCACGCGAGTTCGCGCGCCATTTCACAAACGAGCCGCGCCGACTGCAGGCCCCCGCTACCACACCAATCCGTCATCCGTTGATGGACCTGTTTCATGACGTCCTGGCTCAATTGGAGAAACACATCGCAGCAGAAGACTGGAGCCAATTCGAAATCACCCGCCTCGCCCGATGGGGCGGCGGCACGGTGCGCCTCCGGGGATTCGGCATTCCAGACCAAGCCAGACGCCAGCAGTCACGTGTCGTCCTGACAATCCATCACCAATCAGGCGCCTCCTCCTGGTAACATTCAATCTGCGCAACACACGGCCTCAGGCGATTCGCGGGTCTCGAACGGCTTTCAACTTGACTCATGCGGATCAGCATGTTATTCGCACAGGAGACGTTGTACGCCACGCGCGACAAGGCAGGAGCCGGCCCGTTCCAACTATGGGAGGTTTCTCCTCCACTCTTTCGGCGTCATACCATTCCGGTCAAGACGATTTAATAAGCACTATGGCTTACTCTACGAATTCCCCTCAGCGGCTCCTCTTTCTCTCGGTCCGGTTGGGCGCTTGTCTTATCCTGGCACAACCAGCGTGGGCAGACACCGCCACCCCCCTCATTGAACCGCCCCCGCTCGCCGAGTCCGGCGATCCGGTCGCGGAAGACAGCCCTGAACCGGCGGTAGCTCTCGCGCCCGTGTCCCCTTCGGTTCAGATTTCCGGCGCAATCTGGCGGTCGAAACCCGGCATCGTGTTTCTGCAAACCCCGATCGGGCCACTCTCTCTGAGTTCGAAATCCACCCTGCGCGACATCAAGACCTCACAAAAGATCACGCTGTGGGTCCATGGCACGACCAGTGTCATCGACATCCGAGAGAGGGGCATCGACAAACTGGTCCATCGGTATGTCACCGGCATGCCGAACTTTACCTCCCCTGAGAAAACCGCCGTCACGCTCTGGACTCCGGATGGTGAACAATCCTTCACTCTCGGCAAATTTGAAGCCAAAATCGCCGGACGCCAGGACCACCAACCATTGACCATCGAGGTCGATGGGACCGGAACCATCAAAGGTCTGCACGATGTGCAGTTCGACCTCCAGGTCAATCAGGTTCCCCGCACACCTTCGTCGCTGCATCTCTTGTTGAACGGCACGGTCTCGAAACTGAAGTCGAACTATGTGTTCCTGAAAACCCCCCTGGGCATCGTGACAGTCAGCGGAAAGACCGGTGTGCGGAACGCCAAGGTCGGGCAGGAGATGTCGGTGTGGATCCAGGATCGACATGTGGCCATCGACCTGTATCAGGACGGTCTTACAAGTCCATCGCGCCGGTTCCTCACTGGACCGCTGGCCTACGGGTCCGATGCGCATGACACCCTCACCATGCAGGGTCCCGAGGGAGCCCAGTCCATTCCCCTCACGCAACGGCCGGCTGCTCTCGCAACCCTAAAGGAAGGGCTCCCGATCATCGTCGAACTTAACCAGCAGGGTGAACTCGTCGATATCCGACGGGTCAATTGACACCCTTTGTCGGCACCTCGACATCCGGGCCGCTTCTTGACAGTGCCCGGTGCCCCCCGTAGACTCCGTGACGCGTATGGCTTCACGGAAGAACAGTCGGCCGGAAATCCCCGACGGGCGCGGCGTCTCCCCCTCCACCTCCGCCCCATTCGATCAGCTGTATCGTGATCACGTCGACGTGATGTACCGCTTTGCCTATCGCCTGTGCGGTGAAGCCGAGGCGGCCAAAGATCTGGTCCAGGAAACGTTTCTGAATGCCTATCGCGCCTACGACCGCTTCCGAGGCGACGCCCAGGTCTCGACCTGGCTCTACGCCATTGCCTCTCATGCCTGTCAACGTATGCGGCGGAAACGCAAAGGCGAACCGGAGCGCGAGTTATCCCTGACCGAATTCGTGCCGACATCGGAGGGCGAGTTTTCCCTGCAGATCCCGATGGAGGGCCTCAGCCCTCAAGAAGCGCTTGAAAATAAAGAACTGCGGCAGATACTCGATCGCGCCATCGCAAAGTTGCCGCGCAAATACCGGATGGTCCTGGTGCTCCGGGACATGGAAGGTTTGAGCGCCAAAGAAGTGGGCAGCATTCTGGGGCTCAACGAACGGGCGATCAAATCGAGGTTGCATCGAGCCCGCCTCTTTGTCCGCAAGGAACTCAGCGGCAAAGGATTGGCGGCAGAAATTCATCCGAACATTACCACCGGGCACCGATAGTTTGGTATAGTCAAGAAGAAGCACCGCCATGGCTGATCGCGTACGCACATATCCAGGCACCCGCAAGCCCGCCCTCCACCAGGATCACGGAAAACGAAATTGCGTGAAAGTGCTCGAACGGCTGTCTGCCTATCTGGACGATGAGCTTTCCGGCGACGTGTGTCAGGAAATTCGCGCCCACGTCGGTGACTGTCCGAATTGCGAAGTGTTTCTCGACTCACTGCGCCAAACCGTGCAGCTCTGCCGCAACCGTCCTTCCCCGGCACTCTCCAAAAACGATCGTGCAAACCTCCGCCGACAGATTTTGAAGGCTGCGGCCACGGCATAACCAGTCGTGATGGGCCCGATGATCACGCCGACCGGAGCACAACCGGCAGAGGGGGCGAGAGACGAGTCGCAGAGTGATCAGCGGCTCCGCTCGCCGCAACGATATGTTCCTTCGATGTCAGACCGCCTCCTGCTCACCCTTCTATTGACCTGCGGTGGAACCGGCGTCCTGCTCGCCCAGCCTTCAGAAACGCTCGACCACGGGCAAGCCATCTACCGTGCGCATTGCATGGAGTGCCATGGCATAACCGGCAAGGGCGACGGCGTCAAGGCCCCGTTTCTTTCCCCTCGACCGGGTAATCTCATCTCGGCGGCGACCTCTGCCAAAACGGATAAAGAGTTGCTCCGCACGATCGCCCAAGGCAAACCCCGTACTTCTATGCCGGCTTGGCAGAACGTGCTGCCCGCCGAGGACCAGCAGGCCGTTCTCCAATACATCCGCTCCTTGGTCCGGTTTACCCGGCCACTCACTCCCCCTCCCCCGGGTCCGTGATCTTGCATCGCCTCCGCACGCCCCTTTCACCTGAAAAGAGCCCCGTGGTACAGTGACATTCTTTTATTGCCACCGGAGGTCGTTCGCATGATTCGCGGGAACCTGTTCCATCGACGACAGACCATTGCCATCGTGACCCTCGCGCTCTCGCTCGGTCTCTGGGCCGGGACAGCCGAGTCGGCACCGGCTACCGGCGGGAAGGGACATCGCCCAACCGCCTCCGCTAAGCAACCACCGGCGGTCCAGACCGCCGTCCGATATGCCGAAGCCCTTGCGCACGGCGATCGCGTCACCGCCGGGCAATTGGATTTTGCCTGCCAATACCGATACGTCGTTGCCGCTCCGGCAAAGGTGAAACAATTCGCGCCGGCCAACGACACGTCCTACGATTCCTGCTGGCACACCCTGACCGATGCCTATACACCCATGCTCAAGCGGTCGGACATTGCCATGGATATCATTTGGCCGAGCATCGGCCAGCTGATGTTTTTCGGTGACGATCTCCCGAGGGCGCCAGCCTCGACCTTCGTGGCCGACGTGCTGGGCACCTCCCCTCCCGGGAGCGGCCTTC
>CABVRO010000013.1 GCA_902500715.1 uncultured Nitrospira sp. | reverse complement strand
GCTTTGGAAACGACGCGCCGGTCTTCAATTTCGATATGCGAGGGAAGGACTAGGAGCCGGGCGCCATACAGAATCTTCCGTAGCCCCAGCTACTTTCGCTGGTCGCCCTGACCGATCAATAATGGATTCCGTACAAAGCATCTTCCTCGATCTGAATCAGCTGATTCCGATCGTCAATCACTGGTTCCATCTCCTCTCAGCCGTGATCTGGATCGGCGGGCTCGCGTTCATCGTGATGGCCGTTAAGCCGGGGCTCCGTGAAGCCGCCTTGCCCAAGGAATATGTTCGCCCGATTACCGACGCGTTTTACAAGCATTATAAGCGGGTGGCGGGGATCCTGCTGGTCGTCCTGCTGTTCACCGGCGGCATCAACCTCCACTACGTCAATCAGATCTTCGTCTCGCAGACGGGCCAGGGCATGCAGAACCATCCCAAGTACCTCTGGATTTTCTGCGTTAAGCTGATCCTGGTTCTGTGCCTCCTCACGCTGTTCCTCTATACCGTCATTTTCAAATCAGATCAGGACGAGGAAGAGGAAGGCGAAAACTACGAATCGATCCCGTTTCAACGCGCAGCGCTCTGGATGGGCTTTTTCATCATCCTCTGCGCCGCTGCCATGAAACATCTCCACCAGTAGCATCACATCGTCCCAAGCTTGCGTTCCCCGACTGCGCTAGTATCTCTTCAGATACCCCGTACGCTTGAGCCGCCCTTCCCTTTCCACACCAGACTAGGCGGGTTTCAAACCTGCCACCGACACGCATCGCTCTCAAAAAATAAATGGCTTTCGTGTACCGATCCAGGTACCCTTCCCGCGCTTGTGGCATATGAGTTGCTTCTCAGCACTTGGGTGAGTGCGGCGCTTGCCTCTATCGTTGCCGTCATAAATGGGCGAACGACTACTGAAGGCGCGTCAAGTTGACCAACCGCTGGATCGAATATGCATTACCCGTTCAGATAATCTCGCCCACCATGAGGAGATGAACCATGCATTTCTGCCCCCGACGTGTCGTGGCGCTTGCTGCAGTCCTATTCGCATTGTCGACCGTACATTGCCAAGCGATTGACCTGCCCCCTCCCCACACGGGCAGTTCCGCCGACACTCAAGGATGGACGGAGCAAGACCGGCAACAGTGGTACCATACGTCCGCTGGGACCCAACTCCTCCCTTATGATTGGTTTGTCGTCCTGGAAGACGAGCCGCTGAAGAACAATTTCGCCCGAACCGGTATTATCCCCGACCCGACCCATCCCGACAAACTTCCGATCGGATTTGCAAAGGCCGAAGGGCCGAACGTCCCGGAGCCGACCATTGGGCTGACCTGTGCATTCTGCCACACGACTCAGTTCACCTACCGAGGCAACTCGATTCGTATCGAAGGGGGTCCGTCCCTCCAATACAACCAGCGCTTTCTGCAGATACTGCTGGAGAGTCTGGGAGAGTTGAAAGCGCCCGATAAATTCCAGGCCTTCGCAGTTCGCGTCTTACACCGGCGTGGACAGCCGCTGACTCAAGAGAATATCGCTACCTTATCCACACAATTTTCCCGAGTCATGAAGGATCTGGTCGCGAGAGGCGGGAGAGATGCCTCACCGGCACTGTGGGGGCCTGGACGGTTCGATGCGCTCGGGCGTGGCGGCAATACAGTCTTCTCGCCGCTCAATCCGGACAACCTCAGGCCTGCCAACGCGCCGGTGAGTATTCCGCCTCTCTGGGGTGTATGGGAATATGACTGGGTGCAGTGGGCCGGGTCGATTCAACATCCTCTCGCCAGAAATATCGCCCAAGTCATCGGGGTAAACGCAGCACTCTTCTCCTGGACAAGAACCTCTCCGCACACTCCTCCAGAAAAACAGGAGATCTTTCGGTCGTCGGTCGATGTGGCCTCACTGAAAACATTGGAGGACCTTGCGAAACGGCTGCACCCACCAAGGTGGTCGAAGAGCTTCCCTCCGATCAATCGAGAGTTGGCTGCAAGGGGGAAGGATCTGTATCACGGCAACAAGCTCAAGGGCTTGCCGAATCTCTGCGCCCATTGCCATGTCGCCACGAAGCTCGATTCGCCGAATCCAAACGGCCCGAGCCTGCACGTCACGATGATCCCTCAAAAAGAGGTCGGCACCGACAGCCTGTATCTGGAGAATTTTTCCCGACGTACCGTCGATCTCGAACGTCTTGGGTTGGGCCGACTCTCGGCCAAAGATGCGTCCCAGTGGGTGACCACGGAATTGATGACCCTCAACGGCGCGGGGAGCGACCCTGAGTACCAGCATCTCACCAACACATGGCGTGACAAGGCGCAATACATCGCGCGCCCGCATCTCGCCGTCTGGGCAACCGCTCCATTCCTACACAATGGGTCCGTTCCCAACCTCTACGCATTGCTCTCTCCGGTTAAGGAACGGCCGGCGTGCTTCTATCTCAGTCCGAACATGGAATTCGATCCAGTAAAGGTCGGGTTCGTCGTCTCGAAATGCAACGATTCTCAGACCTTCCGCGATCCATTGACAGGATTTGAGTTTAAAACTCAGCTGCCGGGCAACGGCATGGAAGGGCATGAATTCAAAGGGACTGACTGTGGGTCCGGGGTGACGGAACCCGGTGTACTAGGATGTGAGATACCGATCGCTGATCGCTGGGCCATCATCGAATACTTGAAGACCTGTGATCTCGACCGTTTGGTCATACATGATGCCCCGGCCTGCCGGGATCTTGAATAACGGATCACAACCAGGGAACCGGGCGCGCGCCGGCAGACACAACGCTGCACGGAGGGCCTCGCCTCCCGAGGACGGGTACGTTATGATCTGGCCGCCGGGGCACTCCTCCGTCACGCGGCATAGACCGAATCGGGCGGCTTCCGTATGACCGACCTTCTCTCCAAAGAACATTCCATTCTCGAACGGCCGTTCATGGAGTTTCGCCCATTCGGGCTCAACGACCAGGGCGAAAAGATCAGCGACATCAGCGGAGTCGTCGTTCAGTCCAACGTAGACTACATGTTCGACTATCTCAGTCGCACCGCCGGGACGGAGGCTGCCGAACAAGCGCTGGATGAACTGTGCCGCCTTCTCAACGCCCGCCTTCCGGACCGCACTTACCACGTCACCCCCGACTCGCTTCGCAATATCTGGAATAGTTACTCCTACGAATTCGTCTGTTACCTCAGGGAGTTCTGCGAGCATCTGTCCGGAGATCCCCAATTTCATGTCAACGTGGGAACGGACAGGAAAGTCCCCCCCCTGATCCAAATTCTCTGTCGCCCGTTTTCGACCCCACAGCTCTACAAAATGTGGCCCTATTTCGGCAGTAAGTATGTCCGGGGCGTGTTGGAGTTCGAGGTCGGCCGGGTGACCAGACGTTCGGCGATTCTCCGCATGACATTCACCGATCGGGCCCTTGTGCAATTCGGTCCCTACCGGAAGCGGTGCGTGGATGTAATCTGCCTCTCCTGCAAGAGCAGTATCGCGCGGGTGCAGACGCAAATGCACGGCACACCGGCCGCCACGGTCAGGGACCTCTCCTGCACCGCCAACGGCGATCCCTATTGCGAATGGGAATTCACATGGACACCGCAAGTCCGCAGTTCCGTGCCGCTCGCCATGTGGATGCTCGTCGCGGGAGGCACCTTCACCTACCTGCATCTTCGCCGGCCTGACGTGCCGACGGTGGAGGCGCTGGGGCTGGCGGCTGTTCCAGCATCGCTGTTGTGGTGGATGATCACCAATCACATGCGACAAGCCGCCAAACCGCTGCAACGGTTGATCAAGGATCAGGAGCAGGTCGTCGATGCGCGGCATGAGGAATTGCGCGAGGCCTACCTCGAACAACAGAGTACCGCCGTCACCTTACGACGAAAAATCAATGACCTGACGACACTTCACCGCGCAGGACTGTTGTTCAGTTCGACCTTCGATCGGGAAGAGTTGCTGACCAATGTTTTAGAGACGATCGTCCGTGAATTGCACTACGATCGCGCCATGATCACGCAGTTCGATCGCACGAGGAACGTGTCGCACGACTTTCGAGTGCGTGGCATGCCGCAAGAGGTCGCCGATTTTCTGCGGACGCAGGAAGTGCCCGTTACCGACCCCGACAGTGTCGAAGGGACCGTCTTCCTGCGCGGCGAACCCGTGCTGACGAACAACGTTCACGAAATCTGGGACCGGCTGCACCCGTTCGATCAACAATTGATCGCGATGGTCAATGTAAAATCCTTCATTACCGTTCCCCTCAAAACTCAAGATGCCGTCATCGGCTCCCTCTCGGTCGACCGCACACACAATCAAGCCTTGACCCAAGACGATCTCGATGTCCTGGTCACCCTCGCCAGCCAGGTCGCCATCGCGCTGGACAATGCCCAGGCGTATCGGGAAATCGAATCGTTGAATGCCGGCCTGGAGGCCCGCGTACGCGAGCGTACGGCGGAGTTGGAAGCCGCCAACGCGCAACTCAAGCAGATGGATCGGCTCAAATCGAAATTTCTTGCCCATGTGTCCCACGAGCTTCGAACGCCGCTCACCAGCATCGTCGGCTTCGCGGACAATATGCTCGAGGGACTCGTCGGTTCCCTCAATATGAAGCAGGAGCAGTACCTCACCCGCATCAAAGCCAACGGCACCAGACTTGCCCGCATGATCACCGACCTCCTGGACCTCTCGCGTGTCGAGGCCGGTAAACTCGTGCTCTCTTTCGAACAGGTGTGCCTTCCGACGATCGTGAGCGACGTCATCGAACAACTCCTGCCGCTCGCCATCACCAAGCACCTCAATATCGAACTTCACAGTCCGGATCCCGAACTGCTGGTGTGGGCGGATCAGGACCGGCTCAGCCAGATTTTGACGAATTTATTGGATAATGCTATCAAGTACACTCCTGACGGGGGACAGGTCTCGGTGGAGCTTTCGGTCGATACGCACGACATGGCTCGTATCGTCATCCGTGATAACGGCCAGGGTATCCCTTCGGATGCATTGCCCAAACTCTTTGATCCATTCTTCCGAGTGCAGCAAGAAGAGCGAAGCCAAACCAAGGGATTGGGACTCGGGTTGGCGATCGTCAAAGATTTGGTGGATCTGCACGGAGGCAGCATCACGGTTCGTAGCGAAGTGGATCAGGGAACGGAGTTTACCTTCACCCTCCCCCTGCATTCGCGCGAACCATCTCCCGCCGGCCAATTGCCCGCTGTTCGCCGTACGGTGTTGGTCGTCGACGACGATCCTGACATTTGCGACCTGTTGAGGGATCGTTTGGAGGCGGAAGGCGTTCACGTCTGCACCGCGGCGGACGGTCGCGCCGCATTACGCATGCTGGCGGAGACGACGGTCGATGGAGTGTTGCTTGATATCGCCTTGCCGGAATTGGACGGGTTTGAAGTCCTGCGACAGTTGCGTCCCACCCACCCCACGTTGCCGGTGGTCATGATGACGGCCGTGGAGGCGCTGGATCGCGCCATGGCGGCAGTGGAATCCGGCGCTCAAGATTACCTCCTGAAGCCCTTCGATGGAACCAGGCTGCGGCAAATCGTCGATCGTTGGTTCGTCATCGGCTCCGGTCAATCCGAGTCTCCGATAGGACGGTAACCCCATGCCTCTCGCTCAGCGATTCCGCCGCGCCCTGCTTCTCTGCCTGTTGTGTTCGGCCGCCGGATTCGTCCTCGCTGCCGCTTCCGCCAACGCACAAACGCCACGGCTCCAGGGCCAGTCCGCCGCCGCCGCCGCCATGGGAAACGCCTTCGTCGCCCAGGCCGATGACCCTTCCGCGCTTCATTACAACCCCGCCGGCATGACCCAACTGCATGGGTTCCAAACCCTGTTCGGAACCACGCTCATCGGAGGCACCACCCAGTTCTCGAGCCCGACCGGCGCACAAACGACAGGCGATCGCAACGGAAGCGTGGCCTGGCCCCCTCCCGGCCACGTGTATCTGGTCGCGAATCTCAAGGACCTCGGACTGTCGGCGCTCGGGAACTTCACCGCCGGTATCGGGATGAACAATCCGTTCGGTTCATTGACCAGATACCCCAACGATGGGCCGTTTCGCACAGCCATCACCTTTACCACCTTGCCGTTGCTCGACATCAAACCCACCATCGCCTACAAACTGAACGATCAGCTCTCCTTCGGGGTAGGCGCGGATATTTACACCTTCTCCGGGCTCTTCGGAGAAGGCCATCTCGAACAGAAGTCCATCTGGCCCGGCGGGCTGGGCATCCCGGCCGGTTCCCTGATGGAGATCAACGGTAGTGACACCACGGCAGGGTTTAACGTCAGCCTCCTGTACACACCCTTCCGCAACAGCGACGGAAAACCACTCGTGAACATCGGCATGGTCTATCGCAGTCAAGCCACCTTTCATCTCACGGGCAACTTTCTCGCCAACGGCGCCTCAGTCGCCGGCGCCACAGCCACCTTCGTCCTGCCGCAAGTCTTCTCCGGCGGCATCGGCATCTGGCCGGTTCGTACGTCCGAGCGCGAATGGAAACTGGAATTCGATGTGGACTACACGGGATGGAAATCCAACCGGAACCTCGATGTCCATTTGACGAACGGCGCCCTGTTACCCTTTCCGCAAAATTGGCAGAGCACCTATACCGTCATGATCGGCACCGAATACCGATGGCTGCGCCTGGCCTCGATGCCGGATTGGGACATTGCCCTTCGGGCCGGCTACATGAACCAGCAGGCACAAATACCCGATCGCACCTTTAATCCGGGAGTCCCCTCAGCCAATACCCACATCCCCTCCGTCGGAATCGGGTTGGCCTGCCATGAAAACGGTTCGTTCCTCGGGCTGGTGCGTTGCGGCAAACTGGGAATCGGCCCGCTGAAGCCGAAATTATTCGCCATCGATCTCGCGTATCAAGCCGGTCTGTATGAAGTACGCACGATCGCAGGCAACCAGAACCCAACCGTCAATGGCCGATACGACAGCATGGTTCATGTCGGCTCACTGTCGTTGCGGTTCAATTACTGAGTCCCGCTTGTTCCTGCCGGCCCCGATCGTTATTTTCTGATGTACCGCGATGGCTTCATCTTCAACCATCGGCGGCATGACGGTTGCTTCCTCCATCGCCATGGAGCGATGCAGTCGAGAGAACCGGGTTGATCGAATTGTGCTCGTGCCCTTTCGGCGTGGCAGAGAGCCGGTTTCCTGTCGCCGGTTGTCGACCAAGAGCAACCGCATGACACGGCCTCCTGGATCGTGCCCATCCAGCGCTGATCAGACCGCCTTCTCCACGCCATCTGCCGCGTCTTCGCTCCCCAAACGAAGACGCGGCCCCCCTTCACATTGCAGACATTCCGTGAGTTCGGTGGCGACTGCGGTCGCGAGCGCTCCTTCCTCATTCCTGTCTCCCGTATCGCATCGGATACGGCATAGAATCCGATCGGATACACCGCGCCGGCCATACCTTCCGTTGCTCCGATTGAACGAATCATCGGAGTACCCGATGTCATTCAAATCTCTACAAGTCTCCTCTGGAAGCTTTCGGCACTGCCGGCAAATTCCTATGGCACAGCGTTTGCGCATTGAAGAGGCGAACCAGCACTTCACATCACCGTCGTCATCACGATGACTTTAGGAAGAACGCAATGGTCTGGGATATCTCCCTCATCACAGCCGCACTGCTCGGGGTATTCTTGTTGCTCGCCATCCTCACCAGAATATGGCGGGATCAAACGATGGAGAACCAAAAAGCCGATGCCGGAGGTGCGGGCACGGTCGCATCACAGCCGCCTGCGCTCGATCATGCCGACGATAAGCAACCGGCTGAGTAAACGATAAAAATTGTCACGGTCCAGCAACGGAATCGCGATTAACGGAGTTCCTCAGTCTGTCGGAAAACCGGAACGTGCATGAGTCTCGCAGCGGGTCTATCGTAAACAGCCGTCACAGCGAATGTCCCGGACTCTCCGGCAAGGCTGCGAGAAGGCCGGAAGGAGTGAACCATGAATGGTGACTCAGATTCCGCAGTCCTTTGTCTCAGCGCCCTCCCTCTTCTTATTTTCGACCTTCGCTTCTTCAAGCGACCAATTCTATCTCTCTCATCAAATACAGGCATGGCTGTTTCTTCGTGGCGACCCATCTCTACATGGACAACGGGACGGGCAGACTTCGGCCATCAACCTAAAATCAATGAGCGACCGACCAGTAGACCGTGATTGTTCCGATTTTGTGTTTGCGCGAGGACGGCCCCGATGAAGATGAACAAGTTCGGAGCGATGGCGATAGGGCTCTCGGTGTTGCTCCTGTGGGCATGTACCGAGGTTCACGTGAGACTGTCGCCTCGCGCTCCCATTGGAACCGGTGAACCGGCTCATCTGCCGCCGAAAGAGCCGATCACGCTTGCAGAACTCATCGCGCGCCAGAAAGAGCGGGGACAACAAAGAGACAGAGACCGACAGAGTGACACGTCGGGGCAAGTACAGACCCCTACCTCCCGGTCTCTGTGCGACTCTCCCGGCAAGCTTAGAGACGAGGTGCGTCCGTATAATCAGGAAGCCGCAGGCTGGTGTTGGGCGACGAGTGCGCAGGTTGTCCTGGAGTTCCATAAGGTGACCAACGGACAATGCGATTGGGTCAATGGATCCCTGTCCAGGGCCGACTGCTGCGGAGTTCGGGAATTCCTCGCCCCTCTGAATCGTTGGTTCACCGATACCCCTTCGGCTTGCGATCAAGGTGGTTGGCCGCACTGGGTCTTCGCCAGCTCTGAATTCGACTATGAGCGCCTCATGGCGCCCAGGATCTCCGATCCAACCGAGTGGGCAGCCTACTTCGATGCCCTGAAAACACAACTCTGTCAAAACGGTCCGTTCATCAGCGTGATCCGGTGGGCGGAGGGGGGAAAACACAGTCAAGTCGTCCGCGCCATCGATGATGTACTCCGAGTCGTGGAGGTGAACGATCACCGAGATGCAGACTTTAACACTCAGCCGTTCGAAGAATTCATAGGGAGCAATGGATCTGATCCTTACGGGGAATTTGGCCATGCACAGGAGATGTTTTATGTCGAGATCCAGCGCCGGTGACCAGAGTGGGAGGTGCCGAGGAACCGTCCACGCTCTGCTGCTCGCCTTTCTGCTCATGGTTGACCACATGGGCGCAACAGCAATAGCAGAAACCGGAGCGCCCAAGCAGAAGAGCGAGCAAACTATTCAATCCCTCACACCCCTGATCGCTTCAGAAAAACGTCTTTCAGAGGCGAAGGTCTTAGCTGAGACCACCGGGGTAGAGATCTTGCGGCGGTTGGTACAAAAGGATGAATCGTACGCGAAGAGATTAGGCTACGATTCGCTGTCCCAAGTGACGGACGGAAACCTTGTGGCGCTCCCTCCATTCCCGGTCTTTCGAATCGGCCTCACACAGCTACAGAGCTATGACGGTGACGCGGCAAAACTGCTCGCGCGAAAGAGACCGGTTCAGTTTATCGTCCCCATCGCAGTTGATAAACGGGAACAAGCGGAAACGGCCCTCTCCGCCATCACCGTGCGACTCGGCGCCGAAACAAAGAGCGGCAAAATCGTCCAGTGGGGTTCAAGAAACCTCATCAGGCAACTCTCTAGCCGACGGAGTGAACTTAAAATAGATCTCGCTCCGTTCCTGATTGAAATCCCAGCGTTCAATCGATTGTACCTGGGCTACTTCAACGCGCCGGGAATAGTCATGCTCATTCCGGTCTCAGGTGTGCCGACAAGCGAGGAGACCGGGGAACAACCCATCGAGGAAGTCTTCAAGGCACTGGCTATCGAAGCACGGACAGCGGGCGATGATCCACGATGAATAACCCGGGAGCGAGAATCGCGCCACACCTAAATGGAGAGTCATTATGCTGACCTTACGACCCATCTTCAGAATCTGCCGGGGCATGTTGTTGTCCGGCATGCTTATGGCGGCCTTGCAGGCCTGTACAACGGTTACCCTCGATTGTGGCGGACCGGAAGGGGGTGCTGGGGGCGCTGAACGACCACATGGCTGGTGTCCCGGCCCACACCCGAACGCTAACCCCGGAGATCAAGCGGTGAATGGAACGTGTCAATCAGGAAAGAAATGCAGAAGCGAAGGGAGCCGATGTGTAGGCGGAGGTGGAACTTGCAAAACCTACGTGTCAGGATCAGGGTACTGTTCATGCCAGTGCACGCCATGATCACAAAAGAATCAATCGTGTCCTGCTTGGCGGTGATGCTCGTCCGACTCAAGGGCGAACGCTGCAGGGGGTGCGAATGACGCGTCGCTCCCGATACCCTCGTGCTCTCCTTCGAAGGCAGCCGTCCCGATGGTTCAGCCCTCGATTCTTTGGCAGCCAGTTGCTGATCATGCTGTTTCTGAGTGAGCCCCTCGCAGCGCAAACTTCCCCGATCACATCCTCCGGCCTGAATACCCACATCAGTGCGCCGATCGCAGGCCCCGCCGACACCACTCGGCTCGATATCACCGGAGGGGTCAGGCCTGGGAATGGTTCGAATTTATTTCATAGCTTCGGTGAGTTCGGCGTTCCCACCAACCACATCGCCAATTTCTTGAATGACACGACCACACCTACAGCCAACATTCTTGGACGCGTCACCGGGGGCAATCCGTCGAACATTTCCGGCATGATCCAAACCACCGGATTCGGAAATGCCAATTTGTTTTTGATGAATCCGGCCGGGATCGTCTTCGGCCCGAATGCGGCTTTGAATGTCGGGGGGTCGGTGAGTTTCACAACGGCCGATTATTTGCGCTTAACGGATGGCACTCATTTCAATGCGCTTCCCGGACCGGCAGACGCGTCCGTCTCCAGCGCGCCGGTGGCGGCGTTTGGATTTTTGGGATCGAACCCAGCGGCGATCACCCTGCTGGGTAGTCAGCTCGCGGTTTCAGAGGGGCAAACCATCTCGCTTGTAGGCGGAGACGTCACAATTGAAGGACCATCCGACACCCTACAGCCTGCTTACAACCTCGCTGCTCCAGGAGGACAAATCACCCTGGCAAGTGTGGCCTCACCTGGAGAAATTCTTTCGTCAAACCAGCAATCCGAACCGAACATCAATGGGCAATCATTTACGAACATGGGCAACATTTCGCTCTCAGGCGGCTCAACGTTGGATACGTCGGCTGATGCGGCCGGCACGGTACAAATACGAGGCGGCAGGTTAGTGATGGCCAATGCAACCATCTCCGCCGATACCGGCAGTACCGCAGGAACTGCCACCGCGATCAACATTCTCGTCACCGGTGACCTGTCGATCACTGCCCACACGGATCCTGCGCTCACCGCACGGACTTCGGATTCCGGGAATGCAGGCGCCATTCGAATTGAGTCAGCCACTATCGAGGTGATCGCCCAAGCGGAAGACTCCTTGACCCTCATAGATACTCATACATCCGGCTCGGGCCGAGCCGGAGCCATCAGCTTCACAACCGGAGAACTTCAAGCAACCCTGACGGGCTTGGAAACGTTCATCGACAGCGGCACAGTCGGAGCGGCGGGTGGACAAGGCGGCGATGTAAACATCACCGCAACGGATATCCGATTGGAGAACGGACTCATCAATACAGGAGTCTTTCCCGCTCTTCTTGCGGGACAGGAAGCCTCCGGCACTGCCGGGAATGTGACAATGACGGCGGACACCATTCATCTCACATCTTCGCAAATCTTGACCATCGCCGATTTGGGTGGTGGCGGCGGCGACATCACCTTTTCAGCCCGAGACATTCAGCTGACGAATTTTTCGGGTCTCGGCGCCAGTGGATTTGAGCGCGCAGGGAATATCCGAGTCGATGGACAGAGCATCATCGCTGACTCCTCGCAGATAGATGTGACGACGTGGCTCAACCCGGGCGGAGGGATCACGATTGCAGGCAATACGATTGAACTCCGGAACGGTAGCACGATCACCAGTCAAACCCGTGGAGACGGGACTGCTGGCGCGATTGAGATAACCGCAACCGAGCATCTCACACTCTCAGACGATCCTTCCAGTCCGGGAGGCGGAATACGACCCACGGGTCTCTTCACGAACTCATTTGGAGATCCGATGATCGGTACAGGAGGGGATGCCGGCGCGATTGTCATTGCGACACCGCAGATGAACATCGAGGGTGGGGCTCGAATCGACAGTAGTACGCAAACCAGCGGCCGTGGCGGCGACGTGACCCTTACCACCAAACAAGCCTCTCTCTCCGGAGAACGGCCCACAGACCCCAACGAACCCTCGTTTAACCTGGGGAGCCGCCGTGGTAGCGGCATTTTCACCAGGACGGTAGGCACCGACCTCTGCACTGGCCCTTGCGGCGATGCCGGAAACGTCACGATCAACACCGGGGCGATGAGTTTCGGCAGCGGAGGAACTATTAATAGCGGCACAGTGAATTCGGGGCGAGGCGGGACCATCACGATCATCGCTACCGATCAAATCTCCGCAGCCGGCACGATGGTCGATGGAACTCCATCCGGCCTCTTCAGCCGCGCCATTGGAACGGGTCCTGATTCCGGAGAAGGTGGCAACATCTCTCTCGCCGCCGGTCAATCCGTCGCACTGAACAACGGCGCATCAATTTCCGCGAGCAGCACCGGCCCGGCCAATGCCGGCAACATTGCCATTAATGCCGGCGCTCAGTTCCTCAGTCAGAATGCATCTGTGACCACGGAAGCCAGCCAGGCCAGTGGTGGGAATATTACCGTGCAGGCCACCGATGCAATCCGGCTCGTGAACAGCCAGATCGATACGTCTGTTCAGGGCGGACCGACCACTTCCGGCGGCAATATCACGATCGATCCAGCCATTATGACGCTCCAGAACAGTCAGATCCTCGCGCAAGCCGTGCAGGGAGCTGGCGGCAACATCAGCATCGCAGCCGGGACGTTTCTTGCCGATCAAACCAGCCTCGTGAGTGCGTCGTCTCAGTTCGGGTTGAGCGGCACCGTGACTATTCAATCACCGGTCTCCAGTTTAAGTGGCAGCCTGGCCACGCTATCGCAACGCCCGCTGCAAGCCCAACAGCTACTCAGTCAACGCTGCGCCGCGCAGGTGTCCGGTCACCTGAGCAGCCTCGTCGTGTCGGGACGAGATACGCTGCCTTTCGAACCCGGTGGGTGGCTCATGAGTCCCCTGGCATGGATGGCCGAAGACGTGCCTCCGCCACAAGCGCATCTCGCCTCCAGACATTCATTTGGATCCTCATCGCCAAGCGCCGAGCAGGCGGGAACGCCGTCCGATGAGCGGACCTCCTCGTCGCTGCGAAATCTTCTCGAGGGAGGGACCGGGTGCGGGTCCTGACCATGACCATGTAAGGGACCGGTCGATTGAAATAGGCCGTATGCGTAGGAGATTCCTCATCGCCAGCCGTCACATCAGCGGCCCCTTGCTGTGGATAGGGCTGCTCACATCCGGGCTGCTTCTGCCCAGCCTTCCGGAGTGGGGCCATGCCCAAGTCACGCCGCCCATCACGGCGTCGGGGCTGAATACCACTGTGACCAAGAGCGGACCCGTCTATGACATCACCGGCGGCACGCGCCCCGGCAGCGGGCCGAATCTCTTTCACAGCTTCGGTGAGTTTGGCGTGCCGACCAGTACGATCGCCAATTTCGTCAACGAGACGGCGCTTCCAACCACGAACATTCTCAGCCGCGTGACCGGCGGCCAACCGTCCAACATCTTCGGCACCCTTCAGACCACCGGTTTCGGCGCAGCCAATCTGTTCTTGATGAACCCGGCGGGAATCGTCTTCGGTCCAACTGCCTCTTTGAATGTCGGCGGCTCGGTGAGCTTCACGACGGCCGATTATCTGCGCCTCGCCGACGGAGCCACGTTTCAAGCCTTACCGGCCTCACTCGACACCTCGATCACAAACGCTCCGGTCGCGGCCTTTGGATTTTTAGGCTCGAATCCAGGGGCAATTACCGTGCAAGGCGGACGGCTCGCGGTGACCGAAGGCCAGGGCATATCGCTCGTCGGCGGGAACATCGAGGTTGTCTCCGGCACGCTCGGCAACGGCGCTTCACAGCCCACCCGCCTCTCGGCCCCCGGCGGGCAGATCACTCTGGCGGCGGTCGGCTCGCCCGGAGAAATAGCTGGTCATGGGGCAGCGACACCGTTCATCGATTCCACATTGAGCGGGTTTTCAGCCTTGGGAACCATTTCCCTCGGGTCCGGTACCGTCCTGACGACGAGCGCGCCTTCCGCTGGCCGCATTGTGATTCGAAGCGGGCAATTCAATCTGGAGGGAGCGACGCTCGAGGCCCATGCGACGGCGACCGGCCACGCCTCGTCCTCTTCCTCGCCTGTCGGCGGCATCTCCGTCCAGGCTGAGAACATGACCCTCTCGCATGGCTCGAACGTCTTGACCTCCGCAGTCGATGGAACACCGGAAGATATCAGGTTCGAAGTAGGCACCTTGCGCAGCAATGTCGGAACCGATGGTCTTCCGCTCGCCGATGCCGCTCCGGTGACCATCGCCAGCACCAGCACAGGGCGGGGTGGAGCCGGGTCCATGGCCGTCACGGGCCAGGCAGGGAGACCCGCCGATGCTCTGCTGCTGAGCAACACTCAGATCGTGACGGACGTCACCAATGCGGCCGACCCGACAATGGCCCCGGGCAACATTGCCATCACAGCGCAGCAGATGGAGTTGAGCAACGGCACCGCCATACGGGCCGACACGACGGGAGGAGCGGATGCCGGGGCGATCACGTTGAACGTGGCCACGTTGAGCACCCGCGCGGGGCCTGACGGACGCGTGTTCTTTTCCAGCAGCAGCAACTGTGACGGCTGCTTCGGCGGGCAGGCCGGTGATATTACCATTCAAGGCCTGCCGGGCATCACCTCCTCCAGCACGCGTACGTACAAACACATCACCACACCAAACTCGGAGCCGGATAGAAGCATCACCTATCATTTCGCGCGAGACTTCGATATCCGGGGCACGGACATTCATTCCGACGCGATCGGCCACGCCCCAGGCGGCAAAGTGATCATGCGGACGGATGGTCGGGCTTCGTTCGATGACTCCCATATTTCGGTTGCGACCCAGGACTACACGATCGAAGCCAATAAACCAAACGGTCAGCCCGCACGTTATCAAGGATTCAGCAATATCGACATCATGGCGAAGGATATCGTCCTGCAAGACAGCACGATCAGGGCGGATGCGCTCGTGTCGGACATCGGTGCCTGCCCGCTGTGCCAGGGAGGGCCGAGCGCGGGGGAAATTTGGTTGCGGCCGGAAAATTCGTTGATCGCCACCAATTCCTCCATCACCAATACCAGCCGGGGGAGAGCGCAAGCCGGGATCACAAAAATCGTCGGTGATCATCATTTTTCAGAAGGCGCTCTCTGGGACACGTTATACCCGGACAGAGCCACCGGTCTGGTGGCGCTCACCAATTCGGAGGTCACCGTCGAGGCTCAACATAGCGGCCTTCCCGGCTACCTGAGAATCCGTGCCGACCGGACCATCCTGGATCATTCGATCGTCAATTCCAAAGCCAACGATGTCTCGAACGTGAAGACGCTCGCCGGAGAATTGATCGACGTAGTGGGCGCCGGGGAACGAAGTGTCGTGGTGTCGGATGGGCGCAGCGTGCAAGGCAGCCTCCTGCTGGTGGCGGAAAGCCTCGACATCATCGGCGGGGGCATTATCGCGCCCACGCAGGGAACCCGCGTCGCCAGCCGAATGGATTTGCAGGTCGATAATCTGACCACTCGGCCGGGTACCGGACCAGGCGGAACCCTGGACGCTCCACGCATACTGAATCCGAACGATCCGACGAGGGTGGTCATTTCCAGCAGCAGCACGGGAGCCGGAGGCGCAGGGACGATCACGATCAGTGGCCGGAGACAACCTGCTCTGGGCAGCGCACCCCTGACCCCGGCAAAATCGATACGCTTGAACGCCACCGATTTGCTGACTGATACCAGGATTGATGCCCTGGGCGGCAAGATCGAACTGAACTCGGGGGGGCCCATCGAACTGCGCAACGCGACGATCTCCTCCAACGTGCATGACGTTCGAGCGCGATCCGCGGCCGTTCAAGATCCTGGCGGCAATATCATATTGTCGGCGGGAACCCTATCGCTGCACGAAGGAGAGATTTCGGCCCTTTCGACCGGCACTCAGACGGGCGGCAATATCGTCTTGAACGCTCGAGAGATGGTGACGGTGCATGACGGCGCGAGAATCACCGCCAGCAGCAGCGGCTCCGGCAATGCAGGCCATATCACGATCAACGCCGGAGAGCAGTTCTCAAGCCAGAACGGGTCCATCACCACCGATGCGACTCAGGCGAGCGGCGGCAACATCACCATCCAAGCCATCGAGTCGATCCGACTCGTGAACAGCCAGCTCAGTACGTCGGTCAAGGGCGGGCCCAACACGTCCGGCGGCAACATTCTTCTCGATCCCGCCGTCGTGACGATGCAAAACAGCCAGGTGCTCGCCCAAGCCGTGGAAGGGCAAGGCGGCAACATCAGCATCATCGCCGGGACCTTCCTCGCCGATCCGAGCAGTGTAGTCAGCGCCTCATCCCAATTCGGCCTGAGCGGGGCCGTGTCCATTCAATCGCCGGTGTCGAGCTTGAGCAACACCTTGGCCACGCTGCCGCAACGGCCGTTGCAAGCACAGCCGCTCGCGCAACAACGCTGCGCGGCGCAAGCCTATGGTCAATTGAGCAGCTTCGTCGTGGAAGGGCGAGACACGCTGCCGTCGGAACCGGGCGGCTGGCTGATGAGTCCCTTCTTGTCGGCGGACGCCGATTCCATCCAGTCGGCAGACGCCTCGACACGGTTACACGCTGAAACTGCCTATCGGGAAGGGGCAATCGTTGAACAGGTGGCGGACCGGATTAATCCATTGCCGCCACATGGCGTACAGGACCTGGTACCAGGCTGTCGATCGTGACAAGTCCAGCCTGAGGACCAGGCGAATAGGGATCGTACGTGCGACTGTGGATTTCCCACACCCGACCATTGTGCGCAGGCCTCCTGATGGGCATGTGCCTCTCCGACATTCCGGCCACGGCCCAGGTTGCGCCGCCGCTCCCTCCGATTTTCGACCCGACCGGCCGATCGGGGAAACCTCCCGCGCCGTTGAAGGAAGAGTTCAAAGCGCCCGACACCCCGCCGCCCAGCCCCATTCTTCCTGAGGTGCCCCCCGAATCGTTGACACCACCACAGAACCGATTGGGATCGGTGCGAGTCTTCGTCCATGACATCCACGTCACCGGCAGTACCGTGTTTTCCGACGCGGAGCTGGCCGACGTCGTCGCCCCCTATCGCAATCGTGAATTGACGACGGAGGATCTGGAGCGGGTTCGCCTGGCTCTTACCCTCCTCTATGTGAATAGAGGCTATCTCACTTCCGGAGCCATCATCCCCGACCAGGACGTCACCTTCGGCACCATCGTCATTCAGATCGTCGAGGGCCGGCTCTCTCGAATCGACATCGAGGGCAACCAGTGGTTCCGCAGTTCCTATCTGCGGGATCGCGTGGCCCGCGGCATTGGCACTCCCGTGAGCATCCAGCCGCTTCAGGAACGGATTCAACTGCTGCAGCAGGATGCGCGCATCGAACGGGTCAACGCGGAGTTGAAACCGGGCGACGTGCGGGGCGAAAGCGTACTGAACCTGCGGGTCAAAGATGCCAACCCATTCAGGGCCTGGCTGGACTTCAACAACTATCAAACCCCGGTGGTCGGCGCGGAACGGGGACTCGCCACGGTGGCCCACCAAAATCTCACGGGTCATGGCGATCAGTTCATCTTTACCTATGGCCGCTCCAACGGGGTGAATCCGATCATCGATACCTCGTATAGCCTGCCGCTCAATGCGTACGACACGACGCTGACGGCCTATTACCGGAAGAATGCGTTCTTAGTGGTGGAAGATCCCTTTCGCACCCTGGATCTGAATGTCGATACTCAAATCATCGGCCTGGCACTCCGGCAACCGGTCTACCGCACCGTCACCGACGAGTTGGCGCTCTCCCTCGTCGGGGAACATCTCTATCTGAAAACGACCTCCGCCTTCGACGCGCCCGGCCTTCCCTCTCTGTTTATTCCAGGCTCATCCACCACGGGGGTGGCCACGGTCAGTGCCCTGCGGTTCCTGCAGGAATATACCCATCGCTCGCCCTCATTCGTCTTCGCCGCCCTGTCCCGGTTCAGTGTCGGGCTGGATGTCCTGGGAGCGACGACCAACAGCGGTCCTCTGCCTGACGGCCAATTTTTCTCCTGGTTGGGCCAGGCGCAGGCGGTGAAGCGGCTGGAGGACTGGTGGGGCGTGCAGTTGTTGGGGCGCGTGGCAGCGCAGGTGGCCAACGACCGCCTCTTTCCTCTGGAACAAATGCCCGTCGGCGGACGTTTCAGCGTGCGCGGATATCGTGAGAATACGCTCGTGCGGGACGATGCCGTGCTGGCCTCATTTGAATCGCGCTTTCCACTGCTGCGGTTCGCATCCGGCGAAGACCGGCTGCAGTTTGCGCAATTCGTCGATTTCGGCCATGCTTGGAACGCCAAAGGCGAGACGCCCGATCCTCAAACCCTGGCAAGCGTGGGAGTCGGGTTGCGTTGGATGATCCTGCCCCAAGAACGTGCGCGCTTCGAAATCTATTGGGGGCAACAGCTCAATCATGTCCGGGGTGGAGAAGGCAACCTGCAGGACCACGGTATCCATCTGCAACTCGTCGTACAGGTGCTCTAATAATAGGAGGCTGAAAAAGTCCGCCGGCTTCTCGCTCAACAGCCGTGGACCGTGAAGCGTGAAACGTGCCGCCCGGGGACTTAAGAGCGTATGGCTGATGGCGTATAGCTGATAGCAAAGACGCCCACTCTCGAGTTCTGGCCATACCCTATGAACCATACGCCATTGGCTCTTTGGGGGAAGCGTTCTCGATGGCGCCTTCGACTCCGCACTCTCTTTTCGGAGGTGGGAAATAATTGTTCCGCAATCTGCTGAACGAGACGACCGCAGCAGAGAGGTCTGGAATGGTATCACGGCTTCGCGCTTCACTTCAGGCGGTGCTCAGATTCGGGATCATGCTCCTGCTCCTCTGCCCGGTCTCGTCGGCCGCCGGCACCGGGGCTTCGGCCGATGAGCTCATGCAGCGCGGCCGTGCGGCGGCGCAGCGAGGCGAGTTGGAGCAGGCGCTCGTCGCCTGGAAAGAGGCCGCGCAGCTCTACGACCAAGCCGGCCAGACCAAGGGCCATGTACAAGCGCTCTCCCATGCCGCTTCTGCGGCCCGCAGCCTCGGGCACTTGAATCAGGCCTTCCTGCAGCAGGAATTGGCCCTGCAACTCGCGCGCAGGCTCGACGATTCCACCTGGCTCACCGTGACCCTGTGGGAGCTCGGCAAGACCTATGTGATCACCCGGCAATACGACACCGCCTCTGACTATCTGACGCAGGCCGCCGCCCTCTCGCAGACACACAATCTGAAAACTTTTTCGGCGGCACTCCGGAACGACCTCGGCATGGTCCTGGCGTTACAGGGCCGGTTTCCGGAGGCGCTGGCCGCGTTTCAAGAGAGTGCGGCAGGGGCAACGGAAGAAACCCTCGGCATGCTCTTCGTGCGCGCCCGCGTCAATGCCGCGCGGGTCGCGATGCGGTTGACCCGATTCGATGAGGCGGCAACGGCCTTGAGTGAGGCCGACAAGCGCCTGGCCGCAATGCCGGCTTCACACGACAAGGCCGATGGGCTCATCAATTTGGCGTTGGGGTATCGTGACCTGTCGGCCGATCATCCGGAGGTGCAGGCGCGCGCGCTGCAACAGACGGCGACGCTGCTGCACGAGGCGGCCGCGATGGCGGAGGAGTCCGGCAATACGCGCCTAGCCTCCTATGCCTACGGGCATCTCGGACATCTCTATGAGGGCGAGCACCGGCTGGATGAAGCCCTCCGACTCACCCGTCGCGCCGTCTTCGCGGCGCAGTCCGTCGGTGCGCCGGAATCCTTGTACCGGTGGCAGTGGCAAAGCGGCCGCCTCCTCACAAGCCTGGGCAAGCTCGACGACGCATTATCGGCCTATCAAGAAGCGGCGGCCACCCTGCAACCGATCCGCGCCGAAGTGGCCTTCGCGTCGCAAACCTCGCTGGAACCCGACCACCGATCGATCCGTTCACTCTATTTCGAATTGGCCGATCTGCTGCTGCAACGGGCGGCCCTGATGAACGATGACGTTGAGGCCGCCCCCTATTTACGAGCGGCGCGCGACGCGATCGAGGCCTATAAAGCGGCCGAACTCCGGGACTATTTCCGGGATGACTGCGTCGATCAGATGCAGGCCCGGCTGACCAAGCTGGATGCGGTGTCCCCTGCGACGGCCATCATTTACCCGATCATCTTCGCCGATCGCACGGAGCTGCTCGTGAGTTACCCGGACGGCCTCAGACGACACTCCGTTCCGGTGACGGCGTCGATCCTGACGGATGAGATACGCAGTTTCCGGCGCATGCTCGAAAAGCGGACGACCCGCGAGTACCTTCCCCATGCGCAGCAATTGTTTGAGTGGTTGCTCCGCCCGCTGGTCCAGGACCTGCGCCGACTCAAGGTTGACACGCTGGTCTTCGTCCCAGACGGACCGCTTCGCACCATCCCCATGTCGGCGCTTCATGACGGAGATCGATTCGTAATCGCGCAATACGCCGTCGCCATGACGCCGGGCCTCGATTTGACCGATCCGCGCCCCATCAATCGAACGAGAGCGCAACTACTCTCCAGCGGGTTGACCAAGGCGGTGCAAGGGTTCCCTGCCCTCCCGCATGTCGCCGAGGAGATGGAGTCCATTCATTCGCTCTTCAAGGGCGAACAGCTCCTTGACAACAATTTCATCGCGCCACGCCTGGAAGGGGAATTGAAAGACGGCCGGTACAGCATCCTCCACATCGCCACGCACGGGCAATTTGCAACGGACGTGAATCAATCATTTCTGTTGACGTTCGACGATAAACTGACCATGACACAGTTAGAGCGACTGGTGGGGCTGTTTCGATTTCGCCAGGACCCATTGGAGCTCCTGACCCTGAGCGCCTGTCAGACTGGCATCGGCGACGACCGGGCCGCACTTGGACTTGCCGGCATTGCAGTGAAGGCAGGAGCCAGGAGTGCACTCGCCACGCTTTGGTTCATCAACGATGACGCGTCGTCAGAATTGGTCTCGGAATTCTATCGTCAATTGCATGACTCATCGATCTCGAAGGCACGTGCTTTGCAAAGTGCACAACTGAAGTTGCTATCGGACCGGCTCTATGAACATCCGGCCTATTGGTCGGCATTTCTGTTATTGAACAATTGGCTGTAACTCGCGGGGGGACCTCGCTGCGGCCTTGCTGAACGGCTTTTTTGAGTATCCTGCTGAGATAAGCCTGCTCACGCCACTGAGGAAAGGTGTCATCGTGGCAACATGGACCCATCGCAGAAGGGCTCAGGCATTCGGCGCCGCGTGCCTCCTCGCCCTACTGCTCGCAGGGACCGGCATGGCGCCGGCGGAGGGAGAGCCGGGGATACCGACGTACCGGGCTCCTCAGCAGATGACACCCAGGGCCCGCATCGGCGGAACCTTGAGAGGCAGCGAGGGTGAAGACCCCGCCGTCGCCGCACTCGTTCCAGACCACGTCGGCATCACCGTCAGGCAACATCCGGTTCTCAATTGGTTCCTTTCCAAGCACACATCGTTGCCGATTAAATTCACCCTGATCGATGAGCGATCGATTCGTGCGCTCGTCGAGCGGTTCATCACGCCTCCGAACCACGCCGGTGTTCACGCCGTCAACCTTGAGGATCTCGGCTTCACGCTTCAAGCACACATCCAATACCGGTGGTATATCTCCGTGATCAAAGACGAGGATTCTCCCTCACGCGATATCGTGACCGGAGGAATGATCGAGCGCTGTGAGTTCAGTGAGTGTATGGTATTGGGCGCCACAACCACCTGCACCCAGGAAGCGGTGAGGACGAGTGCCGCCACGGGTTTCTGGTACGATGCCATGGCCTGCCTGTGCGATCTCATTGCATCCGATCCGGGCGATACGGGTCTGCGTAAACAGCGGGCGGCTTTACTCAAGCAAGTCGGCTTATATGACGTGGCCGAATGGGACCTTGCGCAGGCCCATGCCGGCCTGCGCTGACGAGATTCCTGAGTCCATCTACCTACCGATCGGCACAGGATGTACTACCTTAAACTCACCCTGTTTGTTGTTGTCGCTATGACGTGGCCGATTTCCTGGCGCAGCGCCGTCTGGTTTTCGTCAACACTTCAGGACGCTCGCGCCGCCGACTTCGTCAATGCTCCTGACTCGCCTATGCCCCTATATAAACCGCGAAAGGCTCATGCGCCGCGGGCGCGCATCGGCGGGCAGAGCAGGGGTGCCGAGTCGGGAGTTCCCCTGTTGATCGCCTTGGTCCCGGATCATGTCGCCTTTACCATCAAAGGCGATCCGTCACTCTGTTGGTACCTGTCTCTGCCCACCACTCACGCCATGACCGTGACAGTGGTGGATTCCCGCGGAATTCGCCCTATTCTTGAACGCACGCTCCCCTCACCTCTTCATACAGGCATCCACTGTACCAGGCCTCGGGAATATGGAATTGAACTTAAGGAGCAGGAATCCTACCGATGGTTCGTCACGTTGGTCGTAGACCCGGATGAACCTTCTCGGGACATCGTCGCAGGCGGAACCATCGAACGGCTCCCCTACAGTGAAGCCTGCTCACTGGGCATGCCATGCACCTGGACCTCTTGCGATCGTGACGCGATTTATCGCTATTCCGAATCCGGCCTTTGGTACGACGCCATTGCCTGCCTGCTCGAGCTCATAACACATGAGGAGGATAAACCGTCGTTGGAGCGAATGCTTCATCACCTCTTGAAACAGTCCGGAGTGTACCTGCCGACATGAGGTCTTCCTTCTCCATGGCTATGGCCTCGTTATCCAATCTGATACGCGGTGAATGAAATCCGATACAGGCGTGCTGCGCAAGGCGCCCATGGATAACGACAACAGTTCTTGCCAGACCGCTCTGCAATGCAGAGATTCTCAAAAGGTTGGGAGAAATCGGCGGAGACTCTTTCTCAGGCGCGTGCGGCACGGCTGTTGCTATTTCCCAGGGTATACGAATCTTTACGATCCGGTTGGATGCCGGAACAACCTCTTCGCAACAGAAAGGAGCCTGACATGGAACTCGTCATGGGTGGCCTCCTGATCGGAGTCAGCGGCATGCTGGCCCTTTTGATTGTCGCCATCTGGAAAGAAACCGTCTCGCACCGGCCTGACACGCATCCGCCTCAGCGGGGAGCATAATTCAGCCGCCCACATCCCTGCGCAGCGAACCCGTGCATCGTGGTGACTCGGAGGAGCGGCTGAACGCTCTCAACACCCAGATCTCTCGTGCAAAGGAGTGGCACCATGAATCGATTTATCTATCTGCGATCCCAGAAACGCCAACGGATGACGGTCAGCCTTCCGACCGACCTCTTGGAACGCATGCGCGATGCCGCCTACTGGACATCCGGCACCACCATGGCCGGCCTCATTTCATCCGCGATCGAAGATCTGCTCCAAAATCTGGAATCGCAGAACGGTCGCCCTTTCTCACCACGGCTTCAAGACTTGAAGCCAGGTCGGCCTCGCGCAAACAAAACCGTTCAGACGCCTGTATCTGAAGGCATACAGTCTGTATCTAGTTAGATACGCGACTCGAATCTAGCGCCTCTCTCTCAACTTCGTCCATTGCGAAGAGCGACCGAATCGCACAGATCCTCGCAGAATTCGCGTATCGCCTATCTGCGTGCCGAAAATCCCACAAGCATGCCTTTTGCGTGAGCATATCTCTAACCATATGGTCCTTGTTCTTTTCTTCCACCCGACCATGCCCGACACCGCCGGGACGGGACCCACGGTATGCTATGTGCCCTTCGATGGAAACCCACGGCACCGTCTCCCTCTCTCCGCCAGCTAAGCGACGCCCTGTGGCGACACGACCGATCAGCCATCGATTGCGAGACTCTGCCCTTCCCCTCTGTGGAGGACTCTTGCTCTGCTGCGGGGCCATCGGCGCTCATGCTCAGGACGCATTGGTTTCCTTGGCGACTCCAGCAGCAGCACCGGTCAACGGAGAACTCGAACTGCTCAAAGAGGAAGAAACCGTCAGCATCGCCACTCGCCATGAGCAACCCATCTCGCAAGCACCCTCCAACGTCTACGTCATCACCGACGAGGACATTCGGCACTCGGGCGCGACCGACATTCCCACTATTCTCCGCCGCGTACCCGGGCTGGATGTCATGCAGGTCACCGGGGCGGACTTCAATGTCAGCGCACGAGGCGACAATCAACTCTTCGCCAACAAAATTCTCGTGATGGTGGACGGTCGCTCGATCTACATCGACGGCCAAGGCCTCGTGTTCTGGAAATCGCTTCCGGTCACCCTCCCGGAGATTAAACGCATCGAGGTACTGAAAGGGCCCGCCTCTGTCGTCTACGGTTTCAATGCCTTCGACGGGGTGATCAACATCATCACGAAGTCCGCTCGGGACATGAGGGGTACGACGTTGCAGTTCGGCGGCGGGGAACTCGGCACCATCTCCAGTTCCGCCGTCCAGGCCGGATCAGCGGGCAAACTTGACTACCGCCTCTCCGTCGGTCATGACCAGAATCAACAATGGCGCAACCATGACGCCCTTGCCTTCCGGTCGAACAAGTTCAACGTGCAGACGCAGTACAACTTCTCCGGCGACGCTACCTTGCGCGTCGCCGGGGGGTTCATCGATACCAACCGCTTCGACGGCCCCGTTTCAAACGTCCAGATTCCGCGCTCCCAATTCAATCAAGGCTATACGGACGTGCATTACCAGTACCGTAACTTCTCCGTGCGGGGCTGGTGGCAGGGCAACGACATCCCCGTCGACTCCGCCACACATCCGCTCCTCTCGCGATTTGTCCGCCAGACGAACGCGACAGGCGGATCCAATGTGTCTTTCACCACGAACACCTATAACATAGAGGCACAACACAGCCTCGAATTCGGCTCGGCCAACCGGCTGAGTTATGGCGTCAATTATCGTTACAACACCGTCGACGGCAGTGCCGTCTCGGAATTAGGGCGAGAAGATCGTCTTGGGGTCCATCTCCAGGATGAGTGGAAGATACGTCCCTCTCTCACCCTCGTGGCCGGGGTCCGCTACGACCTGCACACGAGAATCAACGGCACCTGGAGTCCGCGAGTCGCCCTCGTCTACAACCTGACGCCGGAGCATACGTTTCGCGTCAGCGGATCCCTCGCCTACCGCCCCCCGACCCTATTCGAGTCGAATCTTGACCTTCGAATTTTGCCGACCGTTCCACCGCTGTTCGCGCCCATCCCGCTGTTCGGCTCACAGAAACTCAATCCGGAGCAAATCATTTCCTACGAAGCCGGGTACCAGGGCTGGTGGATGAAACACCGCCTCCGGACCAGGCTCGACCTCTTCTTCAATCACCTCTCCGACCTGATCAACTTCCAAACCGTCGGCACCGCGCGCACGCTCGTCAACGGCGGTGAGGCCGACATCTATGGCACCGAAGCAGGACTGGAGTTCCTTGCCACCAGATGGCTCAGCGGCTTTGCGAATATGTCCTATCAGAAAATCGGACAAACCTTCACCGGCGTCTCTCGACGCGGCGGCCCGGACTGGAAAGCGAATGTGGGCCTCCGCGGTGATTGGGACAACGGCTTCAATTCAGAAATCGCGGTGCATTACGTCGCAGGCGCCGCCTATCCGTTGATCGAATTCTTCAGCGCACTTGCTCCGGTGCTGCCCGTATCGACCACTCCGACGGTCGATAGTTACACGTTGCTGAACCTGCGGGGCGGGTACCGATTCTGGCACGACAAGGCCGAGGTGGCGATTGCGATCTTTAACGCCCTGAACGATCGCCACAAGGAACATCCTTTGGGCGACACACTCGGCAGTCGGGTGATGGGATGGGTCACTCTCAGGTTTTGAACGCTGCGTGATGAAACCTGAACTGAGCACATCGTGGCATCCCCTACTGGCGGCTTTATTGGCCATGAACCTGACAGCCATGGCACAGGCCGAACCGTCAACCGAGCGCACCGAGCCTGAACCGGCCGCCATAAGCCAAGAACTGGAGTTGTTGAAGGAAGAAGAAACCGTGAGTATCGCATCACGTTACGAACAGCCGATCTCGCAGGCGCCATCGAATGTCTATGTCATCACGGATGAGGACATTCGGCATTCCGGTGCCACCGACATCCCAACCATCTTGCGGCGCGTCCCGGGACTCGAGGTCATGCAAACCACTGGAGCTGATTTCAATGTGAGCGTCCGTGGCGACAATCAATTCAGGGCCAATAAACTGTTGGTGATGGTAGACGGGCGGTCGATTTATCTCGACGCACAGGGCAATGTGTTTTGGAAGAATCTCCCGGTTACCCTCCCTGAAATCAAACGGATCGAGGTCCTGAAAGGGCCGGCCTCCGCGATTTATGGATTCAACGCATTCGACGGCGTCATCAACATCATCACCAAATCACCGGACGAGATGAAGGGTACGACCCTCCAGTTTGGGGGAGGCGAGGTGGGCACGATCTCCAGTGTCGCGGTTCACGCTGGATCATCGGGCAAAGTAGGGTACCGGCTCTCTGTAGGGCACGATCAGAACCAGCAATGGCGGAATCGGGACAGCCTCGCTTTCCGCAATAATAAGATGAACGCCCACACCGAGTATGCGCTAGGAGGGGACGCCAAACTCCTGTTCTCAGGAGGCCTTGTCGACAGCAACCGCTATGACGGTGATTTGGGCGATGTGGGAATCAGTTCCACCCGCCCCACGCAAGGTTATGTAAATCTTGCTTACGAACGCCCCAATGGTTTTGTCCGCGCATGGTGGCAGGGGAACAATACCGATAGCCTTATTCTTCTGGACCCGCAGCTCACGAACTTGCTTCGTATCACGAATCGGAACAACTCATCGCTGTTCAACGCGACGACAAATACCTACAACTTGGAAGCACAACACACCCTCCAACTCACCGAAGGGAATTATCTCACGTACGGCATCAATTACCGCCACAACACCGTGTCAAGCGATTTTATCGCCAGCGGACAGACGCAAAATAGGCTGGGGCTGTACCTCAATAATGATTGGCGTTTGACAGACACCCTCACCATCACGGCCGGAACTCGTCTTGACCTCGACAGCTTCATCCATGCGCAACTGAGCCCGCGCTTTGCCATTGTCTACCGACCGGCTCCCGATCATTCCGTCCGTGCCGGCCTGTCCATTGCCTATCGGCCTCCAACGCTCCTCGAAACCTACCTCGACTTGGTCAACGCCATCTCCATTCCACCGCCACTGGGACCTGCAACCGTCACCTCGCCGTCGCTGGGGTCCACCACTCTGAATCCAGAACAGATCGTGTCGTACGATATCAGCTACCAAGGTTGGTTTTTTCGACATAGACTCAGAGCCAGAGCTGACCTGTTCTTCAACCACATCTCGAATCTGATCAATTTCCTCTCCGCCGGTCCGTCCCCTTCAGATCCGGTCCGAGCCGCCAACGGAGGAGTGGCCGACATTTACGGCGGAGAGGTGGGGATCGAGTATTTGGCTAATCGATGGTTGTCGGCCTTCGCCAACTATGCGTACGAACACATCGGCCAAACCTTTTCGGGAACCACCACGCGGGTCGCACCCCGCTCGAAATTCAACCTCGGTGTCCGGATGGAATGGGAAAATGGGCTCAACGCAGAAATTACATTTCATCATGTGGGATCCGCTTCCTACCCGATCGGAAACGCCTTCTCTTCGCTGGCCCCTATCGGAGGCTTTCTGCCACCGACGACTGTCGTCGGCAGTTACAACCTGCTCAATCTCCGTGCGGGCTATCGATTCTGGCAACAAAAGGCCGCCGCCGGCTACATGCGTGAGGCAGAAGTGGCGGTCTCGGTTTTCAACGCGCTTAACGATGAACACCAGGAACACCCGCTGGGCGACCTCATCAGCCGGCGGGTGATGGGTTGGGTCACCGTGAGATTTTGACGGAATCATCGGACTGCTCACGGCAAGGTTTCAGGTCATGAGAACTCCGGAGTGACAGCGAGGCCGCTATGACAGCCATTACGCCCGGTCATTCGATCCTCGTCGTGGACGACGATCCAGATATCGCTCTCGGGCTACAAGACTTACTCGACCACGACGGCTACGACGTGAGCATCGCCGGCACCTGCGCGGAAGCGCTCACGCAGACACACGACCATCACTACAATGCCGTCCTGTTGGACCTGGGCCTGCCGGACGGAGACGGCTCCTCGGTCCTGCGAACATTGCAAGAACAACAGCCGCAGCTTCCGGTCATCATCCTCACGGCCTACACGGGCACCGACCGTACCGTCGGTTCACTGACACAGGGCGCATTCGCCTATCTCACAAAACCCTATAACCGGGACGAATTGCGGGCCGTGCTGCGTCGGGCCATCGGTATCCAGGCCCTCGCCGCCAAAGCCGAATATGCCGAGCACGCGCTGAGCGAAAGCGAAGCACGATTTCGATCCCTGGTCGAGGCCGCGACCGACTCCATCGTGCTGGTGGACCACGACGGCCGTATCCTCTCCTGGAATCAAGCCGCTTCACGCCTGTTCGGATATACCGATGAGGAAGTCCGCGGGCGCCCCCTGACCATGTTGATGCCGCCACGGTATCGCGCCGCTCACGAGCGAGGGCTCGCCCGCGTGAAGGAAACCGGTCAGTCCCGTCTCATCGGTCGCCTGGTCGAACTGGAAGGACTACGCAAAGACGGCAGCGAGTTCCCGATCGAGCTGTCGTTGGCCATGTGGAGGACCGATGTTGCACTCTTTTTCAGCGGCATCATTCGCGACATTACTCAACGACGCAAGGCAGAAGAGATTCTCGACTGCCTCCGCCATCTGCACGAAGTCATCCTCACGCAAGCAGGGGAAGGCATCTACGGACTGGATCGTGACGGACTGGCCACCTTCGTGAATCCGACCGCCGCTCAATTACTCGGGTATGACCCATCCGAGCTCGTCGAGCAACCGATGCATACACGGCTCCACCACTCACGGCCCGACGGCAGCTTCTACCCCGCCGATGATTGCCCCATCTATGCGGCGCTTCGCGACGGCGTGGTCCATCGTGTGTCGCGAGATGTCTTCTGGAGGAAAGACGGCACCGTTCTACCGGTGGAATATGTAAGCACCCCGATCATCGAGAAGGGAACGGTGGCGGGGGTTGTGGTCGTCTTCCGCGATATCACCGAACGCCTGGAAGCCGAACGAGCCGTCGAAGAGAGTCAGGAGCAATTCCGTCAGCTGGCGGAACACATCCGGGAAGTGTTCTGGATCACCGATCCGGCCAAGAGCCGGGTGCTCTATATCAGCCCCGGGTACGAAGAAGTCTGGGGGCACTCCTGCGAAAGCCTCTACGCGATGCCGGGCTCTTGGATGGACGCCATCCATCCCGACGACCGGTCGCGGGTTCGGGACGCGGCCATGTACCGGCAAATTTCCGGATCGTACAGTGAGGAGTATCGCATCCTCCGCCCCGATGGATCGATGCGATGGATCTGGGATCGCGCATTCCCGATCCGTGACGCGTCGGGAACGGTCTACCGCATCGTGGGCTTCGCGGAGGACGTGACGGAGCGCAAACGCGTTGAAGCGGCGCTGCTCGACAGCGAACGCCGGTATCGGGTCCTGTTCGACGACAATCCGTCCATGTATTTCATGGTCGATGCCGAAGGCACCGTCCTCTCGGTCAACCGCTTCGGCGCCGACCACCTCGACTTTGAAGTGGCCGACCTCCTCGGGTCTCCCATCCTGGAACGGTTTCACCCCGAGGATCGGGAGACGGTGCGCCGCACTCTCGCCTCCTGCCTGTCCGAGATGGGACAGCCCAAGCGTTGGGAGGCTCGCAAGTTTCGCAAGGATGGCAGTGTCGTCTGGGTACGAGCGACCGCGCAGGCCGTGCGTAACGATCAACAGGTCCCGGTGGTGCTGATCGTCTGCGAAGACATTACCGCCATGAAAGAGACCGAGGTCGCCCTCCACGACAGCGAAGAGTTCAAGAACCAAATCCTGCGCAGCAGTGCAGACTGCATCAAAGTGTTGGATCTGGACGGTCGGCTGCAATACATGAACGACGCGGGGAAAACACTGTTACGCATCGACGACCTCACCGGCTACCTGAACAAACCCTGGACGGAGCTGTGGGAAGGAGACGATCGGGATGCCGCCCTGGCAGCTCTCGAAGCCGCCAAGGCCGGCGAGATCGGTAAATTTGTCGGCCTCTGCCCCACCACCGACGGAGTCCCGAAGTGGTGGGACGTGCAGGTCACTCCCATGCTCGATACGCAGGGTTATTCACGACGCCTCTTGGCGATCTCTCGCGATATCACCGACTACAGACAGGTCCAGGATTCGCTTCGGGCAAGCGAGGAGCGCCTCGAATCGGTCATCCGGGGATCGAACGACGGATTCTGGGACGGCCATGTGCTTCCCGACCAGCCCTGGCACTCGCCAATGACTCCGGTCTGGTGGTCGCCGCGCGTGCGGGAGATGCTGGGATACAACGAGCAGGAATTCCCCGATATCCTCGACAGCTGGGCCTCCCGGCTGCACCCAGATGATCGCGAGATCGTATTCGATCGCCTGACGGCCTGCCTCCAACAAGGCAACTCTCACTACGACGTCGACTACCGGTTACTGACCAAGCAGGGCGAGTATCGATGGTTCCATGCCCGCGCTGAGGTGGTGGAGCGGAACGCCGATGGCCTTGCCGTCCGTATGGCCGGTTCTCTCCGATGCATCCACGACCGCAAACGCGCCGAAGAGGCTCTCCATCGCAGCGAAGAACTGCTCCAGTCGGTCATCAACAACACCACCGCCGTCATCTATGCGAAGCAGGCCGACGGGCGCTACCTGATCGCCAACCAGCGATTCGAGCAATTGTTTCATCTCACGCAGGATCAGATCTGCGGAAAAACCGATCACGATATCTTCCCGCAAGACATCGCCGATGCGTTTCGGAAGAACGACCGCTCGGTCCTCGCGAACGGCCTCCCATTGGAAATCGAAGAGTATGCGCCCCATACCGACGGGTTACACACGTACCTCTCGGTCAAGGTTCCGATTCTTGATCCGGCAGGCCGCGTCTCCGCCATGTGCGGCATCTCCACCGACATTACGGAACGCAAACAGACTGAGGAGCAGCTGCGCCTCAGCGAAGAACGATTGCGCAGGGCGCTGACAGAATCGGAAGTCGGCATCTGGGATTGGGACCTGCAGTCCGATCGTCTCTACTGGTCACCCGACGTCGAGGCGCTGTTCGGTCTGAGTTCCGGGTCTTTCCCCGGCACCTATGCCGCATATATCGGCCTGATTTATGCGCTCGATCGTGGGTCGGTCCTGATGCAGACTCAACACAGTGTGCGCGACCAGTCCACGCTCAACATCCGGCATCGCGTCGTATGGGCCGATCACTCCATCCATTGGCTGACCTGGACCGGCCGTATTCACCGCAACCTCGATGGGGTCGCTACACGCGTTCTCGGTATCGTTCACGCAACAAAGGGGCACGCGGACACCTAGACAGGAGGCATTCGGCAATCGCTCACGGGGCCGGCTGGATCGACGAGGATGCAGACTGTGACGTTCCCATTCATACAATCACCGTTCACCATAGGGCCTGTCGATCGGTTTCGGCAGAGCCTGAGTTGGACCGTCGCCGCCCTCGTCTGCTTCCTCTTCAGTACCGGGCTGGCCGCGGCCGCGGACGTCGTCATTCTCAAGTCGTCGGACATCGCCGCCTATAACCAAGCTATCAGCGGCTTCAAAGCCGCCCTTCCGAACGATGTCGTGCTCGCCGAATATGACTTACAAGGTGATTTGGAGAAGGGACGGAAACTGGCACGCAAGGTCCGTGCAGCCGACCCGGCATTGGTGTTCGCTGTCGGGTTGAAGGCGGCGAAGGCGGCACAACTCGAGATCGTGGACATTCCGGTGGTCTATGCCATGGTGCTGGACCCGTCTAAGTATGGGCTCAACGCCCCCAACATGACGGGCGTGCTCATGGAAATTCCAATGGAGCGGCAGCTCATCTTGATTAAATCCCTGCTGCCTCGGCTCAAACACGTCGGCACCTTGTACGATCCGTCCAAGACCGCGACGCTGATCGAAGACGCGCGGAGACTGCTCAAGTCCAACGGGACAGACCTTGTCCCGATCCAACTCAACAGCGAGCGGGATGTGCCTGGCGCGCTGCGCACCTTGCTGCCGTCGATCGATGCATTGTGGCTCGTCCCCGACTCCACCGTGCTCACCGACGAATCGCTTCGGTTTATCTTGAATACCGCATTGGAGGAACGCGTGCCGGTAGTCGGATTTTCGCGGGAGTTCGCGCGAAGCGGGGCCCTGCTCTGCCTGTCGGTCAACTACGGCGATATCGGACGGCAAGCCGGACAACTCACCCGCAAGATCCTCGACGGGCACGTCTCACTCCCCGCAAAACCGTTACCACCGGATCGTATCGAAATGAGTCTGAATCGTAAAACCGCCAAGTTCCTCGACATCGAGATCCCCAGAGATCTCGAGGAAAAGGCCGACGAGCTCTTTTGATGAAAGGACTCACCGTGAAAGGCCCCGCCCACTACCTCACGTCACCCTCGTTGTACCCGAGCGGCCCGGGACGATTTGTCAGTCTCCGGACCAAGTTTGTTGTATTTTTCAGTTTGATCATTATTCTGACCTGCTCGGGAATGAGTTGGTACTTCATTCACAGCAAGCGTATCGCCATGACCGAACGAGTCCAAGATCTCGGAACCATTCTGGTCAAGAACCTCGCCCACAACGTGCGATACGGCATCATCATCGAGGATCGTGTCATCCTGGAGCAGTTCATCGACGGTGTCATGGGGGTTGACGAGGTGGTCTATGCGCTGATCACCGGCGCAGACGGCCAGACTCTCGCCGCAAAGAGCAAAGGAAAACTCAACAGCCCGCTCGGGACCGTCCGGTCGGCGGATCGACCCTTTTATCCGCGTCTCGACATCGCGGACGCGGCGATCAAGCGTTCGGGTGCGGAACCGACCGTCACGCGCCTCAGGCTCAGCGGCGCGGACACAATCCCTCTGCGGGAGAAGGACTCGGCTCTTCCGATTTCGACATCGGGCCTTCACGAAGAGACGTTCTACGATTTTGCTATCCCGGTGATGAAGCGATCGGAATCCCGCCTGGAAGCGCTGGCGCTCCAGGAGGAAGAAACGCGCAAAGCCACGAACGCACCGGCTACCCCTCAGGCCTTCGGCGTCGTCCAAATCGGCTTGACCGAGGTGCCGATGCAACGAGAACTGGCGAAGGTTTTGCGAAACTTTCTCCTCCTTACCCTCGGCATCATCACCGCCGGCATTCTCTGCACCAATCTGCTGGCCCGCCGGATCATCACTCCCTTGCGCCATCTCGCCGCAGGCGCGCGCAAAGTCAGCGAGGGCGATCTTTCCACCTTTGTCGTTCCGACCACTCAGGATGAAGTCGGCCAGCTGACGGCGCTGTTCAATCTGATGACCAAATCCCTTCAAGAGCGCAACCAGGCCATCTCCTCCAACCTTGAAACCATCCGGCGTCATGTCACGCAACTGACCACCTTGAATCAGTCCAGCACGGCCATCACCTCCACGCTCGACCTTGACCGGCTGCTCTCGATTGTCTTGCAGCTCCTCAGTGAAAATTTGGGATTCGTCCGGATGGTGTTGTTTTTATGGGATAACGAGCGGGGCGTTGCGACGGTGGGACAAATGCTGGGCATGCCCCCGGAAGCGGAGGAAGCCGCTCGACGGCTTGAGATGCCCGTGTGCGAAGACGGCGGATTTGCCGCAGAACTGCTGATCCATGGTAAGCCCCTGTTCGTTCCGAGCATTGAGCCGGTCGCCGATCGCATCTCCCCCGCAGTGCTTCCGTGGCTTCGTCAGGTGGGAATCTCCTCCTTCGTCGCCGCGCCGCTTCGAAGTCAACAGCGGATTCTCGGCTGCCTGGGCGCCGACCGGGGCACCCATCCCTGCAGCCAGGAAGATCTCGACCTTCTGGTCACCATTGCCAGTCACGTGGCAGTCGCCGTGGACAATGCGCGCGCCTATACCGAACTGGCCACATTGACGGACCACCTCGAACGACGCGTGCAGGAACGAACGCACGAACTGCAAACGGTGAATGAGCGCCTGCAGGAACACGACCGACGGCGCTCGAAATTTGTGTCGGTCGCATCGCATGAATTACGCACCCCGATGACCTCCATCAAAGGGTTCGTCGAGAACATGCTGGACGGTCTCACCGGTCAACTTTCAGAGCGGCAAGAGCACTACCTCCAGCGGGTCAAACACAACGTGGATCGGCTCACACGAATCATCAATCAACTACTGGACTGGTCTCGCCTGGATGTCGGCCGGATCGAGATCAAGCCCGAATCGCTGCACATCGATGGGTTCGTCCGGGATGTGGTGGAAAGCTTTCAGACGCTCGCCGCCGAAAAATCCATCGTCCTCGACGTCCTGTCTTGCGAACAGCCGATCACCGTGCGTGCCGACCGCGACAAGCTAGAGCAAATTCTTTGGAATCTTGTCGGCAACGCCATCAAATTCACTCCCTCTTCCGGACATGTCTCAGTCGGCTACAGCATCTGCAACGAGAGGTACGCCCAGATTACGGTGTCAGACACCGGCTGTGGAATTGCCCCCGACGAGTTGCCCCATGTCTTTAACGAGTTCTCCAAGGTCGAGTCCGCCATGCCTTCCTCGCAAGGGGCGCAACTCGGACTCTTCATCACGAAGAGTCTTGTGGCTCTGCACGGCGGACAGATGTGTGTGGAAAGCCGGCTCGGTGTCGGAACTCAGTTCTACTTCACCTTGCCGCTCGACAACGCACCCGCATCGACGCCGTAGACAACGGCCATCCAACAGTGCGACAGCGCCCCCTCAGCTGTATCCGATCCGATAAACCCTGCATTTATTTGAACAATCGCAGGCAGCGCCACACAGCGAACACTCCTTTCCTCCCCCACTCTTCCTCACAGAATCAACGGGTTCCCGATCTGTTGTCTCACGCGCCGTCGACTCACCGGCGGCATAGGTATTGCGCTCACACCAACCCGTGAAGGCTTCTCACAATACGGAACAGTCGCACCATGCGCCCTCCCGTTCTTATTGTCGATGACGATCCGGATATCCGGGAATCTCTCACGGACATGTTGGATCACGAGGGATACCTGGTACACAGCGCCGCCTCCGGAGCCGACGCCCTTCAACGAGCCAAACAGACCCGCTATGACGCGGCGCTCCTCGACATCCAATTGCCAGACCTCAACGGTCTCTCGATCCTGAAAGTGCTTATGGAATTGGATGCGAGTCTCCCCGTCATCATCCTGACCGGAAACGCCACGCCAGAAAACACGATCGGCTCTCTGGTCAAAGGAGCCTTCGCATATCTGACCAAGCCGTATAATTCCCAAGAGCTCAAGGCCATCCTTCGCCGCGCCGTTTCGGTGAAAGGGTTGACCGTCCGGGCCGAGCATGTGGAGGAGGCGCTGCAGGCCAGCGAAGAACGCTTCCGGGCGTTAGTGGAGTCGGCGACCGACGCCATTGTGCTCGCCGACCAGAGCGGCCTCATCATCTGGTGGAACGGTGCCGCCGAGCGAATGTTCGGTCACACTAAAGAAGACGCCCTCGGGCGCGCGCTGACCATCATGATGCCGGAACGGTTTCGCGCCTCGCACGCGGCCGGCATCGCGCGCCTGGCCCAGGGTGAAACAGCCTCGATCATCGGGCATACCATCGAAATGGTCGGCCTGACCAAAACCGGTGATGAATTCCCGATTGAGCTCTCGCTGGCATCCTGGCGTGCGAGTGAAGGGTTGTTCTTCAGCGGCATCATTCGCAATATTTCGCGGCGGAAACGTACTGAAGAATCTGTCGTCAGATTGTCCCATCAGAACGCGCTGATTCTCGACAGCGCCGGAGAAGGCATCTTCGGACTAGACCCACAAGGATGCGCCACCTTCGCCAACGCTACCGCGGCACGGATGCTCGGGTGGAGCGCAGCCGAGTTGATCGGCAAACCGCTGGCACCGCTCCTCTATCGGATCGGCAACGGGAATGCGCTGCACTCCTCGGACCCGTTCTGTCTCTGCGCGGCACTTCATGACGGGGCCATTCATCGCATCCAGAACGAGACCTTCGCCAGAAAGGACGGCTCGCTGTTTCCCGTCCACTACGTCACCAGTCCCATCCGTGAACGAGACCGGCCGGTCGGCGCTGTCGTGGTCTTTCAGGACATCAGCGCTCGCAAACAACGGGACAGCTTGCAGCAGGCACAACTCTCCATCAGTCATATCCTCGCGCAAGCCAGCACCGTCGACGAAGCTATCCCGCAACTTCTCCAGGTCGCAGGCACAATGGGTCCGTGGGATATGGCCCTCTTGTGGCAATGCGGGCCGATGGGAGACAGGTTGACGTGTCAGGGAAGCTGGATCCGCCCCTCACATCGATGGGATGAGTTTCTCTCGGTCTGTCGCAACAGTGAGTTCCCGCCGGGGATGGATTTCCCTGGCATCGCCTGGGCCTCCAAACTCCCGCTCTGGATACCGGACGTCCTGACGGATTCCCGATTCACCCGCACACCGACCGCCTCTCGCCTGGGTATTCATGGGGCCTGCATCGTCCCCATCCGGACCGGCAGCATCATCCACGGAGTGCTCGAATTGTATACCGAACACCGGCGGGCCTCCGACAGCCACCTGATTCAAATCCTCGCCGACACGGGCATGAAAATCGGACAGTTCGTCGATCGCACAGGAGCCGCGCAGGCATTACGTACGGCGCATCGCACGACTCAGAGCCTGCTGGCCAGTCTGCCCGGCGCCATTCTCCTGTGCGGAAGCGACTTGCACGTTGAGTATGCGAATGCGCTGGCCCATCAGTACTTTGCGCCTCCCGGAGAATCGCTGATCGGCCATCCGCTGTGCGAATGCCTTTCCCTGAGCGAGTCCGCCCTTCAACAGCTGGTGGTGGAATGGAGCACGCAACCGGCAGACTCGCCTCATCGGCTCTCTGAACGCGAATGCGAAGTCGCCGCACGGCTGTATCGCTATCGGTTTTTTCCGGTCGCGACCCCGGAATCCCCGCAGTATCAAGTGGGCATCCTGTTGTGGGATATCACCGACGACAAACAACTCCAGGATGAACTGATCCAGGCCGAAAAACTCTCCGGCCTGGGCACCATGGTCTCCGGTATGGCCCACGAAATCAACAACCCGGCCCAGGCTATTCTCAGCATGGCCGAGCTGATCCAGGATGAAAACGATCCGGACACGGTGAAACAGTTTGCCGCCGATATTGTGGGCTACGCCCGTCACGTCTCCACCGTCGTGCGGGACTTCGCCGGCTATGCCCGCGCGGCCGGCAGGGACGGAGAGACGGAAATCGATGTGACAGAACGTTTGCTCGAAGCGGTCAAGATGGTCCGGCGAGGGCCTCATTTCGGCCAAGTGGAGGTCGCCACGCAGTTTGAAGCCCCTGTGTTTCTTCGCGCGCGAAAGGGAGAAATCGATCAGGTGTTTGTCAACTTGATCAGCAACGCCACCCAGGCCATGGAGGGAATCGGCTGCTTGACGTTAGCGACCGGCCAGGACGGCAGATGGATTCAGGTGACCATTGCCGATACCGGCCCGGGCATCCCGGCTTCCATCCGGCCGAGGATTTTCGATCCGTTCTTCACCACCAAATCGGCCGGCAAAGGGACGGGACTCGGACTCAGCATCGTGCACAAGATCGTGACCAAATATGCCGGAACCATCACGGTGGACAGCACCGAAGGCGGAGGCACCACCTTCCGGTTGCGGTTTCCGGCACTCGCGCAGCAAGAGGAGGCGCAACGATGACGGCGTGATTTCATTACGACCTTACGAGAAGACACACGCGAGGCGTCGGTCGGAACGACTCCAGCAGCGAAGGATGTCAGGACTGTGAGCGAGGTGCGTACGCCCGCTTAAACACCGAGCGCAATCCGAAATAGGCGAATGAATCTTTCAGATTGGAATACAGACGCTTGAACGCGCCCATGTCGGGATTCGTCACATACTCCATGGTCAGCACGATCCGCTCTTCCTGCTCTCCGAGCGGCGTGACGGCATGCCAGAGCTTGTCGCCATTGAAGATCACCAGATCGCCCGGCGCAGTCGCCACTTCACGGTGCACCGGTTGTTTCCCCGGCACATCTTTGAAAAGATCGCAGACCAAGCGGCACTGCGTGGACCGATCGAGCAATCCCATCAGAATCGTGTACCGGGCGCCTTTGTAATAGGACGTATCGTAGTGATACCCGATGTGATCGCCGGTTTCCGTATAGTAATAGAGCGCACAGGAATGGGGGTCGTTGTCGGGACAGAGCAGCAAATTCACCCTGGTCAACCGATTGAGCATCGCCCGGAAGGCATCCGAGCGATACAGGTCGATGAACTGCGGCGCTTTCTCCATCACGGCAAAATAGCTGACACTGCCGCCCTTCTTATGCCCGGGAATATAATTGCGGTTCAATCCTGACTTGAGCATTTGGGCTTGCTGAGCCAGGGTCGCTTCCACAAAATCGCGCGGTAAAAACTCCGGGATATACAGAAATTCGTTCTGATCCCAATAATCCCGCTCAAGCCGGTCGAGATCCAAGGCCGAAATCGCCCGCTCCACCGCTTCGGTGATGCTGCGTGTACAGGTTGGGCTCATACCTTCCTCGCCAAATCCGGACTCACGATTCACCGGTCATCGTTGCGTCTTGCTTGTTTCTTATGGGCGGCTAAAGAACCATTCGCTCGCAGGATGATCGAAAAGGTCGTCCAGCGAGGCCGCAGCGAGCAGAAAATCGAGGCGTACCCTTGTGGTACGTTGAGGTTTTCTGCGATGGAGAACAAAGCCGGCGGACTTTTTCACCATCCTGCTAGGGTCTGCTCAACACCGGCGCCCGCACGATTTCTACATCGGCCGGAGCCTTGAAATCAAATAGGTCGTCCTTCAGCCCGCTGTTCGGCTTCAACTCTGAAAACTCAAAGGTCGCGATATTTCCGCTGACCTCATGCAGAGCGATCGTCTTGAGGAAGTATGTCTTCGGCTGGACTTCGATCACAATCTTCTGAATCGCGCGCTCCGGTTCGGCCCGCCCCGGCTTCGGAGTCAAAGAGACCAGCAGAATACCCCCTGCGCCACGGTCCTTGTTCGCCGTGGGCTCAATGTCGAACTCTTCATCCAGCTTGGCCACCCCTTGCAGCAATTGCAGCGGAGCCTGGGAGGCGGCCATATACGTGAGCTTGCCCACCAGCACCTGCTTGTGCTCCGGGACGTACATTTTGACGTCGTCTTTGTTGACGTAAATTTCTTCCGTGGCCGGTTCGATATAATCCCATCGCAGACGCCCGGGCTTCTTGATATAGAAATGTCCGGTCGAAATCACAGGCGTCGAAAATCCTTCGATCCTGGTCTTTTGCGTGAATGACGCCTGCAAGTCCTTGGTCTTCTCATAGCGGGTTTGGATCTTCTTCACGACTTCTTGGACCTCCTGTAAAGACGGGAGGTCCACCGCCGGCTCATCGGGCTTCACCGGTTGAGCCACGGCCGGCATTCCACTCATGAGCAGCACCGCAACGATTAAAAATATCCGCATCATGCCTCATCTCCGCCGACCGGCCCACGACGTCCCAGCACCTCTCGACGCCCGTCCCGGCCTGCAGCCCCGACCACACCTTCCGCTTCCATTTGTTCGATCATACGGGCCGCCCGAGGATACCCGACGCGGAGACGCCGTTGAATCAAGGAGGCAGAAGCCTGGCCCGTGGACAATACCAGATCCTTGGCCTGTTCGTAGACTTCGTCCTTGGCTTGCTCCTCTTCCGCCTCTTCGATCTTGAGCGATTGGAGTTCCCGGCAGTAGGAGGGCAACGCCTGCTTCTTGACGAATTCGACCACCCGCCGCACATCATCGTCCGACACATAGGACCCGTGAATCCGCATCAGCTTCCCGGTCCCCGAGGCGAGATACAACATATCGCCGCGACCAAGCAGCGCCTCGGCGCCGTTGGCATCCAGAATCGTGCGCGAGTCGGTCTTGGACGAGACTTGAAACGCGATACGCGCCGGAAAGTTGGCCTTGATGAGGCCGGTCAACACATCGACCGACGGCCTTTGGGTCGCCAACACGAGGTGAATCCCGGAAGCCCGCGCCATCTGAGCCAAACGCGCAATCTTATCTTCCACATCTTTCGGGGCCACCATCATCAAATCCGCCAGCTCGTCGATCATCACCATGATGTAGGGCAGAGGCTCCGGCGGGCTCGGGTTGACCGAATCAGTCGGCCCATTGTCGCCGGCGGGCTCCGCATCCTCTCCCTTGGAGAGACGCTCCTCTTCGGACAGAAATGTCAGTTCGACCTGCTCGGGCTTGCCGGATTGCCAGACATCAGATACGGCCCCTTGCATTTCTGAGATACGCCGGTTGTAGGCATCGATACTGCGCACCCCCGCATCGGCCAGCAGCTTGTAGCGCCGCTCCATCTCCTGGACCACCCATCCCAACCCGCGCGCCGCCGATTTGGGGTCGGTAATGACAGGACGGAGCAAATGCGGAATGCCGTCGTAACTTTGAAACTCCAGCATTTTCGGGTCGATGAGCAGCAGTTTCACTTCATCCGGACGGGCGTTGAATAGAATGCTCAACAACATCGTGTTCAATCCCACGCTCTTGCCGGCTCCGGTCGCACCGGCAACCAGCAAGTGAGGCATCGTCTTCAAGTCTGCGCAGACCGCGCCGCCGAAAATGTCTTTCCCAAGCGCGAGCCCCAATTTGGAGCGCGAGCGCGAGAAAGCGTCGCTGGTGACGACTTCCTTCATGGACACCATTTCGCGATGAGGATTCGGCACTTCAATCCCGACGACCGACTTCCCGGGCAACGGCGCCACGATACGCAAGCTGATGGCTTTGAGCGCCAGGGCCAGGTCATCGGCAAGATTCACAATCCGTGCGACCTTTGTCCCCGGCGCGGGCTCGAACTCGTACATCGTCACGACCGGCCCCGGTCGCACTTCCGTCACCCGCCCTTCGATCGCAAAACTTTTCAGCGCCTTGGTCAGGATTTCGGATTGCAGTTTCAGCTCATCGTCGCTCAGACGGGCAAGCGGGCCGGAGGGGTCGCTCAACAACTCCTGCGGATCAGGCAGCACATACCCGTCGGATACGGAGGGACTCGTCGCCACGGCCGCCGCCGATTCGTCCGTCGAGACCGCACGTTTTTCTACTTTCATCGGGGGCTGAATCTTGGGAGGAATCACAGGAACGGGAATCTGCTCCACCGCTTCGGCCACCACTTGCACTTCGCGATCGAAGTCCTGCTCCTCAATCTCGCGCGGCGCACGCGCCTTCTTCTCACGGACGGGCTTGGGCTGCGCCTCCGTCTGCTTTATCGGCCACTCCGGTACCAGCCCCAGCATTCGCTCGCGCGCGGCCGCCCACCAGTCGGGGACTCGCTGTAGCAGCGCCGTCAGCGACAGCGGCACTGTAAACAGGAGCGCCACCGTCAAGCCGGTGAGGATCACGATATGCGCGCCGGTCGTGGCAAAGTAACTTCGGACCCCGTCGGCCAATATCCGACCGATGATCCCGCCGGCCAGACCTCGATTGACCCATCCGCTGGAAATCGTGGGAACCGCCGTCACTTCCAAATGCAGCAGGGCACTCAAGAACACCATGGCTGCCAGACCGCTGCCGGCGTTTCTCAGTCGCATGGTGAGCGGGATCGGCGTGAAGCACCGCGCGCCGAGCAATCCGAGAAGAATGGGGAAGAGGTAGGCGGCGCCGCCGACCATGAAAAAACAAGCGGCCGCCGACAGCGCCCCCACCGACCCGATCATGTTTTTGGGCTGAGTGCCGGCTGCTCCGGATGCCGCCATCGATTTGGCGTCGCCGGGAACGAACGACACC
>CABVRO010000012.1 GCA_902500715.1 uncultured Nitrospira sp. | reverse complement strand
GGTAGGTCAGCTTCTCCGCATCCCCGCCTTCTGCCGTGGAGAGCGTGACCCAGAGCACCTGGAACTGGTGGCATTCCCAGAACCAAAGCAGCGACCGGACGCGGTGATAGCCTCGTTTCTGCTTTCGCGTCCATTCCCCGGCGACGGGCTCCCGCCGGAACTCCTTCCAGCGGCTCATCGGGCACCTTCCGCTTGAGGGATGGCAGGTCTGAGGCCGGCAGACAGAATCCGTTCGAGTTCTTCGATGGGAATCCGTACGGCGCGCACCGACGGCTTCACATAGGCGATCTGCCGTTTCAGGATGTATTTCCTGATCGTGCTTTCCTTGAGCCCTAACCGATTTGCCGCTTCTCGAATGGTGATCAATTTTGTACTCGGGACCATCGGGCACCTCCTTGGTAATGAGTGAATCATTTCTGTTATGCCTAATACTTATTAGGCATAACGCTCATTGACATGCATTACCATTGACGAGGTACACTCCCCAAGAGTTTTCAGTCCCAAGGTGCCTCGTTCACCTCCAGTTTTTTCATATGAAATGGGGTGGAGTGATGAAGCTGCCGAAGCCAGCTACAGAAGGAGAGGTCAGATGACCATAGACCGTGCCGCAATTTTTGAGCAGTTCTACGGCGAGATGAAGAAGGCCAGAGAGCGGATTCTCACCACAGCAGACGGCGAAGTCGGCTGGCTCTTGAAGTTTATCCAGACCGACCTAGAAGCTCTCACGCCAAGTGAATGGATGGTCCTGGCTTTCGAGGTGGCCAGCTTTGTGGATGACGTCGCGAATCGCCATGGGGAGGAAATCGCGACAGAAGGAGGGTGGAGCGTCCAATCTATCCCAGGAGAGAGGTTTCGTGGCACTATTCCAAGCAGCGCAGAGGCCAAGGAGGTTCAGACCATGGTCCTCCACAGCCTGGAAAACTTATGGGAAAAGGCAGTGACTGCCTTCACGTTCCCTCAATTCACCATCATTGTCACACTGCCTGGCGCGGACCACGAACGAAAAGGGAATGTGTTTGTTGCCACAAAGCGAAAAGTGAAGGAGTTTGAATATCGGTTCGCCCATTTATTGGTCGACTATTCCGGGCGAATTCGCCGTTGCCCAGAATGCCAACGGATTTACTTAGCGATTCGGTTTGATCAAACATACTGCGGTCCTCGGTGCCAGACACGAGTGGCCACTCGTAAATGGCGAGAGAAACATCTACCGAAGAAACAAAAAGCCTCAGTAGGTAGGACTGGCACAACGGCGGATTCCGACATGAAAAACCGAAAGGGAAAGCCCGATGGCAAGGCGAAACGGTAAAGACCGTGGGGTGGTGTTTAAGCAAGGCGGTTGGTGGGTCCGCCTGTATGTGAATGGCCGGGAGAAATGGTTCCGGGCGGACTCCAAGAGCCAAGCCAAGACACTGTACGGTCGGTTGCGGTCCGAGGCTCGCGAAAATCGCTACTTTCCCGAGAAGTATGCCGTCTCCAAGGAATTGACCCTCCGGGCATGGATTGCGCGGTATCTGGAAGGCGTGACTTCACCAGGTCTTCGGAATGTGCATCGCTATGGAAAGTTCTGGTCGAAGCTCCTAGGACGGAAGCTTCTGACCGAGATTACCGCCGACGACTTACGGCATATCCAAGCCAAAATGAAGCACAAGGGCACACGAACCGCCCGAACGATTAACCGCTACTTTGGAGCCCTGCGACGCATCCTGAACTTGGCGATTGCCGATGGTTTGCTTTCGGCCAATCCAGTCAAAGGCGTGAAGTTCTTTTCAGAACCAGCCGGGCGACTACGGTTCCTTAGTGATAGAGAAATCTCCAGCCTGCGCGATACCTTGCCTCCAGAGCACTGGTTGATTGTGGCCTTCGCTCTCGAAACAGGGTTACGCCTCACCGAGCAGTTTCATTCGCGCTGGGACTGCCTGAACACCGAACAGGGCATCTTGACCATTCCATTGAGTAAGTCCGGCAAGACCCGCCACGTCATTCTGACGGATGCCGCGCTGGACATCGTCAAGGGTCTCACCTCGTGGATGCACAGCCCATTCCTGTTCCCGAGTCCTCTTACCTCCGCACAACCGATGCAGGGGCGCAACTTTGTGGTGAAGATCTACGAGCCAGCCTTGAAGCGAGCTAAAATCGAAGATGTCACCTGGCACACCTTACGGCATACCTTCGCGTCTCGGGCTGTCATGGCAGGAGTGGATATCAGGACAGTGCAGGAACTGATGGGCCATTCCACGATCACGATGACAATGCGCTACGCCCATCTCTCCCCGGCCCATCTGCGAACGGCGGTAAATCGAGCGAGTTTAGGAGCGATTGCGTCGAAAAGTGCGAGTGGAACCGGGAGTAAAACCGGGAGTAACGAAAATCAGCGGGTGGAACAGGGTCCGGTCAGAATCACCGAACCCTCTGAGATATCTGCAGGAATGATTGGAGGCGCCGGGCGGGTTCGAACCGCCGCATCGCAGTTTTGCAGACTGCTCCCTTAGCCACTTGGGTACGGCGCCACGGGTCGGATTATAGAAGGGGGAGGTTCAGGAACTCAACCGCGAAGAGAGCGAAACAGCGGAAACTTTGAACCGCACATCCGGTCATCAGATGCGGACTGACTAGGGCTTGCTCGGGAGCACCGGAATGTCGCGGACAATGGTGGACTGCTCATCCGGCGCGTGGCCCATCAATTCCCAGCCCGCCTCTGCTTGCTCGTCCGACGACCCGTTGTGCGCGACGCCGGACGCTTCGGCTTCCTTTTCCTTGGCCAACAGCTCGACCTCATGAATCAACGTGTCCATGAGCTCGTCCATGGGCACTTTACGCATGAGTTTTCCCTTCTTGAAGAGAATGCCCTTGCCCTCGCCGCCGGCAATGCCGATATCGGCTTCCTTGCCTTCGCCGATGCCGTTCACGACGCAGCCGAGCACCGAGACGTTCAATGGGGTCTTGATGTGGCCCAGTTTCTTTTCCAACTCGTTGGCCATGCGCACTACGTCGATTTCGACCCGCCCACAGGTCGGGCAGGCAATGACGTTAATGCCGCGATGACGCAATTCCAACGACTTCAAGATTTCGAACCCGACTTTGACTTCCTCCACCGGATCGGCGGCAAGCGAGACGCGTAACGTGTCGCCGATGCCTTGCGACAAGAGCCAGCCGAGGCCGATCGCGGATTTCACCGCGCCTGTCATGGCGGTACCGGCTTCGGTGATACCGATGTGCAACGGGTAATTGGACTGGGTGGAAAAGAGGTAGTAGGCGTCGATGGCGTGGTGCACGTCGGACGCTTTGAGCGACACCTTCATGTTGGTGAAGCCTTCGTCTTCGAGCGCATGCACGGCATTTAAGGCCGATTCGGACAGGGCCTCCGGCGAAGGCCAGCCATACTTATCGAGCAGCGGCCGTTCGAGCGAGCCGCCGTTCACGCCCACGCGCAGGGGAATCCCCCGCTCGTTGACGGCCTTGATCACTTCCTGCACCTTCCACCAGGCCCCGATATTGCCCGGATTGATGCGGACACAATCCACAACTTCGGCCGCCTTGAGGGCTAGGCGGTGGTCGAAGTGAATGTCGGCGATCAGCGGAACCGTCATCGCGGCTTTGATCTGGGGAAGTGCGGCTGCCGCCTCGTCATCAGGGACGGCGACACGGATGATTTCACATCCGGCCTCTTCCAGTTGGCGGATCTGGGCCACCGTGGCCTTCACATCGCGTGTATTGGTCGAGCACATCGATTGGACTGAAATCGGCGCATCTCCGCCGATCTTGACCGATCCCGCTTGAATCTGCCGCGTCTTTTTTCTCGTGATATGCATCAGCTTCTCAGCGTATGTACTGTTTCGGTGCGCTCCGACATCAACTAGCTGCCCTGCTCATCGCCGTGCGGCAAACTCCCCACGAGTGACGCCAACCGGGCGGCATCATCGGTAGCCACACTGGCTCCGAACAAGGCCTTCACGCTGTTATAAATGCCGTCGGCTGTCAGGCCATATCGTTCGCGCAGCAGGTCTTGCGGACCCTGTTCGATGTACCAATCGGGAAGGCCGATCACTTTCATTCTCAGGTTCGTAATACCTTCTTCGGACAGGGCTTCCAGGACGGCGGAACCGAACCCGCCCATCTTGCAGCCTTCTTCGACGGTCACCAGACAGCGCACGTTCTTCGCCGTCTTGATGATCAATTCCGTATCCAGGGGTTTCACGAAACGGGCGTTGACCACCGCAGCGGAGATCCCCTCCTGCGCCAACCGTTCAGCCGCCTTCATGGCGGGCCAGACGGTGACTCCGATCGCCACAATCGCCACATCCGTGCCTTCCCGCAACAACTCGCCCTTGCCGATCGGCAACGCCGTCGGTTCTGGATCCATCGGCACCCCGAGACTCACGCCGCGCGCGTACCGCACCGAGGCGGGCCCGTCATGCGTCACACAGGTCTTCATCATGTGTTGCAGCTCGTTTTCGTCCTTCGGTGCTGCCACCACCATATTCGGCACATGGCGCAGGAAGGCAAAATCGAACGCGCCGTGGTGCGTCGTGCCATCCTCGGCCACCAGACCGCCCCGGTCGATGCAGAAGGTCACCGGCAAGTTCTGGGTGGCCACATCGTGCACCACCTGGTCATAGGCCCGCTGCAAGAATGTGGAGTAGAGCGCGACCACGGGCTTCATGCCCTGCGCGGCCATACCGGCGGCAAAGGTGACGGCATGCTGCTCGGCGATGCCCACATCGTAAATCCGGTCCGGGAACACCTTCTCGAATGCATTGAGGCCCGTGCCCTCGCACATGGCGGCGGTAATGGCCACGATCCGCTTGTCCTGGTGAGCGACTTTGATCAGCGCATCGATCGCCATACTCGTATAGCTGGGACGCACCGCCTTCTTGGCCGGCACACCCGTTTCACGCACGAACGGCGGGCAGGCGTGGAACCAGACGGGATTATCCATGGCCGCCTGATAGCCCAAGCCCTTCTTCGTGATCACATGCAGCAGGACCGGGCCCTTCATTTTGAGCACGTTTTCCAAAGTCGGCAGCAAATGCTCGAAATTATGTCCATCGATCGGTCCGGCGTACTGGAAGCCCAACTCCTCAAACAGCAGACCCGGGAGAATCGCCCCTTTGGCCAATTCCTCGGCGCGGCGGGCGATTTTCTGCACCTCGAGACCGATGTGCGGGATCTTCCGCAACAGCAGGCCGGTTTCTTCCCGCATGCGGGCGTAAAATTCGCCGGTGAAGGTCCGGTTCAGGTAGGCCGAAATCGCCCCGACGTTCTTCGAGATGGACATCTGGTTGTCGTTCAGGACGACGATGAAATCCTTGTTGGTGCCGCCGGCATGGTGCAACCCTTCGAGGGTCATCCCGGCCGTCATGGCGCCGTCACCCACCACGCAGACAACTTTGTGTTTTTCGTTCCGCTGCTCGCGCGCCTCCACCATGCCGAATGCGGCGGAGACTCCGGTGCCGGCATGCCCGGCATTGAAGGTATCGTAGACACTCTCCTCGCGCTTACAGAACCCGCTCAACCCGCCGTACTGCCGGAGCGTGTGGAACTGCTCCCGTCGTCCGGTGAGCAGTTTGTGGGTATAGGCCTGATTGCTGGTATCCCACACGATTTTGTCTTTCGGCGTATCCAGGAGATATTGCAGCGCGACCGTCAGCTCCACAACACCCAGATTGGAGGCCAGGTGCCCCCCGACATTCGAAACCACCGTAAGAATCTGCTCACGGATCTCCTGGCACAGTTCCGGAAACTGCTCAGGGGAAAGGCGTTTCAAATCAGCGGGACTGTGGATATTTTTCAACAGAGACATTGCACAATCTCCTTGTCAAATGATGACAATTGGGCGCAGGTATTCATTCAGTGGGAACAAGCCGTATAGAGAAGGTCGCGACGAAGCAGCGAAGCAGTTTCGTATAATCGGCTCATCCTCACATATGGCACTGTCTGTGTCAAGATTTCGCCTTCCCTCGCACCAAAAACTTCGCCCTCCCGACTACGACCGGAACCGGTAGGTGAGGACGGTGGAGAGGGTAAAGTCCGCCGCGCTCCCGGTGATGAAATCCAGATTCTCCACTCCATAGAGCTGCCAAAGCAGACCGGGAAGGATTCGATAACTCACCCCCAGCACCGACTCCGTCACGCCCTTATCCAGGACTCGCGTGCCTGTCCCGTGAAACGGCGGGGAATAATAATCGAACTGGGCCGTGATGGAAAAGTTCTCCGTCCAGAGATATTCCACGGCGACCAACCCGCTCACCACCGGCTGGAGTCCCAACCCGGCAATCCGTCCCGTGGGAAACACGCCGTTGAGGTTTGCGTATATGATCCAGTTACCCGCGAATTTCTTATCCAGCGCCAAGCCGATGCCGGCGTCAGGATGCCCGCTGCCGAACACCTCGCCGGTGTCTCCGGTCGGAGCCTTGACCCCGACCCGCACCGACAGAGCTGGAAGGCTGGAGGTTTCTTTGAGAATCTGGTACTTGCCGTAGAAAGAGATGTCCCCCAGTCCAGTCGCGCCTTCGGATCCCTGAAACAGCGTGCGGGCGCCGTTCGAAATATTAAAGGTATAGCCGGTGTCTCGCAGAGCCTTGCGCGGCGGCGCCACGCCGGTCGTGCCTCGTTCGACCCCGATGATCGCCCCCTCCATGAAACCACGGTACCGATGATAGCCGGGAATCTCCGCGCCGAGTTCCAATCGATCGGTGAGACCGTACCGGAGGAACAGGCCGGCCCGGATCGTTTCAAACTTCATCGCCACCTCGGCCTGCGCCTCACTGTCCCTGGCAATGCTGGCCGTATTCGCCGCTTCCAGCCGGACATCGAAATCGCCCTTGCGAAGCACCGTCGCCCGCTCGCCCGGCATGGCCAGGACCAATTGATCCAGCGCTTGAAAGTTTCTGACTGGAAACGGACCGAAGCCTTCCGCTCCGGCAGCAGGCGGCAGCACACTCAGGAGTGCAAAGAGGCAGAAACAATGAATGGTGTACCGCAAGAGTAACCCCGGCCGTTCACTCAGTGGCACTTAATAGGGAAAGTCTAACCCTGCGAAGACCGCTCCCCCCTCGCGACTGTACCCGTAATCGACCCGGCCGACGACATTGGGACGAACGATGGCGCGAAACCCCAACCCCGGGGTCATCCGATAATCTTGAAAGCTGACGTCTTTGAAGGAATTGAAGACCTGCCCCGTGTCGAGAAAGGGCGCCACCTCGAAATCCGCGGTCACCCCGGCCAGTTTCGTCCTCAAGATGTGAATTCGCTCTTCGATACTGAAAGCAATCAGATGTTTGTCGATGTACCGGTCCAACCCGAACCCGCGCAGATTGTTCTGCCCTCCGAGCGAGGACTGTTCGAAAAACGGCACCTGGGATCCGATCGTCGCCTGCAAGTCGGCACGGACGACGAGAATGGCGCGCTTGGACTCGCTGGGGAACAATTTCTTGACCTCGAGTTCGTATCGCGAATAGACCGGGTGGTCGCCGTTTTTCACATTTTGATTCAGTTCGGCATAGGCGGTAATGGCCACGCCGTCGGTCGGGGAAACCAAGCTGTCACGGGTATCGTAATAAAACGAGGCGCGGTGGCCCACGATGATGGACTCGCCTTGAATACCGTCAACCGTGGGAAATTGCTCGACCGAAAAGGGCAGATCGATCGCTCCTCGCTGAAGCTGCACCTGCCGGACCCGCTGTCCGACGGAAATCTGCGTCACTTCATTCGCGTAGAGACCGAGCCGCCAGTAGGCGCGCGCTTCCCTGGCCGTATAGTTGGACTCGGCAGCCTGAGTCGTCGCCTGGCCGAGGCCGAAGAACCGGGACGTCGCGTTCTTAAAAAAGGTGCCGCCGAAATTGAGTGAATATTGCCCGTTGCCGAATGCCGGATCGACATAATCGAACAACACCTTGCGTTCGATTCGTTCGGTCAACGAGGCGATGAATCGCATCTGGCGACCACCCGGATCGTACTTAAACAGATTGAAGACCCCGCGCGTCCCCACGATCGAGTTCTGAATGAGCATGGGCGCCATCAGATATTTCAGTTCTCCGTCCGGATCCGCAATCAGGATGGGCGCAATCAAGCCGGCGTCGTTGCCGTCGTTCCGGCTGGTCGAGACAGAGGGAACCGGGAAAATCTGCGTGTCGGCGCCCGCCGGAGCCGGAAGGCTCAAGAGCAGCAGGCCGGCCAGCGCCAGACAGCTTCGAATCGACGACAAATAGTGACACTGCATGGCGCTCGCCGGGATCGCTCGCTCCCTACTGAACCTACGGAGCTTTGATCTTGTCGGATTTCTTGCGGAGTTGATCGACGAGTTCTGGATACGAGGAGGTATGGAGGATCTTTGTGAATTGTCCGCGGTAATTGTTCACCAGACTGACGCCATCGACCACGACATCGTACACATGCCAATCGTTGCTCTTGTTCAGCAACCGGTAATCCATGGGGATTTCAGTTTTCCCGGAGAGCACCTTGGTGCGGACTTCCGCATACTCTTTCTCCGTCCGCTCGTTCAAATACTGCACACCCTCGCCGGAATAGGTCTCCACACGATCCGCGTACGTATTGGTCAAGAGCGTCCGGAACAGATCGACAAACTCCTGTTTGTCCTTGTCGGACAATTGATTCCACTGCGCGCCCAACGAGCGCCGGGACATCTCCGGATAGTCGAACCGCTGGGCCACCACTTTTTCCAAGCGCTGCCGCCGGTCCTCCAGGCGGGCCGGGGTTTTCAATTCTTTATCGTTCAGAATCCTGAGCACCTCATCGATGGTGCCCTTGACCGAATCAGTCGCCGGTCCGGCCATGGCGGATGAAAGCCCGCCCATCACTATCTGCAGGGCCAGCACGGCCCCGATCATCATCCAACGGCTTGTCTGCATTCCAACACCTCTCCTTTGAGTGGTGAGTTCCGTAACCCACCGACCTGGCTTGTTCACGTGGGTTTCCTGACAACTGAAACCGATCAGGCTAATTGACCTTCCCATGTACATACTGGCTGACCAATTCTTCGAGATCAAGTCCGGACTCGGTATCGCGAATCTTGTCGCCGGGTTTCAGCTGGTCGCCGCCACCGCCCACCGAGAGGGCCAGATACTTGTCCCCGATAATCCCGCGGGTCTTGATCGAGGCGATCGTATCGGAATACAACTTCACGCCGTCTTGAATGGCCAACGCCACCAGGGCACGGTCGCTGCTCAGGCCGATATGCCGGACACGTCCCACCTCGACACCGGCGATTTCGACCGACGCTCCCGGCTTGAGTCCCGACGCAGACGTAAACTCCGCCTCGACCGGGTAATTGTGCCCGCCGATGACTTCCAGCTTGCCCAACTTGATGGACAGGTAACCCAAACAGGCGATCCCGACGAGCACAAAGATTCCCACCATCAATTCCAGCTTTGCGCGTTCCATAACGTCTCCTATCAGAGAGATGCGGTCGGCAACCCCTTCGGCGTGACGGTCCCTGCGACAAAAATAAACTCCCGAATCTCTTCGTCCGTTGTCTTCACAAACTCGTTCGAAGGCGCCATTTCGGCGATCCGTCCGTTCTTGAGCATCGCCACATAATCGGAAATCCCGAAAATTTCCGGAATCTCGTGACTGACCATGACGGCGGTAAACTTGAATTGCTGCTGCATCGCCACGATCAAATCATGAATGGCTTTCGCCATCAACGGATCGAGCCCGGTCGTCGGTTCGTCGAACAGAATGATCTCCGGCTCCATGACCAGGGCGCGGGCCAACCCGGCGCGTTTACGCATGCCGCCGCTCAATTCAGCAGGAAATTTATGGCCCATGCCTTTCAGCCCTACCTGCTCCAGTTTCTCCTCAACCCTCCGGTTGACGATCTCGCCTTTCAAACGAAGTTTCTCGCGCAGGGGGAAGGCGACATTTTCAAACACGGTCATGGAGTCGAACAGGGCCGCCCCCTGGAAGAGCATGGCGAACTTCTTGCGTACCTCATTCAGGGCTTGCCCCTTGAGCCGCGCGATGTCCGTCCCGTCGATCCAGACCTCACCGCGATCCGGCTGCATGAGGCCGATGATATGCTTCAACAGCACGCTCTTGCCTTCGCCGCTTCGCCCGATGATCGTGGTCAACTTTCCGGTGGGAATGGTCAGGTCCACGCCCCGCAACACCGGCTGCTTGCCCAAAGTCTTTTCGACGCCGACCAGTTTAATCATACAGCCTCGCGAGGGCAAAGTACGCACCCTGCGGTCGCATTTCTCTCCTCCCCGTACGTTTCGCGTCTCACGGTTGAGCCCTCACCACGTTACAGCAACACCGATGTCAGAAAATAATCCCACACCAGAATCAAGACTGCTGAGAGCACCACCGCTTCGGTTGTCGCGGTCCCCAACCCCTCGGCGCTGTGCTTGGTGTGAAAGCCTTTGTAACAACAGACCCAACTGATCAGCAGACCGAAGCTGATGGATTTCAAAATGCCTCCGTAGACATCCTTCCACTCGACCGCCGACTCAATCGAACTCCAGTAGGCGCCTTCATTCCCGTTCAACAGTTGCACGCCGACGACGTACCCCCCGTAAATCCCGACGACGTCAAAGAGCGCGACCAACAGCGGCACAGCAATGAGACTGGCGACGAGTTTAGGGCCGATCAAGTATTGCAGTGGATTGATGGCCATTGTATCCAGGGCATCGATCTGTTCGGTAATCCGCATGATACCGATTTCCGCCGTCATGGCCGATCCGGCCCGGGCCGTTACCATCAGCGCCGCCAGAACAGGCCCCAGTTCCCGGATGATGCTGAGCGCCACAGCAGAGCCGAGCACCGCTTCAGAACCGAATTTGCGTAGCGTGTAATGCCCCTGCAGGGCCAGAACCATACCGGTAAAGACGGCCGTGAGGACGACGACAAACGTGGACTTGTAGCCGATGAAATTCAGCTGCTTGACGATTTGGTAGACCCGGAACGGCGGACGCGTCAACCAGGCAAAGGAGGAGAGGACGAATACCATCATCCGTCCCATCTGCTCAGTCAGATCGATCGTATACCGTCCGATACGAGCAATGCCTTCCATGCCACGCTCTCCTCTCGTCCACCGACCCTGCACACAGGCGTCGAAACACGTTGGGCCCGGTCAGGCCAGTCCCTCACGTAACGCCTTATCGGCGCAGGCTTTAAAAACCGCCGTCAGTTGTGTTCCGGCGACGCGGCTTTGCACACGAAGTCGATTAAGCCCGATCAGACTCGTCGGATGAGCCAGACAAGCGGCGACACCCTTCGCCCACCCAGATGGCCTGAGAAACAGATTGAAGTCAAGCGGAAGGCTTTCATCGACAAGATCCGAGGCCGTACGCACGATGACAAATGGAATCTTCCGCTCCGAGGCCACGAACCCCAGCGCTGCACTCTCCATATCGAGCCCGATCCCTCCCGCTCGACGCGCGATCTCCTGTTTCTCTTCCGCCAGACAGAGAACCCGTGGAACCGTCACGAACCGACCGGACTGCACCGACAGGTGCTGTTCCTCCACGGCCCGCCGCACCCAGTCGACGAACACCGGCGCACAGGGCACAGGCCGTCCTGCCTCACGTCCATCCTCCATCGTCACCTGAGTGCCGATCAACACCTCACCGATCCCTGCCGGACCCAAGGCACAGGCAAATCCCGTGGACCATACCGCGGCAAATGACTGTTCCGCGAGCACCTGCCTCGCGGTCATGGTAGCCCGCTCGGGTCCGACACCCATCGGAATGACCCACCACTCGACCTGCCCCTGCCGCGCGACGACGCAACGAACCCCTCCGACGACCCGCACCTCGCTCGCGGCAAACGCCTGGCGCACGGCGGCCGACTCCCATCGGGTTGCCACGAAGACTCCGATCGCGGTCACAATGACTCCCGAGGGACAATGACAGGAAAAGCTGAACTCGATGAACACCCACGGTCAGCGTGGCGACCGGAATTGTCCTGATTGATAGGCCTGCAGACGCAATTCATCGGCCCTCGTCGTTCCACGAGTCTTGAGATTGCGGTACATGGCCAGCGCCCAGAGGGGGAAGTATTGGCAATACCAATGATAACGAAGGTAAAACACGCGCGGGAAACCAGTTCCGGTATGGCGCACCTCTTCCCATGACCCATCCTTCCGCTGATTCCGAATGAGGTAATGGATCCCCCTGGCCAGGCTGAAAGAGTCCGTCACTCCGCCCGCCATCAGAGCCAACAGTGCCCAGGCTGTTTGCGACGGCGTGCTGTCACCGCGACCGCTCTGCGAGACATCTCCGTACGAGAGGCATGACTCACCCCACCCACCATCCGGGTTCTGCTTGGACTCGACCCAACTGACCGCCCGGCGGATATAGGGAGACGAGAGCTCCTCACCGATCGCTCGCAGGCCGGACAGGACCGACCAGGTGCCGTAAATGTAGTTCACGCCCCAACGACCATACCAGCTGCCGTCCTGCTCCTGATCGTTTTTCACAAACGTGAGCGCAGACGCCACGGCGGGATGGGTCCAGTCGTATCCCAGCGTCGCGAGCATCTCCAGACAACGTCCCGCCAGGTCGGCCGTGCTCGGATCCAGCAGGGCCCGATGGTCGGCGAACGGGATGTAGTTGAAGACGATCCGATTGTTGTCGACGTCGTAGGCGCCCCATCCCCCGTCCGATCCCTGCATGGCGGTCACCCAGCGGCAACCGCGACGAATCGCCAGACGTTGCTGGGCCTCGTCGGACAGATGCACTTTCGCCAAGGCCATCAAGACCACTGCAGAATCGTCCACATCGGGGAACAGTTCATTCTCGAATTGAAAATACCACCCGCCCGGTTCGGCACCGGGAGCCGAAATAATCCAATCGCCGACGGTCTTCGTCTGTTTGGACAAGAGCCAGTTCGAAGCCTTCTGCAGCGCCGGATGATCCTGCGGCATGCCGGCCTCGATCAGAGCATTGATGAGCAGAGCCGTGTCCCAGATCGGGGAGTGGCAGGGCTGCAAATGCATCGCATCGACACATTGGCCGTTGTCCTGCACCGTGTCGTGTACTTCCAGTTCTTCGATCTCCCCCATGGCCTTCACCATAAGGGGATCATCGTTTTTGTATCCGAGGCAATGCAGCGCCATTACGGAGTTGGCCATGGCAGGATAAATCGCGCCGAGACCTCCGCTACCCTTCATGTGGTCGAGCATCCAGTTCTCAGCGCACTTGAGTGCCTTCTGTCGAACCCACTCAACGGGCGAGCGATCGTAGATCTTGAGCAACGCATCGAGATTGATGAAGAAGTTTCTGGCCGTGAACCAGGTCCGGTCCTTCTTAAATGGAGGCACCGTACCGTAGTCGATGTGCGCCGGGGGATCCGTGTAGAGTTCGTCGATGCCCTGCTCGGGCGGAACGTAGCACTGCGGCCGCTTGGCGAAAATGATCAGGAGCGGAATCAAGACCGCGCGCGACCAGTAGGAAATCGCGTAGATGCTGAAATAGAATCGCTTCGGCAACAGCATGATTTCCGGAGGCATGCTGGGAACGCCCCGCCAATCGTATTGACCGAATAAGGCCAGGGCGATTTTCGTGAAGACATTCGCCGCCACCACTCCACCCTTGTCCAGGATGCAGGTGCGGGCATTCACCATGAAAGGCTCCTCGACGGACACGCCGGAGAGCTTCAACGCAAAGTAGGCCTTCACCGAGGCGCTGATCTCCGCCGGGCCGCCGTGATAAATAGGCCATCCACCGTCTGGCAACTGAGCGGATTTTAAGTACCGGACCGCTTTGCGCTCGCGCTCGGGATCGATACAGTCCAGGAAGCGGCGCAACATCAGGTATTCCGATGTCAACGTGGTATCGGCTTCCAACTCGGCAACCCAATACCCTTCGGACGCGTCCTGTCGCGCCAGAAACCAGGCCTGGCTTTTCCGCAGCGCCTCTTCCAGCGCTTCGACCTGGCCTGTGGAGTGAGCCGGAGCTCGCTTGACAGCACCGTCGCCGGAAACCGGCACCGCAGATTTATTGGAGACGAGCCGCAGCACCGGAGCGGAGGCGAAATCGCGCGCCGCCCTGATTCGGCTCGGCACGGACACCAGCAGGCTATCGGACAAACGATTGAACAGGTTCTTAAGAAGTCGCATAACGTGATGCCGTGAATCTGAAAGAGACGGCGGGATTGATAATCGAGACGGTTCCATCGATCAGGCAGCGATCACATGAAACCGCACAGTACCAGTTATAACCATTAGCAAATCTGTATAACAAACTGTTTCTGGGCAGTCAAGGGAAGCGCCCCCCAGGGCGACGAACAGTCCCCCCGAAACAGCCCCCTACGTACTCCTGCCCGCCCAGACTACGCCGGCTGGAGATCGCCTAGCTTGACCGAGATCAGCGTCGACACGCCAGGCTCTTCCATCGTGACCCCGAACAGCGAGTCCGCCATCGCCATCGTCCGCTTATTGTGCGTGATGACCATGAACTGGGCGGTCGACGACAGGCTGCGCAATACGCTTGTGAAGCGTCCGATATTTTCTTCGTCGAGCGGCGCATCGATTTCGTCCAGGATGCAGAACGGCGTCGGTCGGATCAGGAAGCTGGCAATGAGCAGCGCCATTGCGGTCAGCGTCTTCTCTCCGCCGGACAACATGGTAATGCTCTTCAAACGCTTCCCCGGCGGCTGGGCCACAATCTCCACACCGGGCTCGCGCGCGCCGTTGTCTTCCACGCCCTCCTCCAACGGCTCTTCGACCAATTGCAGTTCGGCGCGACCTCCAGGGAAGAACTGGGAAAAGACGTCCCGGAATTTCTGCTGTAACTCGTTGAACGTCTCCACGAACATGTCCTTCGTCGTCCGGTTGATCCGCTGGATGATTTCCTTGAGGGACGCGATGGAGGTCGAGAGGTCCTGCTCCTGCGTCGCAAGGAACTGATACCGCCCTTCCAGCTCACGATGCTCATCGATGGCCGCCAGATTGATGGCGCCCATCCGGTCCAGGCGTTCACGGATTTTCTGTATCTGCTCCCGCAACTGCGGCGTTTCAAGCATCGAGACTGGGGCCGGCGGTTCTTCACCCTCCGGGACCGGCTGATCATTCGCCGGCAGGAGTAGCGCAGCCGGCTCGATTTGATAGGTGCCGGCGAGCGTGCTCTCAATCGTGGAGAGATGCGCCTTCACCTCCGCCTTTCGCACTTCCGCTCTCATCCGTCGATCGTGCAAGGCGGAGAGGCTCTGCCGTACCTGACTAAGAGTTTCCTCCACCGCATGCAACCCGGCCATTTCCTGTGCCTGTCGCTCCTGCGCCGCCACTAACTCGGCCTTGATTCCGTCGACCTCAGCGCCCAATTCCCGGCACAGTGCTTCCTGCCGGGTCTGCTCTTCGCGACTATTCTCAGTCGCTTCAACCAACCCGGCCACCTGCTCTTCCAAATCGGTCGCGCGGCGTTGCGCAGCATCGAGTCGTTGAGTCAACCGCGCGATGTCGTTCGAGGCATGTTCCCGACGCCCGCGCATGCTCTCCAGAGACAGCCGGACTTCGGTCAGCCGTTGCTGGATCGCGAGACTTTGGCTTTCGATCACCACCAGCCGTTCTCGCACTTGCAGCAACCCGCTTTCCTGCCCGGCCTTTTCCGCCACCCATTGCCCGAGTTGCGCCTGGCTGGACTGAAACTCTTCCTGAAGCCGCGCCTGCTCGGCCAAGCCTCGCTGCTGTTCCTCCGCCAACACCTCCATCCGCCGGTGCAAGTCCCCGCGCTGGCGCTCCACGCCCGCATCGTCTTTCTGCAGCGAGAGCTCCAGCATCTCCGCCTCGCGGATCGCCCGGCCGAGGCGCTGTTCATCTTCACGTCCGAGCCCCAACTCGGCTGCCGCCTCTTCCCGCGCGGCCCGCGCCTGCTCAAGAGCCTGAACCGCGACAGTCCTCCGGGCTTCCAGTTCCAAGACTTCGCGCCGGCGTTGGAGCAAGCCCCCGCTGGCACTGCTGCCGCCCCCGGTCATCACACCGGCAGCATCCAGCGTCTCACCGGATAATGTGACGTAGGTTGGACCGGCGGGGGCCGCCCATTGATGCTGCTGCCAGAGCTGCAGCGCCACGTCCAACGATTCCACAAACACAATCCCATCGAACAAATAGCTTAATGTCGCGGCGGAGGCGCCTTCCGCACGGACCAAATCCGTCGCGCGCCCCACCACACCCGGCTGTCCGTTCAGCGCCGGCCACCACGAGGCCGATGAATCAAGCGCCGCCGGCTCGGAAGCCCATCGCAATTGCTGCGGAAGAAACGCTCCGCGCCCCAGTTCTTTGCCCTTCAAGAACTCCACCGCGCGACAGGCCGCCGACGGCTCATCCACCAGCCAGCCGCGCACACGTTCCCCGAGGATCGTCTCTACAGCCCGGTCCAGCCCCGGCGGAATCACGAGCCACTCGGCAAGCGCTTCGCGCACGCCGTGGCACGTTTTCAACGCCGTGCCTTCCTCCTCACCTTCCCGGCCATATCCCATTTCTTCACGCACGACGCCCTGCAGGGCGCCGAGGCGCGATTCCACACCGGCGACGTCTTCGGAAAACTTCACGATATCGCGGTCCAACCCGGTGATCTGCCCGCCCAGTCCTTCGATCCGCTCGATCGCCGCCTGCCGTTCGGCCATGAGTTCTTGAATGCGCCCGCTGGCCTCTTCCCGCTGGGCGACCAGCAAGTCGCGCTGTTGATCCAATCCGGCCACCTGCGCCATCAGCTGTTCCTGCTCACGCGAGACCCTCTCCGCCCGGGCGGCGGTTTCCTGCTGACGGGCCGTCACCTGCGTCAGGCCCTGCTCCGTATTGGCCACGAGGACGGCCAGGTTCAACACATCTTTCCTCGCGCGCTCTTCCTCCGCTACCGCAGACGCACGATGGCCGGCCAACGATTTTGCCTCGCCATCCGCCTGCTGGAATTGCGCTTCCTGTTCGACGATATCCTCTTCCAATTGAAGCAGCATCGCCCGAAGGGCCTCGATTTCCGACTGCGCCTGCTCCTGATCCGCCGCCAATCGTTGCATCTCCTGCGCGGCCTGCATGCGTTGACGTTCAAACAACTCGGTCCGGTTTCGTTCAACCTCCGCCGCCGTCAAGGCCTGCGACTGCCGCTGTTCGGTGCCGGCCAACGTGTCGCGCACGCGCGCAATGGCCTCCGCCGCATCGTTCATGCGCAGCCTGATCGATTCCTGCTCAGAATCCAGTCGGGCTTGTTCGGCCACCTGCTCGGCTTCCTGCGCTTCCACCTCGCGCGCTTCGTGATCGACAGATTCCAGGTCGGCATGCATGGTGCGATAGTCGCGGGACAGGAGTTCGATTTCGAGGCCGCGGGCCTCCTGCTGCAGCGTTTGGTACGAACGCGCCTGACGGGCCTGACGCTCCAGCGAATTCAGCTGCTTTTTGACCTCGGCCACAATGTCGCGCACCCGCACCAGATTCTGCTGCGTCGCTTCAAGCTTGCGAAGGGCTTCGGCCTTTTGTTTTTTGTAGCGGACGATACCGGCGGTTTCCTCGATCAGCTCCCGGCGATCCTGGGGCGAGGCCTGCAGGATCTGCTCAATCCGCCCCTGCTCGATGACGGTATGGCCCTTGGACCCGGCCCTGGTTTCAATCAGGACGTTTCGAATGTCTTTGAGCCGGCAGGGCGTCTTATTGATGAGATATTCACTGTCCCCGTTTCGATACAGACGGCGGGTGATCATCAGTTCCTGATATTCACTCAGTTCACTTGGTAACCCGGAGATCGCATCCAGCCGCAATTCTCCCAGCCCGCCGATGACCAGCGACACCTCCACCAACCCCAACGGCTTGCGAACCTCGGTGCCGTTGAAGATGACGTCTTCCATCTTCTCGCTTCGAAGCGTCTTCGTACTTTGCTCTCCCAGCACCCAGAGGATGGAGTCCACGACATTACTTTTTCCGCTCCCGTTCGGACCCACGATCGCCGTGATGCCTTTCGGAAATTGGATCTTCGCCTCCGCGAACGACTTGAAGCCGAGCATTTCCAATGACTTCAGATACACCGGCGACCTCCAGAGCAAGAAGGTTGAGATGGGACGGATTGTGAGGAATAAAACGAAAATCTTCTATCACAGCGATAGAATCAATGCAAAGAAAAACACCTGATATGGGGGAATAACGACGCCACCCCCCCAACATATGGAGGAGTGGCGAAGACGGTATGGAAGAAGAACGGACGGCAGCCGGCGACGCTAATTCGCCGAGGCCGACGCGCGCGAAACCGATTCGATCGTGACCAGTTCTTTGGGAAGGAGAAACTCCACATCTTCTTCGATGACTGTGAGCTCCTCGACCTCTTCCGAAGAGCCAAGACGCTTCAGGTAGGCCACCACTTCGGTGACCAGGACTTCGGGAGCCGAAGCCCCGGCGGACAGCCCCACACTCTTGGCATCTTTCAACCAATCCGGATTGATGTCCGACGCCGCATCGATGAGGTAGGAGGGAATACCGCAATGCTCGCCCAATTCGCGAAGCCGATTCGAGTTCGAGCTGTTCGGCGACCCGATCACAAGAATCACATCGACCAGCTTCGACAACGACTTGACCGCATTCTGGCGGTTCTGGGTGGCGTAGCAGATATCTTCCTGGTGCGGCCCCTTGATATTGGGGAACCGCCGGTGCAACGCCTCGACAATGTCTCGACATTCATCGACGCTCAGCGTGGTCTGGGTCACATAGGAGAGATTCTGCGTCTTCTCGACATGGAGGCTCTCCACGTCCCGGACCGACGATACGAGGTGGAACTTATCAGGGATCTGGCCCAACGTCCCGATCACCTCCGGATGTCCCGCATGGCCGATGAGGATCAATTCATACCCTTGCGTATAGTCGCGGTTCACTTCGTTATGCACCTTGATCACCAGCGGACAGGTGGCATCGATCACGTGCAGGCGGCGGCTCTGCGCCTCCTCCCACACCGATTTCGCCACACCGTGGGCACTGAAGATCACGACCGATCCTTCCGGCACTTCATTCAGCTCTTCCACAAACACGGCGCCCTTATGCCGCAGCGAGTTCACGACGTGCCGGCTGTGGACGATCTCATGGCGCACATAAATCGGCGCGCCGTATTTTTTGAGCGACAAATCGACGATATCTATGGCGCGGTCGACACCCGCGCAGAATCCACGAGGATTGGCTAAATAAATCTTCATCTGCTGGTTCCCTCTCACGCTCATGAAGGGCCGCCCGGCCTGCCGGGAAAAGCGCGTAGTCTCACTGAACGGTCACCTTACGTCAGACTCGCCCTTGTCGTCAACCGGATCGTCCGCCCCGTTCCACCGCAAAAGCAGTTGAGGCCGTGGAACCGTTGTGGGAGAATCCCGCCATGCCTCCCCCCGCAACCACACATAAAAAAATTCTGATCGTCGAGGACGAGAAGGATATTCTCCAACTCGTCAAGCTCTATCTGGAGAAGGAAGGGTTCCGCACCGTCTCCGCCATGACCGGCACAGAGGGACTCCGCCAGGTCAAGACCGAGCATCCCGACTTGATCATTCTCGACCTCATGTTGCCTGAGCTGGACGGACTGGAAGTCTGTAAACGCATCCGGCTCAATCAAGAGACCGCCCTGCTTCCCATTCTGATGCTGACCGCCAAGGCCGAGGAATCCGACACGGTCATCGGCCTCGAACTGGGCGCCGACGACTACGTGACCAAACCCTTCAGCCCCAAGGCGCTGGTGGCGCGCGTCAAGGCGCTCCTCCGGCGCTTGGAACGGAACGCAAACAGCCCCCAGACGCAATATCGTTACGGCCCCTTGACCGTGGATCTCTCGCGGCACGAAGTCCGGCTGGATGGGCAGGAAGTCGCGCTCACAGCCAAAGAGTTCGGCCTGCTGGAACACCTGCTGCGCAACATCGGGCGGGTGCTGACGCGCGACGTGCTGCTCAGCGCCGTGTGGGGCTACGACTACTACGGCACCACGCGCACGGTGGATGTCCACGTACGCCGGCTCAAACAAAAACTTCCGCTGTTGGACGACGCCATCATTTCGATCAAATCGCTCGGATACAAACTACGCGAATCCGACGTACCTGCATGAACCTCGGCATCCGGTGGAAAGTCGCCCTGGGCACCCTCGCCGCCGTCTTCGTCGGCTTGGCCGTCGCGGGGTGGCTGGTCATCCGCTCGGTGGAGCAAACTGAACTCAGCCGCATGGCGGAGACGCTGGAGACCAGCAGCGGCTTAGCCGCCATGACTCTCCGGCCGTTGTTCGATCAGTCCGGATCGACCGTACCAGGCCCCCTGCTCCACGCCACCGTTCGCGACCTGAGCCAGCAGGCCCACCTCCGCATCACCGTGATCCGGCAGGACGGCACCGTCGTCGCCGACAGCGCCGTGCCGACTGAAGGGCTGACTCACGTCGAAAACCATCTCTCGCGGCCGGAAGTCGCGCAGGCCCTGCGATCGGGACGCGGGATGGATATCCGGGCCAGCCAGACCACCGGAGAACGCACGTATTATGTCGCCCGCCTGCTGTCGGCCTCGACGCCGGCGCAGCCCGGCATTCCCGTCATCAGACTCGGGCTTCCGCTGACCTCGATCGATGAGCGCGTGCGGCACATTCAGCAGGACTTAGCGACGGCGTTCGGCGCGGCCTTCCTGCTGGCCATGACCCTGAGCCTCTGGGTCTCGCGCAATCTCACGAAACCGCTCTCAGAGATGGCCGCAGCCGCCCGCCAACTTGCCGGCGGGACGCCCGGCGTCCGGCTGGTGGTCTCCTCGACAGACGAAGTCGGCCTGCTCGCGCAAACCCTCAACCAGATGACCGACCAGCTGGAAACCAAAATCAAGGAGGTTTCGGACGACCGCGCGCAACTGTTAGCCATGCTGATCGCCATGGTCGAGGGCGTCATGGTGCTGGATTATCGCGGCACCGTCGTCCAGGTGAATCCGGCGCTGGAACGGATGTTCTCTCTGGAACTGACGGAATCGCGGGGCCGGCACTATGCCGAACTCATCCGGCACGAAGGGCTGACCGCCCTTGTCTCCTCCGTGCTACAGACCCGATCCGGGCAAGGCGGCGAAATTACCCTCTCGCCCAGCGGGCGATGTCTGCGGGTCGAAGCCTCGATCGCCGGAGGCAGCCGCGAGCAGGAAGCCTGCGCCGTATTTGTGTTTCACGACATCACGGAACTGCGCCGGCTGGAAAAAATCCGGAAAGATTTCGTCGCCAACGTGTCGCACGAACTGCGCACGCCGCTGACGTCCATCAAGGGCTATGTCGAGGCGCTGCTGGATGGAGGCAAAGACGAGCCGGCGACGGCGACGGCCTTCCTGGAAATCATCATGCGCCAGAGCAACCGGCTGAATCTGATTCTGGATGACCTGCTGCAGTTGTCGCAAATCGAGTCCGGGCAGGTCCTGTTCCGTCGTGAGCCGGTGGACTTACGGGCGCTGCTGGAACGAACCGTGGCGGTGATCAAACCCCTGGCGGACAAGAAACATCACACGATCGAGCTGTCACTCCCGGACGAATATTGGGTGGTCGAGGGCGATGAGGAACGGCTGGTGCAGGTCTTCATCAACCTGCTCGAAAACGCGGTGAAATACACCCCGGATCAGGGACGGATCTCCATGGCGATCCGCAACGCCACACATCTCCGGACGACCCCGCCCCGCGCGATGATCGAAGTCGTCGTGGCCGACTCGGGAATCGGCATCCCTGAGGCGGACCGGCCGCGTGTCTTCGAGCGATTCTACCGGGTCGATAAAGCCCGCTCGCGCGAACTCGGCGGGACCGGGCTGGGCCTCGCCATCGTCAAGCATATCGTGGAAGCCCATAGCGGGCAGGTCTGGGTGGAAGGCAATACGCCCAGAGGGAGTCGATTCGTGGTCCACCTCCCCGTCGCGCAAGAATCGTCTACTGCAGTTTCGACAGAAACAGGTAGCAGATAGTCGACAGGAGCGCAGCCCCCGGCAAGGTGAAGAGCCACGCCGACAGGATTCGTCTGGTCACGCCCCAACGCACCGCCGAGAGCCGCTTGACCGCCCCGACACCCATGACGGTGGAGGTGATGGTATGAGTCGTACTGACCGGCAGACCGATATGCGCCGTCGCCAGCAGCACAATGGCGGCTCCGGTTTCAGCCGCGAAGCCATGGACCGGCTCCAGCTTCACGATTCGCATGCCGAGCGTACGCACGATCCGCCACCCGCCGACCGCCGTGCCGAGCCCCATCGCCACGGCACAGGAACCGATCACCCAGGTGGGCACGTCCGCCGTCGGAAGCACTCCGGCAGATACCAACGCCAGCGTGATGATCCCCATCGCCTTCTGCGCATCGTTCGCCCCGTGGCTGAATGCCATGAAACTGGCGGAGACCAGCTGCATGCGTGAGAACAACCGCAAGGCCAAGGCGCGCGGCACCCGAAAAAACATCCAACTCAGGATCACCATCAGCACCAACCCGATGGCAAACCCGAAAAACGGCGACAACACCATCGCCTCAAGCACCGAGCGCAGGCCTGAAAACTTGACGGCCGCCGTGCCGCCATGTGCAAGCGCGGCACCGACCAGACCCCCGATCAGCGCATGAGAAGAGCTGGTCGGAAGTCCCAGCAACAGGGTCACAAAATTCCACACAATCGCCCCGGCCAGGGCCGAGGCTACCACCGCCTGCGTCACCGACTGCGGATCGACGATCCCGGTTCCGACCATCTTGGCGACAGCCGTCGACATGAACGCCCCGGCCACATTGAGCACCCCAGCCACCAGCACCGCCGTGGACGGACTCACCACGCGCGTCGACACTACGGTCGCAATGGCATTGGCGCTATCGTGCCAGCCGTTGGAAAAATCAAAGAGCAATGCCAGAATCACGACGACCAACAACAACCCGCTCAGTTCAGCCATGAATGCCGATTCCTACCCTTTGAATAGTGATCAGGATTGGTGTCGAGGGAGACGCGGAGGACGCTCACGTGTGCTTTAACGCGATGCGCTCAAGAATATTGGCGACATCTTCGCACCGATCCGTCCCCGCTTCGAAGTTTTCGTAGATCTCTTTCCACTTGATCACGGCGATCGGGTCCGTTTCCTTCTCAAACAGCGAGGAAATGGCATCGCGAGAAAGGCGATCGGCTTCGTTCTCAAGGCTGTTGACCCGTACGCTGCACTCTGTGACAGCCTGGTGCGACTTGCCCAGCAAGTCTACCGTCGCCCCAACTTCCACCGCGGCCTGATACAACACATTCGCTAATCGGATGGCCGCCTCCGTGGGAGCCGCTACCTTATAGAGAACAAACCGGTCGGCGATGGCCTCGACCACGTCCAGAATATCGTCCAACGCGCTTGCGAGGTCATGAATATCCTCTCGGTCGATGGGCGTGATGAATGTCTGGTTCAGCTTCCTGGCAATCTCATGGGTAATACCGTCCCCGACATGCTCAACGTCCTTGATACGTTTGGCCTTTTCGATGGGATTCCGGAAATCCTCCGTCATGTCTTTCAGGAGACGACTCCCCTCGATCATGTTGTGCGCCGCATTCTTGAACAAATCGAAAAACGCTTCTTCGCGAGGAATGAGACCGAACATAACGTCCTTTCTAGCTGCGAGGGGTTACCAGCGCACCAGTCCTGTCGCCCAGGTCAAGCCCCCGCCGAATGCGCCCAACAACACCAGATCCCCTGCCGCAAGTCGCTGTGTCCGAACCGCCTGATCCAGCGCGATCGGCAGGGAGGCCGACGATGTATTCCCATACTGTTCAATCACCGAGTAGACCGCCTCCTGCGGGAGGCCGAGACGACGACGTAGCTGCTCCAAAATCCGCGCATTGGCCTGATGGGCAACGACCCTTGTCACATCGCCGACCGTAAGTCCGAACTCTTTTAGGACATCGATCATTGCCTGCTCCAGGCGACGGACCGCCGATCGAAACACCGCGCGGCCTTGCATGCGCAGCATGTGCTCGCTCGCACGGAGGGTGTCCACCCCGACGGGCTTCCGCGATCCTCCGGCGGGAATCGTAATCAGGCCGTGGCCCGACCCGTCGGCATAGAGGCGCACACCAAGAATGCCCGGAGCCACCGGTTGGGATGAATCCTCCTGCACAACCAGCACCGCACCGGCGCCATCGCCGAACAGTATGGCCGTCTCTCTGTCCCTCGTATCGAGGCACCGTGATTTCACTTCGGCGGCAATGACCAGGCAGGACCGAATCTGCCCGCTCCGAATCATGACGTCCGCCATCGATAACCCATAGAGAAACCCTGAGCAGGAAGCCGACAGGTCGAATGCCATGATCGGATTCGCGCCCAGTGCACGTTGGACATGGCAAGCCGTCGAGGGAAATGCACTGTCAGGAGAGGTCGTTGAAACAAGAATCGCATCGACAGACTGTGGAGATATGCCCGCCGCCTCGCACGCGCGCTGCCCGGCGACCACCGCCAAGTCCGAAGACGCCTGGCCCTGCTCTACCCAGTGCCTGGTCCGAATCCCGGTCAAGGCGACAATCTGGTCCGGGACCAGGCCGAGCGGAGCCGCGACCTCCTGGTTGTCTACAACCCGGGAGGGCACATACGAACCGGTTCCGACAATGCGACTGCGCTTCACGAGGTTGAGGTTCCTACTCACTCGTCGTTGAAGGCCGTCAGGGGTCAGCCATCAGACGGTCTCACGAGATGCGGCGAGATTATAGGACCCGGACCCAGGAGGGTCAACCTCCACAAACCGAATTCGTTGCTTTTCGACTCCCGATCTGCTAGAAAAATTGTATAGTTACGATCAGTCCTGGTTTCAAGTATCTACCGAAGGAGTCGCTGGATGCACAGGCATTCAAGGGGGTTGTGTGTCGGTCTCACCATCGTGGTGGGCATGTTATGGCTTGCAGCGGGATGCTCCAGCAAACCGAAGACGACCGCCGACGCCAAACCCGTAAGCGGCACGGATGAGCAGATCTTCCTCGGCGACACGATCGAGAAGAACTACGATCCCAACGTGATCATGAAGCGCGGCGAAGCATTCTTCGACAAGGAGGAGTTTGCCGAGGCTATCGTCGAATACCAGCATTTCCTGGAATTGCATCGGGCCCATCAACTGGCGGTATATGCCCAGCTCCGTCTAGCAGAAAGCCACCTCCGGATGGCCAAATCGATCGACCGGGACCCGGAACCGATCCAAAAGGCCATCGTCGCGTTTGAAAAACTGCGGAAGGATTTCCCCGGCAGCAAGTACGAAGCGCAAGCGCTCCAGCGTATTGCCGATTGCCACGATTGGCTCGCTCAGACGCACCTGTTCGTCGGTCAGTTTTACTATCGTCGTGCCTCCTATCTGGCAGCCGCGCATCGATTCGATCAGATTATGAAAGACTATCCGGATAAGAAGGTGGCGCCGGAGGCCTTGTACTATCTGGCCCTCACCTATCAGGAGCTCGGGGCGGATGATTGGGCGATGGAAAAGCTGCAACTTCTAGCCGAGAAGTATCCGAACAGCGAGAACACCGGTGATGGCCGCCGATTGCTGGCCAAGCTGGAGAAGAAATCGTCGCCACCTGCGCCGACCGTCGCGGCCAAGACCGACACACCGACTTCGCAGAATCCATCTTCGACCACGCTGCTTGCGGCCTCCGTGCCATCGTCGAACTTCACGCCTTCTGCGTCACCACGCATCCCCAACCTCAAGAATTCGCCGGCGCTCTCCCTTGGACAGCCGTTCGTTTCCTGCCGGCTCGGCGCCTGGTGTTGACAGGCCACGAGCCTCCCGTTCATCCACTCATGTACAAGCCGTTCACAAGGCATCCCACAAGACTGCAACGAGATCGACGTCGCGACGAATAGAGTGGCAGCTCCGCCGGGACGGTGAGGCGCCGGGGTCATGCGAGACCGCCATTGGCAGACGTGTTCACCTGCCTGTTATCGTAAATGTAATGCTTCGAGCAGCAGGTCGTTGACCGACGCCTTGAGGCGTTTCTTCGCGTCGGGCAGGAATTGTGCGGCCGTGGTACGTCCCTGCAGAACTTCAAAATAGGACTGCACCACATCCTGGTAGCGACGGAGAAGCCTGAAGCCGAGGCGCGGGAAGGCATACATGACTCGGGCGATTCTCGCTGTGATTCTGAAATCCGGCAAGATATCCCGCTCGAGTGCGGCCGCATAGTCGGCTAACGATCCACAATGATCATGACGATTCCCCAGTATCGCCCTGGCAACGAGCTGTCCCGATCGAACTGCATAATAAATTCCTTCCCCGAACAGCGGGTCGACCAAGTGACCGGCATCACCCACCAATGCCGCTCGCCCACTGATGAACGGGGAACCAATGTCCTCACGCTGCCCGCCTTCCGAATCTGAATAGGCAGGGATTGGATGCCCGATCGGCCGCGGCACCGTTCGGCCGGACCATCCCAGCGCTTCACTGACAAACCGATCGAAAGTCGTGCGCAAACCATTCGATTTGCGACGAAATTCTCCTACCCCCACAGACAAGCCGTTCTCCTTGGGGAAAATCCATCCATAGCCCTGACGGGCGGCCCCCACATCCACAAGGATCGTGGTTGCACTCGGATAGTGACGGCTATGGCCGAGCTGCACCTCACTTTCAAGCGCCGGCGCCCGATACAGGGAACGGTTGGGAAACAGCTGCCGCGCGACCAGACTATTGGCGCCATCCGCACCGATCACCAGCTTTGCGCGATACCGTGCCTCCTGCGTCACCACGTCCACACCATCGGAATCCTGGATGACCTCGACCACCCCTTCACCGGTCCGGAGCTCGGTTCCGGCTTGAATCGCCTGTTGCACAAGGTAGTGATCGAAACGATCGCGCATGACCATGTAGGCGATCGGTTGAGAGGATTCAATGAGCAGCGGATCCCGCCCGCGATAGACAAACTGGACCCCGGTGACCGTCTGTTCGACAACCGATTTGAAGCCGGGCTCTAGGAGCCGGTCGATACGCGCCGAGAGCCCCCCGCCGCAGACCTTGTAACGGGGATGGGCGTCCTTGTCGAAACCGAGTACCGTCAGGCCCCCACGACAGAGCGCCGCAGCAGCAACCGCTCCCGCCGGCCCCATTCCGACAATAATCACATCGTAGGTTGTGGCCAATTGTCTCTCAGCCATGCCGCAGCTACCAATTGAAGGACACAGCACTCCGGCCCGGCGTGGGCCATGGATAACACACGCACTGTAACGCAGGCGTCAAGAGGGAGCCCGATAGGAAAGGAAAAGACGGAGCCGAGTTACTGACCGAGATACCAGCCGATCCCATAGCGTTCGAGAAAGCTCGTGATCATGGTCAGCGAATTGGCATAGATCATCACACCCACCACGATGAGCAACACCCCGCTCACCGTCGACACACCCCAGAGATATGCGCGCACTTCTTTAAAGTAACTGAGAAATCGATCGACGCCGAGCGCGGTGAGAAACAGCGGTAGAGCCAACCCCAGCGAATAAAAGGTCAGCAAGACCACGCCACTGAGCATCGATTCAGTCGTACTGGCATAGAGCAGGATCGTCCCGAGGACAGGTCCGACGCAGGGAGTCCAGCCTGCGGCAAACGCGATGCCGATCAGGAACGAGCCCAGAAACCCGGCCGGGCGGTTTCGGAACTGATACCGGTGCTCCATTTTCAGAAAGTTCAAATTCAAGATACCGAGGAGATAAAGGCCGAAGACGATCACCACGATGCCACCGAACCGGCGCAGATGCTCCTGGTAGGTAATCAACGCCTGGCCCAACAGGCTGGCCGATGCCCCGAACGCGACAAACACCGTCGAAAACCCCGCGATGAACAACAGGGAATTTAAAATGATCGCTTTCCGGAAGCGGTTCCGTTCGGAAACGTCCGTGAGCTGTTCGATCGAGAGTCCGGTGATGTAGGAAATGTAGGACGGGACGAGCGGCAACACGCAAGGCGACACGAACGACAGCAGCCCGGCAGAGAAGGCGGCAACGAATGAAATCGACTGCACCGAGTCAGTCATGCTCAGGACCCCTGCAACAACGATTCAACCAGGCGCTTCCCGGCAGGAGCGCTCCAGTCTCTGGCCCCTGGAATCCGGTTTCGAATAATGCCCTTGCGATCGATCAGAAAGGTCATCGGGAGCTGGCGTGCGCCATACTGAAGCCCGATGCGAAAATCGGCGTCGTGGAGCACAGGGAAGGTAAAACCCACTTCGCGCTGAAAGGGACGGGTCACGGCGGCGCCCTGGGCATCGGTCGAGACCGCGAGAATCTCAAAATCCTTACGGCTGAAGCTTCGATACAGTCGCTCCATTGCCGGCATCTCGATTTTACAAGGCCCGCACCAGGTCGCCCAGAAATTCAAGAGCACGACTTTCCCTCGAAACTGATCGAGCGTGACGTTGAACCCCTCGGAATCCCTCAACAGAAAATTCGGCGCCTCTTCATCGACCTGAGGAATGCGCTCAACGACCGGCATCGGCACGGCCGGCGAGGAAGACAATCCCTCGCGGGCGTCTGCAGAAAATCCTCCACAGAGCATCATGACCGCACCGACCACCAAGAGTATTAAGCAACGAGTCATCATCACCGTTACGACGCTGGAAGCGCCTGAGCAGGGGGCGCATGGGCGGCCTTCTCCGCAGGCTTGAGGAGTTGGGTCAACACCTTGAGATTATCCAATCGTGTCCAATCCCGAGGCCCGATCACTTTTTCACGCAGGACGCCCTGCTGATCGATGATGTAGGTTTCGGGGACACCCATCAACTTATAACGCTTGTCGGTCTGGCCCCAGGAATCAACCAATACGGGAAATGTAAGGTTCAAACCCTTCACGAACGGAGGTATTTCTTTTTTCGTCGTCACCCGGTCAATACTGACCGCCAGAATTACCAAGCCGTCCTTCTCAAAATTTTTGTACAACACTTCCATTGAGGGCATTTCTTCACGGCACGGTTTGCACCAGGTTGCCCAGAAATTCAAGAAAACCACTTTGCCCCGATAGTCCGATAACCGCAGCTGTTTCTCGTTTAAGTCGGGCAATTGAAAGTCCGGCGCCTCTTTCCCCACTATCAATGGCTCATACTTGGAACTCTGTAGCCAAACTACGAGAAACATCACGCCCAGAATGGCCGCAGCGGCAATTACTACCAGGATACGGGACGGACCGGTCGGTGAGCCCGTGCCGGATGGGTTCTGTATCGATTGATCAGCCATCGGCTAAGCGTACGCGTGTAGACCGGAGAGCAGAAAATTCACTCCCCAGAAACAGAACACGACCATGAGAAATCCAAAGATGGCGTAGATGGCCGCTTTATGGCCTTCCCACCCTCGCGTCATACGAGCATGAATATAGGCCCCATAGATCAGCCATACGATCAACGACCAGGTCTCCTTGGGATCCCAACTCCAGTACCCGCCCCAGGCATAGTTCGCCCACATTGCTCCGAGGATGATCCCGAAGGCCAGCAGCGGAAACCCCAGCATGATCGCCTTATAGCCAAGCTCATCGATGGTTTCGAGATCGGGAAAGGCGGCATAAAACCGCGACTGACTGCCACGATTGACCGCCCGTTCTTTGAAGAGATACATCAGGCCCAATCCACCGGCCATGGCAAACGCCGCGTAGCTGGTCAACGTGACGGAGACATGGATGTAGATCCAGTAGCTGTTCAGGGCCGGAACGAGCGGCTCTGCCGTCTGGTATCGATAGGGCAAGAGCGACGCGGCGCCCATGGCAATAAACCCGATTCCCACCACAAAGGCACCGACGGCCTTAATCCTGTAGCGGAATTCGAGAAGCACGTAGCCCAAGATAATGGCCCAGGACACATAGGCCATTGCCTCGAACTGGTTTGACCAGGGCGCGAAGGTGCCTGAATGTTCCATTCGCTCAAATGCCCGCGTCGTGAGGGCCAACGTGTTCAGCACCCACCCGAATACGGTGACGAGGGTCGCCACTTGCCCCAATTGTGTGGCCCATGCGCCATCACGTTCTTCAAGGTCCTCAATCGGATGCCCGGCCGGAACCATCTGCATGGCAGGACGTTTTGCGAACAGATAGGCCACATACAACCCTAACGCGGCTAAATACAACCAGAACGTCATATCGAATAGGAACAGTGATCGCATCATACGGACCTCCGTCTGTCTATCCTAGCGTGCAGCGCAGACCGAATGAAACGTTGCTCTCGGTCGCGCGGCAGCGATCTTCAGGATTGGGCCTGAGCGTTAATTTTTTCCGTCAACTTCCTGAACTCTTTTTGGAAATCGATCTGGCTTTTGTGCGTTGTTCCGCCAAGATGGAGCGTGACACCGGACTCGCCGGGAATGATCTTCGCCCATAACCGCCGATGATAAATCAGCGACGACAGAGTCATGCCCACCACCAGCATCGTACACCCGATCCAGACCATATTGATGCCAGGATTTCTGGCAATCTGCAGCCCGGTGAACTTCTTCGGCTGATATCCGATGAATTCGAATTGGTATGCGGAGTCCTTGATCTCGAAGAGGTCGGGATAATGATAGAACACCCAGGGAGTGGACTGCACACTACTCCGCTCATCAACCGCCAGCCGAATCGCGGGATTGGCATGCTCCGCAGTTTTTGAAAATACCTTCTTCTCGGTCGAATTAAACGCGAAGTCGGCCACAAAATCCGTCATCTTCATCTTCAATGGAAGACCGTCGACGGCCTTTTCCTTATTCCATTCCAGATCGACCGTCGCAATAATCTTGTCGCTGCCCTTCTCCTTAATGTTGATTCGAGCCGCCTCGATCTGATCCCACGCATCCCCATAACTGGATTGGTAAAACCAGATCCCCTTGTAGACCAAGGGATCGTTCACCGTAATCGTCTTGGTTGTGGTGGGAGTGCCTTGATCGATCACGGTCAAGGTGCTGTTGTAGGATTTTACCGATCCGTTCTCATGGTAGTCGATCCAGAACTTATCGACACGAAGATCGAAGTTGCCGCGCGGAATGTGGTAGGTCTGGCCTTCGAGACACACCCCGAACTCCTGAAATCCATAATAGCTGCCCAGCAGTCCTCCCAGCACGATGACCGTAGCGCTGAGGTGGGCCACATGCGCGCCGACACGGCCCATAATCCCTTTGGTCGCGTAGACCGTCACCTCGCCGGGATCGCTCTTCGCCAGCACCTGGTAACCCTTTTCAGCGAAGAGTTTTACGAGTCGCTCGGCCACCGCGTCTCTCGATTGATTGAGCGAAAGGGTGGTCAGCTGCTTCCTACCCTGGATAAACGCCAGCGACACACTGACCTTATCCTGACGCATGGACCGCCATACACTGGGAAATCGTTTATGGAAACACGTGAGAGAATTGACGCACAGGAGCCCCAACAGACTGGTAAACCACCAGGTGTGATAGACATCGGTGAAACCCAATCGTAGGAACCAGCGATAGGCTTCTTCTCCATATTCCTGCACATAGGTTTCCGGGCGCTCGCCCTGTTGAATGACCGTGCCGATTGTCGCAGTCATAGCGAGCACAATGAACAGAAACATCGCCAGCTTGATCGAAGCAAAAAAATCCACGACCTCGCGTGAAAACTCCTCCCAGCCAAGGCCGGAGGTGCGCGGAGCGGATGCGCTCACATCGGATGCTGCATCGGGTTTATCGTTCATGAATCAACATACCTAGCTGCTTCGACCTGGCTGTCATACAAATCCCATCATCATACCCAATGACGAGCTGCGTGTGGAATCCTGCGCCAATGCAGGTCGGTACCACGAGGCTGGAAGTGCCGGGGCGGAGCGTTTATGATGAAAAATGTTCCAAATGCGCGAAAAGTAAGCTATCTTACAAGTCGTCTTAAAGGACTGTCAAGCAAGACGCTTGTCCGGCGCGAGACTCAACCAATTCCACCAGAACGGTGGACAAAAACAGACCGGTCAGCTACTATTGCCTTAGTTTTTTGCGGAGTTGCCTGATCATCTTAAGCGTAGCGGCTTCCACAATCAGTCGCCGTACCACCTGACTTCAATCGCCGCATCCTCGTATCACTTCAATTCCAGGGGGAACAATGAGACATAACTACCTGTTCACGTCTGAGTCTGTCACCGAAGGGCATCCGGATAAGATTGCCGACCAGATTTCAGACGGAATTCTAGACGCCATCATCGCCCAAGACAAGTTTTCGCGAGTCGCCTGCGAAACCATTCTCACGACCGGCATCGCGTTCGTCGCCGGGGAAATCTCGACCAAGGCCTATGTTGAGATTCCCGATATCATTCGCGACGTGATCAAGGACGTCGGCTATACGGACGCCTCTTGGGGGTTCGATTCCAACACCTGCTCGGTCCTGACATCGATCCACCAACAGTCCGGCGATATCGCCATGGGAGTGGACTCCGGCGGCGCCGGCGACCAGGGCCTCATGTTCGGGTATGCCACCAATGAAACGTCCGAGCTCATGCCGATGCCGATCGTGCTGGCCCATCGATTGACCAAACGTTTGGCGGAAGTGCGCAAGAAGAAGATTCTCAAATGGGTGCGCCCCGACGGTAAATCCCAGGTGACCGTGGAATATAAGGACGGTAAACCCTGCCGCGTCGATACCATCGTCGTTTCCACACAGCACAGCCCCGACGTGACCAACAAGCAAATCGAGAAGGATTTGATGGAGCACGTGATCAGGCCATCCATGCCGAAGGGCCTCTACGATCCGACCAGCGTGAAGCACCATATCAATCCGACGGGCCGGTTCGTGGTAGGCGGGCCGATGGGCGATACCGGCCTCACCGGCCGCAAGATCATCGTCGATACCTACGGCGGGCACGGCAGCCACGGTGGAGGGGCCTTCTCGGGGAAAGATCCGTCAAAGGTGGATCGTTCGGCCTCGTATATGGCTCGCTACATTGCAAAGAACATCGTAGCCGCGGGCCTGGCATCAAAATGCGAAGTCCAGCTGGCCTACGCCATTGGAGTCGCCGATCCCGTCTCCGTATTGGTCGATACCAAGGACACCGAGAAGGTAGCACCCGAAAGCTTGGACAAGCTGGTCCGGAAACATTTCCCATTGACCCCGCGCGGGATCATCGAGCATCTCAAGCTGCGTCGCCCCATCTTCAGAAAGACGGCCGCCTATGGACACTTCGGTCGAAACGAACCGGAGTTCACCTGGGAAAAAACCGACAAAGCCAAAGCGTTGCGCAAGGACGCGGGCCTCTAAACGCCCACAGCGTCGCACCAGCCAAGGGGGCGGGTCGCAAGCCCGCCCCCTTTTTTCTGTACTCGAACATCAACCATTCATGGGCATGACACAGGAGGAGGAACCAGTGGATTACGACGTGAAAGACATGGGCTTAGCCGATCAGGGAAAATTGAAAATCGAATGGGCAGAAGCCACGATGCCGGTGCTCCGGCTCATTCGCAAACGCTTTGAACGGGAACGGCCGTTCAAGGGCATCCGCGCCACCGCCTGCCTACACGTGACCACCGAAACGGCCAACCTCATGAAAACGCTCAAGGCCGGCGGAGCAGATGTTCGCCTCTGCGCCTCCAACCCGTTGAGCACTCAAGACGACGTTGCCGCCGCCTTGGTTCGACACGAGGGAATCCCGACCTTTGCCGTCAAGGGGGAAGACAACAAGACCTACTACCGGCATATCGAGTCGGCGATCGCCCATAAGCCGCACCTGTCGATGGACGACGGCGCCGATGTGGTCTCCCACTTACACTCCAAGCGGAAAGACTTACTCCGCAACGTAATCGGCGGAACAGAGGAAACCACCACCGGCGTCATCCGCCTGCGCAGCATGGCCGAAAAGAAAGTCCTCAAATTCCCGGTCATCTCCGTGAACGATGCGGACACGAAACACATGTTCGACAACCGGTATGGCACTGGCCAAAGCACCATGGACGGCATTGTCCGTGCCACCAATCGGCTGGTGTGCGGCTCCACGCTCGTCGTCGCCGGCTACGGCTGGTGCGGCCGCGGCATTGCCACGCGCGCACGCGGCATGGGCGCCAACGTCATCGTGACTGAAATCGATCCATTGAAGGGCCTCGAAGCCGTGATGGACGGATTCCGGGTCATGCCGATGGATGAAGCCGCTCCCCTTGGAGACTTTTTTGTCACAGTCACAGGCAACTTGAAGGTTATTCGCGGCGAGCACTTTGCGGCCATGAAAGACGGGGCAATCGTCTGCAACTCCGGACATTTCAATGTCGAATTGGACATTCCTGCACTGGAGAAGCTCAGCAAGAAAAAACTTGCCGTGCGCTCGGGTGTCGACCAATACACCTTGAAGAACGGCCGTCGCGTCAGCCTCTTGGGTGAAGGTCGTCTGGTAAATCTCGCCACCGCTGAAGGACACCCCTCCAGCGTCATGGATATGAGCTTCGCGAATCAGGCCCTGGGGGCCGAATATATCGTGAAGAACTACAAGAAATTGGAGAAGAAGGTCTATCCGGTTCCCGCCGACATCGATAAGGAAATTTCGCGGCTGAAGCTCGCCGGCATGGGCGTGTCGATCGACAAGCTCACCAAGGAGCAGGTGAAGTACTTGGCCTCGTGGGAAATGGGAACCTAGTCTTATCGGAGAAGGCCGGAGCTGCTGTAGTGGCGGCTCCGGCCCATCCACCGCTTAATGCTGAACGGCTACGCGAGCTTCTGAAATCACTCCGGACGCGCCGACTACTCTTCCTTTCTACGCTCCATAACGTTTACACCGTCATACCGAATACCTGGCGTCGCCTCTGACAAGTATCGAAAATCGATTGTGATGAAGCCACCCTCCCGCCGGCCTTACGCTTGGGCGGGGATATAACTTCGAAGCACAGCAGACGTAGAGTGAACTTTTCCCGAGTAGATACAGGGCCCGTCAAGTCCAACCCTCACTTGCTAACGCACAGGGACAACCGACAGGTGGTGCCGACCCTGCGCAGACTAACGTGAGTTGACCATGGGAAGTTCGCGGGATCCTTCGGCCTCCTGCTGAATCCGCTGACGCTCGGCCTTTGACTCTTCCAGCACACTGTGCAGCAACTCATCGCTCAACTGGGTCAATTGCGCTGCGGCGTCTTTCATCTCCGCATGCTCCACCGCACGCGACAAGACTTCGGCCTTGGTCGCCCCCTTCTTCTGGCCCAAGAACGGCTTGATGATGAGATAGGCCACATCGCGGAACGGCATGAAGCGCAAGAATCGGCGCAGGAGCTTGAAGGTCTGAATCGGATAACGGGTAAGCTTATAAATAAACAGCTTCTTCAGGCCCTCTTGGCGAACTGAATTGATAACCGCCCCCGGCAAACAGGTCGGATCAATCTCCGAGCACTTAAAATACTTGTACCAGTCCTTGGCGTCGCTCACCAATCCGCGCTTGACATATTCCTGCCACAGAGGTGTGCCCCGATAGACGCACAGTCGATTGAATCCGAAGGTGTCCAACGGAAGTTTTGAAGCGAACTCGAACGTCTTCTGCATGTCCTCGACTGTCTCGTCTGGATTGCCCACAGTAAAGAACCCGTGAACGATTTCGATCCCGGCCTTCTTGGCGTTTCTCACGGCGGTCTCCACCTCGGCGAGCGTCTGCTCCTTCTGGAGACGATCCAGAATTTTCTGACTGCCGCTTTCGATGCCGAACATCACCGTCCGGCAATGCGCCTGAGCCATGGCGGGGAAGAGGTGCTGGGCCACCGAATCAACCCGACCTTCGATTCCCCATTGGATCGTCAGTTTGGCATCGATGATCCCTTTACAAATCGCATCGATCCGCTTCGGCTGCAGTAAAAAGTGATCATCGACGAAGTAGACAGACCCATACCCGTTCGCCTCGAGATACTTCAGCTCATCAACGACGTGCTGCGCACTACGTGCCCGCCACTTCCCCTCATTGAATATGGGAATGTCACAGAAGACACAGGGCCAGGGGCAGCCCCGCGAAGTCTGCATGGTCGTAAATCGCTCCATCGATAGCACGGCCGGTACGTCCAACGGCATCGACTCGACAAAGTCTAATTCCAGGCTTTCCCGGTCAGGAAATGGCCACTGATCCAGGTGGCGCTCCATCGTCCTGTTTGGGTTATTGATCACCTTGCCGTCTTTCGCCCAGGTGACACCGCCTACTTCTTGCGGATCATCAAGACGATCGAGCAAATCCAACAACAACTGCTCCCCGTCTCCTCGACACACAAAATCGACTTCCGGACACTGGAGTTTCACCAAGCCCGCGTTCAGACTGGCAAATACTCCGCCGAAGGCTAGCTTGACGGTGCTATCGGCCGCTCGAATCTGGCGAGCAAGAATTTTTGCATAGGGATAGCTCGTAGTACTGAGGAAGCTCAGACCCACCAAGGCGGGCTTCCGTCGTTTTATTTCTTCGATAATGAATTCATTGGGAGTCTCAGGATGTGCCTGATCGAACATCACGCATTCATGCCCTGCCCGCTTCAACACCGACGACAGCGACATAATGCCGATGGGCGGAAACCCCATGACCCGAATACGCCCGTTCTTGGCTCGCGTCTTTGCCGGAAGGGCATAAAACTGGGGATCGCGCACATGTATCAGAAACACCAGCATAGTAATGTCCTTTCATCGGGACAGTAACCGAATTCCTCGTTCTGCTCGTGGACGGAGGATCCAGCTTCTCATTGCAGAGAGACCGAATCACTCAGGCCGATCGACCCTCGTGAGGCGTCTTACAGTACCACGTCTGGCAGGAGGGAAAAAGGGAAGATTCTGACAAAGGGCATCGGACACAGAAAGCAACGGCGATGCCGAGCCGTCCCTTCGCCGGCATTGCCCTCGTCTACAAACGAAAAGAGGGCGTCGGATCAGATCCGACGCCCTCTTTGGAAAGAGACCCCTGACTAGCGACCGAGTGCCGCCTTCACGGCCTGCCCGATCTCAGCGGGATTCTTCACGACTCGTACACCAGCAGCTTCCAGCGCCTTCATTTTTTCCGTTGCCGTCCCCTTGCCGCCTGAAATGATGGCGCCTGCATGTCCCATACGGCGCCCCGGCGGAGCCGTGATCCCAGCAATGAAACTGATCACCGGCTTCTTGACGTGCTTCTTAATATATTCGGCCGCCTTCTCTTCCGCGTCGCCGCCGATTTCACCGATCATCACGACAGCCTGTGTTTCAGAATCTTTCTCGAACAAGGGCAAGACGTCGACGAATCCTGTGCCGTTGACGGGATCTCCGCCGATTCCCACACAGGTCGTTTCTCCGAGCCCCAACGTCGACAGTTGATGAACGGCTTCATACGTCAGGGTGCCGCTGCGCGACACGACGCCGACTACACCACGTTTATGAATGAATCCTGGCATGATCCCGATCTTGGCTTCATCCACTGTGATGACGCCTGGGCAGTTCGGACCGATCAGTCGGACATCACGTCCATGCAGCGCACGTTTCACCTTCACCATATCGTTTACCGGAATACCTTCGGTGATGCAGATAATCAGTTTGACACCCGCATCAGCGGCTTCCAGGATCGCATCCGCACAGAATGGCGGCGGCACAAAAATCAAAGAGGTATCGCAGTCGGTCTTCTTCACAGCATCGGCCACGGTGTTAAAGACGGGGATGCCCTCAACTTCCTGCCCGGCCTTGCCCGGCGTCACTCCGGCGACCATCTTGGTGCCATACGCTTTGCATTGCGTCGCGTGGAAAGATCCTTCCTTCCCTGTGATCCCCTGCACTACCACCCGCGTATTCTTATTGACGAGAATGCTCACGGTCTTCTCCTTTACGCCGCCTTGCCGGTCAGCTTCACAATTTTCTGCGCCGCTTCCCACAGATCGTTGGCAACCTCCAGTTTGAGGCCAGACTCCGCCAATAGTTTGCGGCCTTCATCTGCATTCGTACCTTGGAGACGCACCACTAATGGAACCGTAATCTTCACTTCCTTGGCAGCTTCGATCACACCATGCGCAATACGCTCACATCGTACGATGCCGCCGAAGATATTGATAAAGATGCCCTTCACGTTCGGGTCCTTGAGCAGAATCCGGAATCCCGCTGCCACCGTGTCCTTCGTAGCTCCGCCGCCCACATCCAAAAAATTCGCCGGTTCGCTGCCCGCCAGCTTGATGACGTCCATAGTGGCCATCGCAAGACCGGCGCCGTTGACCATGCAGCCGATGTTGCCGTCAAGCTTGACGTAATTCAGACTGTTCGCCGTCGCTTCGATTTCCAGCGGATCCTCTTCATTGAGATCCCGCATTTTCTGAACATCGTCATGTTTGAAAACGCCGTTGTCGTCGAATGAAACCTTGCCGTCCAATGCTACCAGGGTTTTCTCCTTGGTAATAATCAACGGATTGATTTCCACGAGCGCCGCGTGCTTCTCCATGAACAGGCGATAGAGATTACCGAGCATCTGCACGAAGGGGTTGATGACGGCGGGCTCCATCGTCTGCAAACCTAATGCAAAAGCGACGTTGCGCCCATTGTGTCCCTGAAATCCAACGGCGGGATCGATCGCTTCTTTGATGATCTTCTCGGGAGTCTTTTCAGCCACCTCTTCGATTTCCATCCCGCCTTCAGTGCTGGCGATAAATGTCGGCCAACCGGTGTCGCGATCAACCAGAATGCTTAGATATAACTCTTTCGCAATATTGGCGCCTTCTTCGAGCAACAGCCGATGAACCTTTCTCCCCTTCGGTCCAGTCTGGTGGGTGATCAAGGTTTTGCCTATCAATTCCTGGGCGATTCCTGCGACAGCCCCCTTGTCCTTCGTAATTTTGACGCCGCCGGCTTTACCACGTCCGCCTGCATGGATCTGAGCTTTCACGACGAAGACCGGCGTATTCAGTTCACTTGCCCAAGCAGTGGCTGCTTCGGGCGAGGTAATTTCCCTGCCCCGTGGCACTGGTACCCCGAACTGCGCGAACAATTGCTTAGCTTGAAACTCATGAACGTTCATTGAAACCTCATAAGAGCTAGTGGCTCATGACAAATGGCGTAGATCGTGACTATCGGCGCGGTCTGCTGACCAGGACCAGCCGCCATCAGCCATTCACCGTACGCTCTGGTTCTTTTCTCGTATAGGCGGGGAGAATCATCGGAGAGATCACACCGCTGGAACTGCCGTGCTGTTTCGCCTCCGCTCGGAATCGTCGCAGATGTTGGAGCGTGAGCTTCCCTTGTGGCATGGATCCGGCGCGCGATGCCGCGGTCAACCCTGAGCGCTTTCCAAACACCATGAGGTCTAGCAGCGAATTCCCCATCAATCGATTCCGTCCGTGCAATCCCCCGGAAGCTTCTCCGGCAACGAAGAGATTCTTCACATTGGTTTCCGAGTTGGCATCGATCTTCACTCCGCCGTTCTGATAGTGCAACGTCGGATAAATGAGGACAGGATCCTTACTGATATCGATACCGAATCGCTCAAACTGCATCATCATGGCAGGAAAATGCTTTTCCACCGTACCCGGCCCATGCTCTGCATCGAGCAACGGCGTATCCAACCAAACCCCGACTCGACCCGACATGGTGCGAATACCACGGCCCTCCTCACATTCACGAATAATGGAGGAAGAGACGACGTCGCGGGTATCGAGCTCATTCACAAATCGCTCTCCTTTGGCGTTCACCAGATGGCCGCCTTCCGACCTGATACCCTCCGTAACCAATGCGCCGATCAATTGCTCAGGATACACCGCGCCTGACGGGTGATACTGGAATGTATCGATATGATCGAGCTTTGCGCCCATCCGATACGAGAGGCACAACCCGTCACCGGTGGCGCCGTAATGATTGCTCGTGGGGAAGCCTTGAATGTGCAGCCGGCCGATGCCACCGGTCGCAAGAATCACAGACTTGGCAGCCACCACCACCTGTCTGTGATTGTCGAGATCCTTGAATATGGCGCCTGTGCAATGCCCGTTGTCGTCGCTGAGCAATTCAACGGCCGCGCAGAATTCCAGGAGCTGGATCTTTTGATTCAGCACCTCGTCTTTAAGGACGCGCATGATCTCTAGGCCAGTGTAGTCCGAGCAAGTCAGAAGGCGTGGCTTAGAGCTCCCCCCTCCCTTCTTGACGTGCAGATTGCCATCGGCCTGCCGGTCAAAAAGTACGCCTAGTTCAATTAACCACTTGGCAATGGAAGGTCCATCCTCAACCATGACCTTGAGTAATTCGTGGTCATTCTGCATATGGCCGCCCTTGAGCGTGTCGAGGAAATGGGTGACCGGAGAATCCTCCGGCGCGACGGAAATCTGCATCCCGCCTTGAGCCATCACACTATTGGAGTCACCAAGTCGCAGCTTGGTGGCAAGAATCACCTTCGCACCGGTACCATGGGCATGCAACGCAGCCGCACACCCAGCACCGCCGCCGCCGACGACCAAAACATCCGTGGTGTAGTGTGGAGTTAGATCAATATTCTCAGCGATTGAGCTATCACCTTCAAGAAGTGCAGCAAGTTCGACGACCGTTTTGTCCTTCGCGTTCGGGCCAAATCGAATCGGACGATAGGCACTGGTACGGTAATCAGGATGATATTTATGGATCAGCTGGTCGCGATCGACCGGGGAGAACTTGGGGATAGTCTGTTTACGGCGAGCGTCCCGAGTCTGGTGGACAATCTGTTGGAGTGCGTGAATATCCATGGCTTCACTTTCAGCACGGAGCACAGTCTCCGGGCATATCTGCCCGAGACCGGCGGACGGCACGAGGCATTACTTCACTGTCGCGCAGTGGTCGGCCAGCTCCTGTTCGTTCATTGCGAGCACCTTGTTCCATTCATCGTTGAAACGGCCGTCTTGAATTTCCTTGATACGGATATCCAGCCCCTCCGGCTTCTCGGTGAAATGAGCACCTTGCGCCCGGCTTACGTATAGGGCGACCAGATTGGGAGCGATGTCGGCAATACACACCGGCGTGCACATCCCGCACATGACGCAATCCATGAACATCTCGGAGACGCTCTTGAAATCACCGAACACTGCCTTCCACACCCCTTCCCGCACATCGATTTTCTGAGGACAGGCTTCTGTACAAGCATTGCAATTGCGGCAAAGGGGCGCTTCCGGATAGAGATTGAAGAGGTCTTGCTTCGGGTCTTTGAGCGACTGGATGTCATACAGAGCCTTACGAGCAGGAAACGGTGGCATGATGGTGAAAGACATGCCGTCTTCCACAGCCATCTGACAAGCCAAGCAGGTCCGAACTTTAGGATCATCCTTGGTTCGATAGTAGGTCGCACATGCCCCACAGAACCCGCCAAGACAACCAGCTCCGCGCACTACCTCCTGACCTGTGTGCCACAATGCTTTGATGACGGTGATGCCTTCCGGCACTTCATATTTCTTACCGGAGATTTCAATCGTCACCATTTTGTGGCGCAACACTTCTGGCTGATCGATCACGTTGGTGTCTTCTTGTGCCATGTTTCTCTCGTAGACCGCTTCAAGCCAGGCGTAGGGAGATTCGTTTCACCCTCACGCCTGACTCTTAATTAACGGATACATTCCTATGCGATTGCGTCGATGATAGCATTCAGCGTGGTACTCGGACGCATCGCCTTGGACGACTTCGCATCATCAGGATGGTAGTACCCACCTGTATCGACCGACTTACCCTGAGCCGCAATCAACTCTCCAGATATCTTGGCTTCATTATCCGCCATTTCCTTAGCAACCTTGGCAAAGCGCGCCGCCAAATTCTTATCCTGCGTTTGCTGGGCCAGAGCTTGCGCCCAATACAGCGCCAGATAGAAATGGCTGCCGCGGTTGTCGATTTCCCCAACTTTGCGCGCCGGCGATTTATTGCTCTCCAAGAACTTGGCATTGGCTTGATCGAGGGTATCCGCCAGCATTTTTGCCGCGGAATTGTTCGCCGCTTTAGCCAGATGCTCCAGCGAGGCGGCCAACGCCAGGAATTCTCCGAGCGAATCCCACCGCAGATAGCCCTCTTCCTGGAACTGCTGCACGTGCTTCGGCGCGGATCCTCCCGCACCGGTCTCGAACAAACCACCGCCGTTGAGCAACGGCACGATCGAGAGCATCTTGGCGCTGGTTCCGATTTCGAGAATCGGGAACAGATCCGTCAGGTAGTCGCGCAACACGTTCCCCGTCACGGAAATCGTGTCCTTGCCTGCCTTGATCCGCTCCAGCGAGAAACGAGTCGCATCGGCCGGCGTCATGATCCGGATATCGAGCCCATTCGTATCGTGTTCTTTCAAATACTGATTCACCTTCGTGATCAGTTGCGCATCATGCGCCCGATCTTTGTTCAACCAGAAAATAGCCGGAGCGCCGGTCGCCCGCGCGCGAGTCACGGCTAGTTTCACCCAGTCGCGGATCGGGGCATCCTTCACCTGACACATACGCCAGATGTCCCCTTCTTCGACCATATGCTCCAGCAACGCTTTTCCAGACCCATCGACAACGCGAATCGTACCGTTGCCTGGCGCCTTGAAGGTCTTGTCGTGTGAGCCGTACTCTTCCGCTGCCTGCGCCATGAGTCCGACGTTGGGCACGCTGCCCATCGTCTTCGGGTCAAGCGCCCCATGCTTCTTGCAGAAATCGATGACCTCTCGATAGACCGGCGCATAGCTGGCATCGGGGATCACGCACTTCGTATCTGCCAACTTCCCGTCCGGTCCCCACATCTTGCCGCTGTCGCGAATGACCGGCGGCATGGAG
>CABVRO010000011.1 GCA_902500715.1 uncultured Nitrospira sp. | reverse complement strand
TCACGGTCTTTGACAATTTTTCCAACAGCCATCCCGAAGCGTTGGCTCGTGTGGAGCGGATTACCGGACAATCTCTTCGCGCGATACGCGGGGATTGCCGTGATCGTGCAGCCCTGGTGGCGGCCTTGCGTGAGAGCGGAGCGACGGCGGTGATTCATTTCGCCGGTCTCAAGGCGGTGGGGGAATCGGTGCAGCAGCCGTTGGCCTATTATGACAACAATGTCGTCGGGTCATTGCGACTGTTGGACGCCATGGGTGAGTGCGGCGTGAAGCAGTTGGTTTTCAGCTCCTCTGCTACGGTCTACGGCGATCCGCAACGGCTCCCGCTCACGGAGGACCATCCGTTGTCGGCTACGAATCCCTACGGCAGGACGAAGCTCATGGTCGAGGAGATCCTGCGCGATCTTCAACGCAGCGATGCCTCCTGGCGAATCTGCATTCTCCGCTATTTCAACCCTGTCGGGGCGCATGCCAGCGGACTGATCGGAGAGGATCCACAGGGGATGCCGAATAATCTCCTGCCGTTCGTGGCGCAGGTGGCCGTGGGGCGGCGGGAATATTTGAGCGTGTGGGGCAAGGATTATTCGACTCCGGACGGCACCGGGGTGCGGGATTATATTCATGTGGTCGATCTGGCACTGGGCCACCTCAAGGCGCTGGAGGCGCTCGATCGGCTGGAACGTCCGGGCGAATGTTTGACGGTGAACCTCGGGACCGGGAATGGGTACAGCGTGTTGGAGATCGTGCGGGCGTTTGAAGCGGCGAGTGGAAAGCCGGTTCCCTACAAAATCGCCCCCCGCAGACCCGGTGATGTGGCGTCCTGTTATGCCGATCCCAAGCAAGCTTTGAAGTCGTTAGGGTGGCAGGCCGCGCGCGGGTTGAATGAGATGTGTGCCGATGCCTGGCGCTGGCAAAGCACGAATCCAAAGGGGTATGCGGGCTGAGTGCTCGAGGGAGGCGTTATGAGCCGGACGATCGTCGGTGCCGGAGGGATCGCGTGCCTGTTTGCCTTCGTGCCGGTGGCGCATTCGAACCATCAAGGCCAGGGGAAGCATGCCGATGCCGAGGCTCATGCCACGGTGGGACACGGACACTCCATTCCCGGCGCGCCCTTTCAGATTTTCCTGGGGCAGGGCCACGAGGCCGCAGAAGGCCGTGGTGGCAGTGTTCTGACGCAAGCAGACAAAGACGCCGCCGTCGATACGGTAAAGGAGTCGTTCGTTCTCCTGCTACAACAGCGGGATCAGTATCCGCGTGTCGATGAAAGCCTCAAGAAAGAGGCGCTGGCCAGGGTTGTGATTGTGCCGACCGTGGTGAACGACGAAGGTAAAACCTTTCCGTTTCTCGTCGCCCGCACCAACCAGCCTGGACGAGTCACACTGTTGATCAGCGCGTCGTCACTGAAGGAGAACGGGTATTTGCATCACCCCGATATGCTGGCTCCTGTGCTGGCAAGAGAATTTCAATGGGTGGCCAGCAAGGCGGACACCGCGCCGAAGCCAAAAATGGTTTCAGGTGAACGAGCGTTGAAGTCGGCGCCGATTCGCACGGACCAGGACATCGCGGCCCTCTCCGGGGAGGAGCGGGTACGTATCCTTCAGCAACTGTTCGACACCTATCTGCGAACGGTGGACGATCAGAGAAGCCTCGACGGCCAGTCCTACTATGAAGTCGGCAGCACCGTACTGGTCGCGCCGACGCATCCGGATTCGACGACTAAGCTCTATGAGATCCGGGTTCGTGAGGCCCTGCAGCACATCGTCCGGGAACCGTTGTTCTGGGAACGTACTCCGAAGGCAGTCAGAAGCTTGCTGAATGGGAAGGTGTGGACTCTCGCGTTCGTCAAAATCGACCAACGTGATTGGGCCACCCGGACCAGGGTCCTCCCCGAGGAGAAAGCCGTCATAGTAGGAGCGCGCGACCAACGTGTTCAGCCTGCCGCAATTTTGGTGAATACCTATCGAACGGCCGCGCCGGATGACCCGTTTTATCCAGACACGCAGGGACTACCCATGGGCGCGCTCTCGGCGGACCAATTGGCGCGCGTGATTGCCCTGGAAATTCAGCACAATATTCAGGAGAAATCGATGGCAGGCCACGTGGCGCAGGATGCGCTCTCGGCTCCCAAATAGCGAGGAGGCGCAACGGCATGGTGAGCCTGGTTAGCGTCCGATCTGTTTCGGCGGCCCCCCTCTGGCCGGCTGCACGCTCACCACTCCATCATTAAGATTCCGATAGAGGTAGGCACTGGTGATGAAAGGAAGGGCGTCGGCTTGTTCCTGCGTGGTCACGAGGGCGAGCGCCGGCACATACCGGCCTGATGCGACTTTCACGCCGATCAATTTCGCGCCCGGCTCGACCACGACGTGGTCGCCGAGTTCGGTTCGAAACACGAGGGCTGCATGCCGACGAAGGTATCGTCGCCGATTCTGGCCGGCCCATGCACTTGCGAGTGGTGAGCCAATGAGACGCGCTTGCCGATATAGACGGAATAGGTCTTACACGAGACCTGCACTTCGTTTTCGGGCAATTCATGGTCCCCTTCGAACGTCTCCAGCCCATGGATGACGACCCCGTCCTGCACGTTGCTGTGATCTCCGACATAGATGTTCTGCCCTTCATCGCCACGAACCGAAGCGCCGGGTGCGATGAAAATCGACTCGCCGATGGTCACGGAACCAATCACCGCCGCGAGCGGATGAATGCACGCCGAAGCGGCAATCGTCGGCACCGTCACGTGAGGGTTGAACGTGGCGGGCACGTTGGGGGCCCCAGCCGACCAGCGCGATGCCGAGGAGGAGCAGATTAAGAACCAGGCTGAGCGACAGGGGCAACGATCGAGGCATCAATCATTCTCCATGAGACTGGAGCCCTTCACGTACCAGCGTCTTGGGCTTCGTCACCTCGGTCCGGATGAACACTGGGTTCTTGCCGGCACAAGTCCCCCTTCGCTTCATGGCGGTGACTGGAGGCGTAAACATAAGGCGTGCGTTCTCGTCTCTCGTTCCGGCACTCGGGAGTGGACCGGGCCGGCCTGGAACACGTAAAATGCGCCTCCGCGGTGCTCGCCCTCCATCAGTGGGGGGATGGGAAACGACCGGGCTGAAACAACAGTGGGCTGACTAGGAAGGGATCGTCATGAGTGTGAAATGTGGAATCGTCGGGCTGCCGAATGTGGGCAAGTCCACTCTGTTCAATGCGCTGACCAAGTCTGGGATCGCAGCCGAGAACTATCCGTTCTGCACGATCGAGCCGAATATCGGCATCGTGGAGGTGCCGGATGCGAGGATGCAGGCGCTGGCGGACATCGTGAAGCCGCAGCGGATGCAGTATGCGACGACCGAATTCGTGGACATCGCCGGGTTAGTGGCCGGAGCGTCAAAGGGGGAAGGACTAGGCAACCAGTTTTTGGCCACTATTCGCGAGACCGACGGGATTGTGAATGTGGTGCGCTGTTTTGAGGATGACAACGTCGTCCACGTGGCAGGGAAGGTCGACCCGATCTCCGACATCGCGACCATCGTGACGGAACTTGCGCTGGCCGACCTCACGACTGTGGAGAAAACTCAGGAGCGGAACGTGAAGCTCGTGCGCTCCGGCGATAAAGATGCGGCGAAGCTGGGGGAACTGCTGGTGCAGGTGGCCGCCTGTTTGAACGAGGGAAAGCCGGCCCGGACGTTGAAGCTCGATCCGGCGCAGCGCACCCTGTTGAAGCCCTTGTGTTTGCTGACGATGAAGCCGGTGATGTATGTGGCCAACGTGGCTGAAAAAGGCTTTATCAATAATCCGCTGCTGACGCGCGTGGAAGAATATGCTGCGCAGGAAGGTGCGCCGGTCGTCGCCATCTGCGCCGCACTGGAGTCCGAAATCGCAGTGCTCTCTGATGAGGAAAAGCGGGAATTCCTGGCCGACATCGGTATGAACGAACCGGGGCTGAATCGACTGATCCGCGCGGCCTACCAGCTTCTGGGCTTGCAGACGTATTTTACCGCCGGCGTGAAAGAAGTCCGCGCATGGACGATTCATATCGGCGATACGGCGCCGCAGGCCGCCGGCGTCATTCACGGCGATTTTGAAAAGGGGTTCATTCGCGCGGAGGTGATCGGGTACAACGACTTCATCGCCTGCAAAGGCGAACAGGGAGCGAAGGAAAAAGGGAAGATGCGGCTGGAAGGGAAGGAGTACGTGGTGCAGGACGGCGACGTGATGCATTTTCGTTTCAACGTCTAACCGGATGCGGAACACGTCCATCCGCGGCGTTCTCTTCACAACGGTTCGACTCGCACAGGTGCGAGTTCCTGCCGAAGCCTTCGACATTGAGACCGGTGCAAGATCGACGCATCACATCAAGTTTGTGTTTCGTCCTGCGATAGGCAGACAACGAGTCTTGCAATCACCAGGGGCCGACGATAGACTCCGCTTCAAGCGTCAGACTCGCTGACTTCCAGACCATCGGGTCGGCCCGCTCTCCCGCGGGCGAGCGGCGAGTGGGTGTTGCTTCACCGTCAACCTCGATTCGAAAGGATCAGCCATGGGATTATTTAGCACGATCTTGCAGAAACTCGGATTCGGCGCGACTACGGCGGAGGCGGCTGCAACGCCGACCCCGACACCCACACCGGCTCCGGCGGCTGCACCCTCCGCCCCTTCAGCTCCTCCGGTTCCGAAAGCCATGACCTCGGTGGATGTTGTCGCCAAGCTTACCGGCCTCGCGGCCTCTCATAAAGAAAAGCTGAACTGGAAAACGTCGATCGTCGACCTCCTCAAACTATTGGGAATCGACAGCAGTCTGGCGGCTCGCAAGGAACTGGCCGCCGAACTTGGTTGTCCTGGCGAGAAGATGGGCGATTCCGCGCAAATGAACATGTGGCTCCATAAGACTGTCTTGCGGAAGCTGGCAGAGAATGGCGGTAACATTCCTAAAGAACTATTGAGTTAGTCGGAGGGCGTGGAGCGATCTCGCGCATCGTCCGATACTCCGCTCAGTCTTACCCTTGCATGGGCGAACGCGGCGATGTACCTACCCGGCCGGCGATGCTGTTCATGTTCGACGTCATTTTGTATCAGCCGGAGATTCCGCCCAACACCGGCAACATTATCCGGCTGTGCGCGAATACCGGCGCCCGGCTGCATTTGGTGAAACCGCTGGGGTTCACACTGGAAGACAAACAGCTGCTGCGGGCCGGACTGGATTATCACGAATTCGCCTCGATCACGGTGCACGAGGGGTGGGTAGAGTGTCTGGAACGAATGAAGGATTGCCGACTGTTTGCCGTGTCGACAAAAGGCAGACAACGGTACGATCTGGTTCGGTACGCCGAAGGCGATGCGTTTGTCTTTGGTCCGGAAAGTCGTGGATTGCCGGTGGAGATTCTTGGCAGCGTCCCGGAACAACAGTGCCTACGTGTCCCGATGGTGCCGGGAAGCCGAAGCCTCAACCTCTCCAACTCGGTCGCGGTGGTGCTCTACGAAGCCTGGCGGCAAGTCAAATTTGAGAAGGGGCTCTGATCGCCGGCTATATCTTCGCAGGTACTGTCGGATGCCACTGGCCGGTCCTCGTCATAGACCGCTCAGCGCCGCGATCAAATCTCCAGCACCAGCCCGATTTCAATCACCTGTTCCGCCGGTAGGTGGAAATAAGAACTGGCCCTCTGAGTATTTCTCGACAGGAAGACGAATATTTTTTCCCGCCAGATTGCCATCCCCGGTTTCGGCGTTGCCAAAAAGGTCAGTCTGCTGAGGAAGAACGTGGTCTCCTCGACAGGGAGGGTATGGCCCTGGGCTGCGAGGTGCGTGAGGACGCGTGGGATGTCCGGCGTTTCCATGAATCCGCATCTGGCGACAACTTGGAACAGGTTCTCCCGGATGGTGGTGAGCTCCAATGGTCCTCCCGACGGAACGTAGGGCACAGGCTCTGTGCGGACGGTGAGGATATAGACTTGCTCGTGCAGAGATTTGTTGTGCCGGACATTTTGCAGCAAGGCGGGCGGAGTGATATCGGAGTGTTGAGATAAAAATACGGCGCGTCCGGCGGTTCTGTATTGCACCTGCGGCAACACATCCTGGACGAACTGAACGAGAGGCGGAAACTGCTCGCGCAAGTGGTCCGCCACGATCGCGCGTCCTCGCGCCCAGGTACTCATGACGGTGAACACGACCGCGCCGAGCAGCAGCGGGAACCATCCGCCATGGGGAATTTTTTGCGCATTCGCGAGAAAGAATGCGAGATCGATGATGAGGAATATCCCCACTGCCATAGCGGCCGGTAGCGGGCTCCATTTCCAATGGGCCTGGACCACGCGATACATCAGGAGGGTCGTGATGATCATGGAACCTGAGACGGCGATGCCATAGGCTGCGGCCAGATTACTGGACGATCCGAATGAAAGGATCAGACCCACGGTGCCGATGAACATGACCCAATTCAACAGGCCAAAGTAGATTTGACCATGTTGCTCAGCGGACGTGTGGGTAATCCGCAACGGCGGCAGATAGCCCAATTGAACGGCTTGCAAGGTCAACGAGAAGGCCCCGGACAGCATGGCTTGGGATGCGATGACGGTGGCCATGGTCGCCAGCGCGATCAAGGGGTACAGCATCCAGTCGGGGGCCAGGAAGTAAAAGGGATTGGCCAGAGCCGCCGGGGTCCGCATGAGAAGCGCCCCCTGACCGAAGTACTGGAGCAGAAGGGCGGGCAAGGCTACCGCAAACCAGCCGAGTTGGATCGGTCCGCGTCCGAAGTGGCCCATGTCGGCATATAAAGCTTCGGCTCCCGTGAGGACCAGAAACACACTGCCCAGCACCAGGATGCCGATGCCTGCATGACGAATCAAAAACTGGATCGCATACAGCGGATCGGCGGCACGCAGCACCTCCGGGGTTTGGAGCACACTGTGGAGCCCGAGCAGGGCCATGGTGACAAACCAGAGCAGCATGATGGGGCCGAAGATGCTTCCGATCGTCCCGGAGCCACGGCGTTGGATGATGAACAACAAGGCGACCAGCGCGACGGTCAGAGGCAGGATGTAGGGGGTGAACAGATCGGTGGTAAGCGTGAGCCCTTCGACCGCGCTGAGGACCGAAATGGCCGGCGTAATGATGCCGTCGCTATAGAGAAAAGCCACGCCGATCAAGCCGAGCGTGACGACCACGTTGAGGCCTTTGCGGAGATCGGCCAGGCGGGACTGCTGGCTGAGCGCCAGGAGCGCCAGCATGCCTCCTTCGCCCTCGTTGTCGGCTTTCATGACGAACAGCAGATATTTCACCGTGACGACGAGTACGAGCGACCAGACGATCAAGGATAAGATCCCCAGCACATTGTCGGGGGTAACGGAAAGCCCGTGCGATTCGTGAAAACACTCGCGTAGGGCATAGAGCGGGCTGGTTCCGATGTCGCCATAGACCACTCCCATGGCGGCCACGGTGAGGGAGACGGAAGAAGATTGGTTGTTGAGATGCTTCGGCATGGATACGTGACAGGGGCCCGACCCGATTCGCGATGGTCCTGTGTTGTGACGGGTCGAACTATACCATGTTGGATGAGGGGATGCCGGTTGGTTCCGCAGGGTGTCGTAAACCTCCGCATCTGTTCCCAGGTGGAGAGAGATGAGTGGCCGCGCATCCGGCCTGGAAGTTGCGCGAATCTTCTGCTAGATTCCCCGTCGGCCCGTGCGAACGATCATAGGATTCGCGCCGGCCAAGTCTTCGAATTCATCTCACAAGAAAGTCGCTGAGACCGGGAGGATCGCCTCCGGCCCGATCTCGCTTTCGGAAAGCTCAATACGTACCTATGACCTCTCCAACGACACCGACCATTTCATCCGCAGCCCAGCAACGCATCGTCGATCTCATCGCCAAAGAACTTGGAGTGACCCCCCCGCAGATTGCGGCCGCGGTGACGCTGCTGGACGGTGGAGCGACGGTGCCCTTCATCGCGCGTTATCGCAAAGAGGCGACCGACAATCTGGACGATACGCATCTGCGCACCCTGGAAGAGCGCCTCTTGTATCTCCGTGAATTGGAAGAGCGTCGGCAAACGATTCTCGCCTCGATCGATGAGCAGGGGAAGTTAACCGACGAGTTGTGTCGGGCGATCGAGCAGGCGGCGACGAAGCAAACCGTGGAGGACATCTATCTGCCCTTCAAGCCCAAGCGCCGCACGAAGGCGCAGATTGCGCGCGAAGCCGGGTTGGAGCCATTGGCGAACGTGCTCCTCGCCGACCCGACGCTCGATCCGGATCAGGAGGCTGTCAAGTATGTGAAGGTGGTGCCCGCGGCGGAAGGTGTGGACGCCATCAATATACCCGACGCGAAGGCCGCGCTCGAGGGCGCCCGCGATATTCTGGTTGAACGATTCGCCGAAACCGCCGACCTGTTGGCGACATTGCGCGCGAAATTGTGGAACGAAGGGATCGTCACCTCCACCGTCATGCCCGGCAAGGAAACGGCAGAAGAGGAAAAGTTCCGCGACTATTACGCCTATTCCGAAACGATCCGCACGATTCCTTCGCATCGAGCCCTGGCGATGTTCCGCGGCCGCACGCTGGGTGTGCTGAAACTGGACCTTGGGTTGGGGGAAGCCCCCGATGCCCAAGTGCCGCATCCCTGCGCCGCGCTCATTGCCGCCCATTTCGGCGTCGAGAACCGTGGCCGACGGGCGGACAAGTGGCTGGCCGATGTCTGTCATTGGGCCTGGCGGGTGAAGGTGCATCTCCATCTCAGCACGGAGTTGTTGCTGCAGGTGCGCGAGGCGGCGGAAGCGGAGGCCATCAAGATTTTCGGCCGTAATCTCCATGAACTGTTGCTGGCCGCGCCCGCCGGGCCGAAGGCCGTGTTGGGACTCGATCCGGGGCTCCGCACCGGCTGTAAAGTGGCCGTCGTGGATGCGACAGGAAAGTTGTTGGAGACGACGACGATCTATCCGCACCAGCCCCGGAACGACTGGCAGGGCGCGCTGGGGACCATCGCGGCATTGGTGATCCGGCATGGCGTGGAGCTGATTGCGATCGGCAACGGCACGGCGAGCCGCGAGACCGATAAGTTCGCGGCAGAGGTCGTCAAGCTGATCGCCGAACGGAAACCTGGGCATCAGCTCGCCAAAATCGTGGTCAGCGAGGCCGGTGCGTCCGTCTATTCCGCGTCGGCCTTTGCTGCGGCGGAATTTCCGGGCTTGGACGTCAGTCTGCGCGGGGCCGTCTCGATCGCCAGGCGGTTGCAGGATCCCCTGGCCGAACTCGTCAAAATCGACCCCAAGTCGATCGGAGTGGGGCAATACCAGCATGACGTCAACCAGCGGGCCCTCGCGCGATCGCTCGACGCAACGGTCGAGGATTGTGTCAATGCGGTCGGGGTGGATGTGAACACCGCGTCCGCCCCCCTGTTGGCGCGAGTCTCCGGGCTGAGCCGCGTCCTGGCACAGAATATCGTCGAGTATCGAGATGCACACGGCCCCTTCCCGAACCGGGTAATGATTCGGAAGGTCCCGCGCCTGGGCGACAAAACCTTTGAGCAAGCCGCAGGGTTTTTGCGGATCAGTAACGGCGACAATCCATTGGACCGTTCCGCCGTCCATCCGGAAGCCTACCCGGTGGTCGAGCGCATGCTGGCGCGGTTGAATACAGGCATTGCCGACGTCATGGGGAAACCGGCCGCATTGAAGGAACTTTCGCCGGAGGACTTCACCGATGACACGTTCGGCCTACCGACGGTGAAGGATATTCTCGCCGAGTTAGAAAAGCCCGGCCGCGACCCGCGCCCGGAATTCAAGACGGCCACGTTTCGCGAAGGGGTGGAGTCGCTCGCAGATTTACAGACGGGGATGATGCTCGAAGGCGTGGTGACCAACGTCGCCGCGTTCGGAGCTTTTGTCGATATCGGCGTCCACCAGGACGGTCTCGTCCACGTGTCTGCGCTGGCGAACAAGTTCGTCAAAGATCCGCACGAAGTCGTGAAACCGGGCCAGATCGTGAAAGTAAAGGTACTGTCCGTCGATGTGCCGCGACAGCGGATTTCGTTGACTATGCGCGTGGAGGATCCCGCAACGCCGGCCTCGCAGCCTGATCCCCGTGCCGGAGGGCCACGTGACACGCTCGACCGACGCCCTGCCGACCAGCAACGGGGTAGATCCCGTGAGCCTCAGCCCATCGGAGCCTTTGCACTGGCCCTGGCCCGTGCTAAAGAGAAAAAGTAGCGAGCGGCCTACTCGCCATCCGGCGCGCCCGGCGGTAGATCAGGGGTAACCTTGAAGAAATTGTCGCCTATGGCCTGCTCGTCGTCGCTGCCCCAGGCAATGTGTTTGTCCAGTCGCTTGAGGAGCGGCACATGCTAGCTCGGACTATTCATGAATACCTACTCCGGCGTCCGATCCTCTCGCCCGGCGGGGCTGTTCTCGTTCGGCCTCCTCGACGGACTGCAAGTACGCCTGCGTCGGCCTCACTTGCGATGAGCCCCGGCGGGCTTCGGTCTCGAACGCCTCGCGACGGCATTCGTGAATCCGGGCTAGGAACAGTGGATGTAGGCTTCTTCCATGCCGATGAGGGCCCAGGGCCTTGGGGTGGCGCCTGCCCTTCACGTGAGCGGCTTCGGTGCCGAATCGCTCTTGTGCGCGCTGTTCACCTAGTGATTCAGACCTGGTTATATCGAACGCTTCTTTTAGCCCCCGCCTTCGTACTTCTTCAGTTTTGCCAGAAGCGTTTTGTAGTCGATCCGGAGGGTTTGGGCGGCTTTGGTTTTGTTGCCCTCGCTCGATTTCAGCACTCGTTCAATATGCAGGCGTTCGATCTCGTCGAGGGACAGTTGTGTCCGGTCATGGAGTGATGGCGCCGATGCTGCCTGAGGGAGCACCTGCAGGACCTCTTCGCCGGTGATCGGTCCGGAGTTCGGGCTCATCAGGACAATGCGTTCGATCACATTGCGAAGTTCGCGCACGTTTCCCGGCCAGCGGTAGGTAGCCAGCTGCGCGAGGGCTTCCGGGCTGAGCGTTCTCGTTGCGGTGCCCGGGATGCGAAGGCGGTGCAGAATGTGATCGGCCAGCATGGCAAGATCCTCCGGTCGTTCGCGCAACGGCGGCACATGCAGCGTCACCGTGTTGATACGATACAGGAGATCGTCTCGAAACCGGCCTTGCAGCACGAGTTCCTGGATGTCCCGATTCGTGGCGCAGAGGATCCGGACATCGGCCCGGAGGATACGCGTACTGCCGACAGGGCGGTATTCCTTCCCGTCGAGAAAGCGCAGCAGGCTGACCTGCATCGGCCCGGGCATTTCGCCGATCTCGTCGAGAAACAAGGAGCCGCCTTCGGCGGCGGCGATCAGTCCGGGTTTGGCCTGGGCGGCGCCGGTAAACGCGCCTTTCTCGTAGCCGAATAACTCGCTCTCCAGCAGCTCTCGACTCACCGCTCCGCAATTGACGGCGATGAAGGGCCCGCCGGCCCGATGGCTGTGCGTGTGCAGCAGGCGCGCGACCACGTCTTTCCCGGAACCGGTTTCCCCCTGAATCAGCACCGGGGCCTGCGATGGCGCCACGTGCGCGATCTGTGTCTTCACCGTCCGCCAGGCCGGGCTGGTCCCATCGGCAATCACGGCCTGTAGATACCCGCCGTGCCGTGCCGCCAGATTCTCGCGGCGAAGCTCTCGAACCCTGCGAAGTCTTGTGAGAGCGGCCTTCACGGCCGCGCCGTCGAACGGGGTGTCCTTGATGAGGAAATCCCAGGCTCCGTCTTTGATGGCCGCCACGGCGTCTTTGACGTCGCCATGGCCGGTCAGGACGATCACATCGACGTCCGGTTGATGCTCCTTCACCCAGCGCAAGATCGCCCGGCCGTCGAGACCGGGCATGCGGAGATCGGTGATGACGCAGTCGAAGGAGGCCATACGGAGTCGATCGAGACCTTCCTGTCCGCCTCCCGCTGTCTGCGTGTCGCAGCCTTCCTCGCGGAGCGCCTGTTCCACGACGAGACGGACAAATTCTTCGTCGTCGACAATGAGAGCGCGCATGTGTTCCATGGTCATGAGGTCACGCTGAAGCAGGATGAGGTGAAGAGGAAAGACGGTCGACGACGGATTCGGCGCGCTCCGGAAAGGCCAGATAGAATTTGCTGCCCGCTCCGGGAGCGGATTCCACCCAGACCCGGCCGTCATGTTTGTCCATGACGAGTTTCACGATCGCGAGGCCCACGCCCGTGCCCTCGTATTCCTGTGGGCTGTGGAGCCGCTCGAAGAGCCCGAAGATCTTGTCGTAGTGAGACGGGTCGAAGCCGATCCCGTTATCCTGAACCCACAGGATGAGTTCGTGTTCCATCCGGGTACCGCCGATGGTGATGGTCGGCGGTAAGGCGTGGCGGGAGAACTTCGACGAATTGTCGAGGAGGTTCGCGATGGCTTGACGGATGCTTACCGGTTCACCGAAGAGATCGGCAAACGGCAAGGCGACCTGGATTTTTGGCTTCGGGCCTTGGAGTCCGCTGAACCGGTCGGTGATGAGCGTGGTGATCATTTCCAAGACATTGAAGCGCTGCCGAGGAAGATTCTGTTGCTCCAGTCGGGAATATTTGAGCAAGGCGTCGATCATGTGCGTGAGGCGCAGCGCGGAGCGCCGGATTACATCGATCTGGTGCCGGGTTTGCGCGTCGCCGCCGTCGGCGAATTGTTTCTCCAACAGGGATGAGAAGCCTTCGATTTCCCGCAACGGGCCTTTGAGGTCGTGCGCAACGGAATAGGTAAAGGCTTCAAGCTCTTTGGTCTTCCGGGCGGTCGCGGCGGTCTGCTCGCGGAGGCTGGTGACCATCGACGAGAGGGAGGCGGCCAAGGTGCCGACTTCGTCACGGCCCGGCCAGGATTCGAATTGCGCGGTCAGGTCGTGGTGAGCGACACGGTCGGCCGTGACGGAGAGACGTTGGAGCGGCTTGGCGATCTGCCGATTGACGGAGACATAGATGACGGTGATCACCAGACCGAGCACGGCGACCAGGCTTAACGCAATCAGCCGCGCCTGTTGGAGCAGCAGATCGCCTTCCACTTTCATTTCCACATCGATATCCCGATGGGCGGCGACTAACCGATCAAGATTGCGGGTGAGTCGTGCAATGAGGGCATCGGCCTTGGTGGTCGATGAGTGGGGGGCAACGGGTGCCTGCGGTTGTGCGAGGGCCGTGCTCCATATGTCGTTCAATTCCTGCAGGGCGAGATCGATTTCGGCGATGGCCTGGTCTTCCTGATCAGCCAGATCCAGACGCTGGTGTTGGTTCAGCATCCCCAGGAGAATCGGATGGGTGCGCGCGGCATGGGTGGAACGGTACAGGACGAGGGAACTGCGGATCTGTTCGGCGTGGCGGCTGAGCTGGGCAAGGGTGCCGGCCGCATCGGCCTTGGTGATCTGTTCCAAAAACAGATGCAGCGTGAGGTTCATGTCATAGGCGGAACGTTGCATGGTGGCCGCAGTCACGATGGCGGGGACCGTAATGCGTTTGTGACGGTCCACATAGCTGTTGATGCGACTGAGGTACACAAGCAGCGCCGTGAGGCTCAACGCCAGGAGGCTGAGGATGACTCCGAAGGAGATGAAGAACTTTTGCCCGATCGAACGGTCATGGAGCCAGCGCATGCAGGCCTCGTGGTGAACGCCTACGGTACCACAGTGACCAGTCCCATGCCACCCTGCGAGGGGCAGACGTTCCCGGCACCGCTCTCGGCGTGGGCGAGCAAACGTCGGCAGGGATCTTGCCACAAGGAGATGAATTCCCCGGCAGAAGTTCGTTCACGCTGACCGCGGGCTCGATGGCCTCCGTTCGGCATCTGCTAAAGGGGGAACCAGTCCTGCAGGTCTAAGGTAGTTCGGCCTGCCCGAGGAGTTACCGCCCGCGTGTTCGGAAGAGGACGGGAAGGCCGCGCCTGGTGGAGTCGGCGCACACCGTCAGAGCCAGTGTGTGGTTGACTCGATCGAGCCCTACCATTGCTCAGCGCCGTTCCGGTGCCGGTTTGTTGTCTCGTTCCAGTCCAGGTTGTGCAGGCATGGCCGACAACGCGTCCCGGTACCGAATGAGGAGTTCTTCCTGTTGATCCGGTGCGAACAGCCCGCCGCCCGACCGGACGTTCACCAGAAATTCTTCCGGCTCAAAGGTAGCATCGAATGCCGGAGACCGTTCCGGCACATTCGGCATTTGCCGGTCATACTTACTGATGTCGGGCCCGGGCCCATGGCGATCGTGGGCTTCGCGCAACGCGAGATGCAGTGTAGCGTCCTGCACAGACAACCACCCTGTGCTGGTCTCCTCTTCGCCATGTTCGGTTGCATGGCCGAGATGGTAGTACACGCGATCAGCGGGTGACGCCTGCGACAAGGCTTTCGCCAGGGCCGGTGCCAGGACCGCAATTTCCCCGTCGCGGAAGGCCCGGGTCTTGTCGGCCTGCCCGACGAGGAGACGATGCAGCGGATTGCGTCGTTCCCAGATACGCACGCCTCGTAACAACGTGCCCACTTCCGTCGCGGTCAACGAGGCCGGATGGGTGTTCGTCGTCGACGCCGGATCCTGCTCGATGCGGACCTGATTCAATCCCGACTGATAGATCGTCTTGGGCGGTGCCGTGGCCTGTGCCGCGCAACCGGTCGCGATCACCACAGCGATGACGGCCAGGAGAAGATGGCTGCGACGTGATAACGTTCGTTGCGCTGGAGGTCTGATGCCGTTCATGGTTTCACCTCTTCTCGTTGCGCAAATCCGACTTCCAGGGACACGCGGTCGAATCCGAATTCCTGCAACAGGGTTTGAATCGCGGGGCTCAGGAGAAATGTAATGAAGTCGCCGGCTGCGGGAATGTTCTGCGCGGTCCATGCGACAGCGACGCCGTAGCGGACCGGGGTGTGGGAGCCGACCGGTGCGGTATCCAGGATGCGAACGCTTGGATTGGAGATCGCATCGGTGCGATAGACCACGCCGATTTCCGCCTCACCCTTAGCGACCAGATCGAGCACGGCTCGTGAGTGCTCACCGAGGATGTATTGTGATTTCAGCTTCGGCTCCAGTTTGCTGTGTGCCAAAAACTGCGCGGCGACTTTCCCGACCGAAGAGGTTTTGGGGTCGCCGACCGCAAGGCGGCGGATCGGGATCGTCTGCAAGTCGTGAATCGATCTGATGGGAGCGGGGAGGGTCGTTCCGGTAATCAAGACCAGCGAGGTTGCCGCGAAGGCGCGTTTCGTTCCTTGAATAATCAGTCCCTTGGCTTCGAGCTGGTCGATTTCCTCAAAGAGCGACGGCAGAAAAATGTCGACCGGGGCGCCCTGTTCGATCTGGGTGCGGAGGGTTTGGGACGGACCGTAAATCACCCGCACATTGATGTTCCGGTGTTCCGCCTCGAACTGAGGAAGCACTTTTCGGAGGGCATCCTTGAGGCTGTTGGCGGCGGCGATGGTAATGGTCTCCGGCTGTGCCTGGGCCGGCTGGGCGTTCAGTCCCAGACCGATCAAAAGGCCGACGATGGCGATGATTCCTCCGACACGATATGCTGCTCTCATGCTCTCCTCCAACACCTGTCATAGACGCTTAAAAGTAGAATTGATACTGCACGTTAATCCGGTTTTCGACGAGGTCGCGTCCGAATCCTGGTTCACTCTCAAATGGAAACCGGTCCGGCGCTCGTCCGCCGCTCCCCATCGTGATATTCGAGTAGTCGATCACGAGTCGGTTATTGTACGTGCCGTCGAAACTGTAGTTGATCGCAACGCCGAATTCCTTGACCAGATCGTTCACTTGCTGAGTAGAAGGATCCATGAATCCATATCGCACCGCCAGTTCGAGTTTACGCGGAATAATGTATTTTCCCACTTGCGCATACCATCCATAGGCCTGGCCCAGGTTGACAGGAGGACCAAGAAATTGAGCCGACGGGATCGTGCTCAGATCGAAAGGGCTGGTCCCGCTGCCGGCGTTTCGCACGCGCTGGTGCCGGTAGTACCCCTCCGCCTGGATTGACCATCCCTGATATTTGGCGATGAAGTCGGCTTCATACGTCTGAAAGTCCCAGACGCCGCCGGCCAAGAGTCGACCGTTGTACGCTTTGGTGACGGCCTGCCGGTAGGCACGATCGACGATGTCGGAGCGGATGGAGCTCAGATAGTTTTGTGCCGGGTTATAGGCATAACCGAAGGCGATTGCCGACTGCAGCATTCGGGAGTTCAAAATATCACCCTGCCCATAACCGGGGTTCCCCGCGATTTTGTACAACAGCCGGGCGGTATACATCATCTCGCCGGTCATGAAGCGCGTGTCGTAATTGTACGTGCGTGTGGTTGCGGCTCCCGGCGCACCCGGCGTGCCGGTCTGAGGCAACACATTCTGGCTGACCGACGTGCCTTCCCGTGCGAGATTCGCCCCCACGCCGCCCCAAATGCCGAAGGCGTAATTGAATCTGTACTGATCCTCGTCGCTGGAAATACTGACCCCGATATCGCGGGCGCCTTGCTGGTTGGCGGCAAAGGCATTCTGGACAATGAGATTGTCGGCGAAGGTGGAGGTTGCCATTGAACTGATGGTGGCACGGTTGAACCAGACCCGTTGTTGTCCGGCCTGAACCGTGAGCCAGGGAATATGCCATGAGGAGATGTAAGCATCGAGAAGCCCGGCCCTGCCGCTCCCCCCCTCTTGGTTCCATGTCGTCTGATCGAACGCCCAGGAGATGTTGTAGCGAAAGTCCGGGTCGAAGGCATAACCGAGGAATTGGAGTCGGGCGCGGGGTACGCTGAATTGATTGGAGTCGCTCTGTTTTCGGATCGCCCGGAATTCGACCTGGCCACCCAGGATTTCCGGATTGCGAGAATCACCGACTGTTCCCCAGGCACTGTTGTAGGCGCTATGGAAATAGCGGACTTGGGTGAGCAGTCGCAGCTTGAGAAAAAACTTGTCTCCCACGCGGAAGTTCAGGCCGTTGTTGACGTCGATCGTGTAGTTCGGTTTGGATACCTGTTCGCGTTTCTCGATGACTTTCAGGCCCCGGTCATATTCGTCCTGCGTGATGATGCCTTTGAGCAGGAGATATTTCAGGCCTGGGTCCTCAGCCGAATAGTATTCCCACTTTCCGTCTTTCTTGATGAACTGGCCTTCCTCGACTGCCTGAGCAGGCAGGGTCAGGCCGCCCCAGAGGATGGCCAGACTTGCCCCGAGGGCCACTGTCGATCGTTTCATCACGTTCGCTCCCATTTGAATGTGTCGATTGATTTCGTCGATGGAGAATATCGGCACTCAAGTCTCATATGGTCAATAAGTTACGAAATACATGTTTTCCGATGAGATATAAAATTAATAAAGTTTAATTATATTGTCAACAATATAATTGGACCAACCCATCACTGGTTCACGCGCTCTCTGAAATCCACTCCATCACTTCGCCCATCCCTCAGCGGAGCGGGTATCCGGAACCCCAGGACCCGGCTAAACAAAACCGGTGATGCGCGAGACGCCAGTAAGAGGGTTGTCATAATAGTTGACATAAATTTATCTATAGTGATACATGTCCGCCACGATGAGTGAAAAAAGCAAAGCAGAACCGGCCTCCAACGTTGTGAATTCGCTTCGAGCGCTGCGAATGGCCAAAGGGCTCTCGCAAGGCCAGCTTGCCGATGGGGCGTTGATCACCCGCCAGGCTGTCTGCGCCATCGAAACGGATCAGTACCTCCCGACCACGGCGGTGGCCCTGCGACTCGCCAGCGTGCTGGGTTGCCACGTGGAGGACATTTTCAGCCTCAAGACGACCGGCGAGTTGATCGAAGGTGACTGGGTCTGGCCGGGACTGGCGACGTCGGCCGTTCAACCTCGCACCAGAGTGAAGGTCGCAAAAATCGAAGATCGGTACGTCGTCCGTCCGGTTGCGGCCTTGGGGGAAATCCTCAACTACACGGTGCCTGCCGACGGTCTGATCATCGAGAAGGCCGGATCGGCTGCGCGCTCTGCGAAATCCGATCGCCGGGTGCTTGTCCGGTTGTTGCGTGAGCGGCAGATCGTCGAACGGGAAATTGCGGTGGCTGGTTGTGACCCGGCGATCAATCTGGCAAGCGAATATCTCCATCGGCATAAAGATGCCTCGACAGTCGTCGGATGGTCGATGGGGAGTGCGGCGGCCCTGGAAGCGCTCAAGCGCAAAGAAGTACACATGGCGGGGTTGCACATTCTGGATACCAAGACCGGGGAATCGAACCTGCCGTATCTCAGACGGCATCTGCAGGGCGACGACTACATCGTCGTGACCTTTGCCGCATGGGAAGAGGGGCTCATCGTGCGAGCGGGGAACCCCCTGCGAATCCGGGCGGTGGAGGATCTGCTCCGTCCCCACGTGGTGTTGGTCAATCGTGAAGAGGGCGCTGCCGCCAGGATGTTGTTGGATCAGCGCCTAGAGGCTTTGGGGATCGATGGAACCGGAATCAAGGGCTACGGAGTGACCGTGAGTTCCCACTTCGAGGTGGCTCGGCACATTGCCGACGGGCAAGGCGATGCCGGGATCGGCGTGCGGTCTGCGGCGCAGATTTTCGGTCTCGATTTCGTGCCCTTGCAACAGGCTCGCTACGATCTGGTCCTGCCGAAGCGCTACCTCTCCAGCCACTCGGGGCTGTCGCACCTGCTGGATGCGATTGCCAGCCGCCGGTTCCGCACCGAGGTCGAGGCCTTGGGCGGATACGACATGACCGAGACGGGCAAGGTGCGTAGTCTGAGGGCCGGGTAGCGCAGTCGAGGTGCGAGCCGCGTCCCACGGAGTGCGATGAGCATAGAGGGCTCGATGAAAAGGCAGGGGCGCATGAATCACGTCGTGCCGGCATTCGTCTGTGTGGCATTGTTGCTTGCGGTGCCCGATTGGTTCGGAGTCGGGCCGGCTCGGGCGGCCGAGTCATTTGTCATTGCGGCTTCGCCGAGCCTCAAAGGATTACTGGAGCGATTGGGCAGCGGTTTTGAGGACGCGCATCCCGAGGTGCGAGTGAAGCTGTATTTCGATTCAGGACTCGGGTTACGCCAAACCATCGCCGGAATGCAAAACAGTCTGGTCGGTCAGTACTTCGTCGGCAGTGGCCCGATCAATCTTGTGGCGCCCGGTGGTGATGAGCTGATCGCCCGGCTGCAGGGGAAATATTATGTCTTGCCCGGCACCACACGTTCGTATGCCATGGATCAGTTAGTGCTGGTGGTGCCTGAATCGCTGGTGGAAGCACCGGAGTCGCTTGAGGCGATCGCGCAGGGCCGTGCACGTCTTGCGATTGCCGAACGCACGAGAACGAGGTTGGGGGAGCAGACGGCCGACATGTTGCGTGCATCGGGAATGGGAGAGGCGCTGAAGGGCCGTTTGGATCTGGCGACCGATGGGCGCGGAGTGATCGACCATGTGTTGAGCGGGCAAGCCGATGTCGGCATCATTTTTGGTGATCAGGCCGTTGAGCAACAACAACGGTTGAGGGTCGTGGGCGTCATCAACAAGGGGTACCAGCCGACGGTGCATTCCATGGCGATGGAACGGTACTGTCCCAATCGCCGACTCTGTGAAGAATTTCTGACCTATCTCCAGACTGCCGAGGCGCAGCGTTTGGTGCGGCAAGCAGGATATGCGGTGCCGACCATGAGCGGGCGGTAAAAAAAATTTGTCCGGAATGCAAGGATACATATATTTAATATTTGTATCCATGATTTTGGTGGTGTGAAGGAGGCGTGATGCAGAAAACATTCATCAAGGGCGGAAGGCGTGGAGCGTATCTGCTCGCCCTCATGTTCGCATGGGCTCTGGCATCTGCCGGCTGTGCCAGATTGCCCTATACCACGAAAACCATTCATGAAGATTCGCGTGTCGTGGTGGCGGTCCAGCGCGATGTACAGCCTCAAACGTACACACATCCGGTGCAGCTGACGGGTGCCGAACTCAGCAGTCTGTTACGAGGGTTTTCGATCCGTGAACAGCAACACGTGCCGTTGCGCTGGTTCGCGGAAGAGCAGCCACCGAAGCCTCTGTTTCGCGAAGATGATCTGCATGCGCTCGCACCGTATCTCGCGCAGGGATTTCAGCAAGTCGGCCCCAACGACAGGGTACATTTCGAAGTGCGCAATCAGGGGTTCAATCCGGGCTACGGACGAGACACGATTGCCGGGTGGATGGCTGTGCGTGATCCCTACTTGTACCTGACGATCGAGTATTTTCATGCACAGATTCCAGTTCGGAAATCAGATGATTACGACACCAACTATCCACTCCCTCCGCCGGCGCCGAAGGAATACCTCCTCTACTTCGAACCGGGCCGCTTTTATTCCCGGGACGAGAAGCGCGTGCCGGCGGTCGAATTTCGGCAATTTTTGAACTCGGGAGAAGCCGGTGTCACGGCACCTCGCTGACGGTCGGGAGGCCGCCATGCTTCCGATCGTTTCACGAACCCAATGTCAGTGATGGAGCCATGTATGCATAGACTCAGGGAACGTCTGTATGTGTGTCGTCATCGGCGGTGTGGTCATCGCCTGCTCCTGGTGGCGTTCGTGGTGCTGACGGCTTGGCTGACCGCGACGGGGGGGAGTTCGGCGGCCGAGAGCGGAAAGCTGATCGAAAAAGACGGTAAGTATGTGTTCGTCGAAAGTATGGACCCCTCGCTCAAGCTGCTGCTCGAACGATCGGTTAAGAACGGCATGATCACACAGGAAGAGTACGATCAGGTCGTCAAGGATACGGAGGAGCGGACCAGATTGCTCTCGCCGTCCTTTCGCGGGTGGTACGACCGCGGATTCAATCTCTCGATGAACGACAATGCCTTCTTTCTCAAGATCCGCTTCCGTTCCCAACTCCGGTTTACCCAACGGTTCCGTAACGATGCCTGGCGGAATCCCGGTGAAGCCAAGAACTTTCCCGAACTCCTGGGCGTATTCGGCGACTATCGAGCCAATCGATCGGAGAACAGTTCTTCTTCGTTCAATGTTCGGCGGCTGCGCTTCTATTTCATGGGCCACCTCTTCGATCCGGACTTCAAATACTATATTCAGATGAGGGCGGAGACCGCAGAAAATGCCCAGTCACCAGGTTCGCTCTCGCTGTTCGACGTCAATTTCACGTACACGAAGCTGCCCTGGGCCAACGTGCAGTTCGGGCAGTACAAGGTGTACTTCAACCGGTCGCAAATCAATTCCACGGCGTCGATGCAATTCGCCGAACGGGCCCTCGTGCAGGATGCATTTACCGCGAGCGGGCTCGATCGCCGCGATATCGGCATCACGATCATGAACGACGAAGAATTGTTTCCCGTGAACTACTATCTCGGGGTGTTTAACGGGGCTGGTCCGAGCTTCAATCGACTCGGTTCCTTCGTGTCTGAAGAGGCGACCGTGGGCTGTCCCGGCGGCCAGACGAGCGGCAATCCCTTTCCTTCTCCCGCGGATTGCCCAGCCAATCAGCGCAATTTGAATGCGAACACGCGCCTCGACGTGGATCGACTGATGTATGTGGCCAGACTGAACTGGAATATTCTCGGACGTCCCGGGTACGGAGAGGGCGATCTCGCCTATGCCGAAACGCCCCAACTCGCCGTCGGCGGCGGATACTCCTATAATCCCGGGGTCAATACCAGTTCCAACAACGCCTTCGTCGGACTCGATCTTGCCAACCTCAATATCCGGCGCCAATTGGCGGCGTTCGGCAACGGCCGCCAGCTCGGGCTTGGCATTGTGGACTATTCCACCTGGGCGGCGGACGGGGTGTTCAAGTATCGCGGGTTCTCACTGCAGGGCGAGTTCTATTTCAAGAACGTCATTCGTCACGACAAGGGACTGCCTTGCATGAATGCGACGTGCACGGCGACGGCGCCGAATAACTTTGGGAATGCCATGGGCTGGTATGTGCAAAGCGGATACTATCTGGTCCCGCGTACGGTGGAACTGGCGGCCCGGTATGCGTACTGGGATCCTGACACCGCCTCCGCTAATGATTTGATCAAGCAGGCCGATGTGTCGCTCAACTGGTTCTTGAACGGAACGTACGATCATCAAATCATGGTCACCTATAGCAATACACAGTTCGGTACGGGGGGGTACACCATCGGGCGCAGCGCACCCTTGCCGCCTGGATCCGGGACCGTGCCGCTCGACGCGGTGGGCGGCACCTTGATAGAAAATGCTATCCGAGTTCAGTATCAGATCTTTTTCTAGGGAGTACCGAATATGAAACGGCTCATTGTTGCCTGTCTGCTGCTGTTTTGCGTCACGGGTCCGGTGGGGGCTGAAGAGATTGCCGTCGCAGCGGCCTCCGATCTGAATTTTGCCATTAAAGAAATAATCGGTGAATTCGAGAAGCAGACCGGTCACCATGTGAAGCTCTCGTTAGGATCGTCGGGAAACTTTTTCGCCCAGCTCCAGCAAGGCGCGCCCTTCGACCTGTATTTCTCGGCGGACATCGGCTATCCCAGGAAGCTGGAGGAGGAGGGGTTGACCGTGCCGGGTTCGTTATATCGGTATGCAGTCGGACGGGTGGTCGTCTGGGCGCCCAAAGGTTCCCCGCTGGACATCGCCAAGGGGCTGGCGGTATTGCGCGAGCCCACGGTCAAAAAAATTGCCATTGCCAATCCAAAGCATGCGCCCTACGGACGCGCCGCGGTCGCCGCGATGGAGCATGCGCTGGTGTATGTGGACGTGAAAGATCGTCTGGTGCTGGGGGAGAATATCTCGCAGGCGGCACAGTTCATCGAGTCCGGCGCCTGCGATGTGGGCATCATCGCCCTTTCCTTGGCGTTGGCTCCCGCGATGAAGAGCGCCGGCAGTTACTGGGAGATTCCGGCAGAAGCCCATCCGCCGTTGGAGCAAGGTACGGTGATCATGAAACAGTCGAAACAGCCGGAGGTTGCCCGGCAGTTGCTTGCCTTCCTGCAAGGCCCGCAAGGCCAGGAGATGATGACCCGCTATGGGTTTACGTTGCCGAAGTAGCTGCTGGACCATGCTCCCCTGTGCGTTGGCGTTCCTGACTTCCCTCGGTTGTTCCGAAGCTGTGCTGATGAGCCAGGAATCGGACCATGGCGGGGTGGTGACCTATGTGTTCAAGCAGGACCGGGGCGGGCCGATGGGGTCGCCCTATCGACGACCGGCGCTTGATGCAATACAGGCCAAGTGCAAGGCCGGTTCTCGGGTGCTGCGCGAGGGTGAGGTGAAAGGATACACCAGTGCGGGGATGGGCACGATTGAGGGCACTGAAGACGAAGAGCGTGGCAGACGATGGGGGATCCAGTTCGAGTGCAAGGGGGGCGAGGGAGAACACCCTGCAGCTAATCAGTCTCAGCTGGAACCACAAAGGAGGCATCCATGAAGCTCAGTGCGAGACATCGATTTTAAGGCATCGTGACCAAGATCACCGAGGGGCAGGTCATGGCGGAAGCGGTGGTGAAGGTCGGCAACTTGGAAGTGGTGTCGGCAATGACCGAAGGCTTCGTCAAAAATATGAGGATCAAAGTAGTCGATGGCGTCGCGGTTGCGGTGAAGGCCACCCACGTCATCGTCGGAGAATAGTGTTCTGTCGAGAGTCCGTCTGCGGTAGCATCCGGTCGAAATAGAACCGGTGCAACGGGATCGGTGGTGAACGAGATCATGAACTGGATTGCGATTTGGGTGACAGTCAAGTTAGCGGCGCTCACGGCGTTGGTCCTCTTGATTGTCGGCCTGCCCATTGCCTACTGGGTCAGTTTTTCGCGCCGGCGCTGGAAGTTTCTGGTGGAGTCGGTGGTGGCACTGCCCTTGGTGCTGCCGCCGACCGTGCTGGGATTTTACATTCTCGTCGCCATCGGGCCGCACAGCCCGCTCGGACGGTTGTACAACGAACTTGTCGGCCATCCGCTCCCGTTCACCTTCGAAGGCCTTCTGCTCGCGTCCATTCTCTATAGCCTCCCGTTTGCCGTGCAGCCGTTCGCGGCGGCGTTCGAGCAAGTGGATCGGCGGTTGATCGAAGCGTCCTGGACGCTGGGCGTGTCGAAGCCCGGCACGTTCTTCAAGCTGATCGTGCCCCTGTCTAAAGCCGGATTGCTGACCGGTGCCGTGCTGAGCTTCGCCCATACGATGGGAGAGTTCGGAGTCGTCTTGATGGTCGGAGGCAATTTGGAGGGTGAGACGCGCACTGTGTCCATCGATATCTACGATGAGGTGCAGGCCTTAAATTATGCCGGGGCTGCCAAGACGGCGCTCTTTCTCTTAGTCGTCTCATATGCCATCTTGCTCCTCGTGTATGCGGTCAATCGGAACGTGTGGGCAGCATGGCCGCAGAAATAAGCATCGACCTCGTCAAAACCTTCCCGGGCCGTCCTCCGATTCGGGCGCGCATTGCCTATCCGGTCGAGGCTTCGACGGTCCTCATCCTCTTCGGTCCGTCAGGCTCGGGAAAAACGACGATTCTCCGATCGGTGGCCGGGCTGGAATGGCCGGAAGAGGGGATCATTCAATTTGTGTCGCGCACGTGGCTGGATACCGCGTCAGGGGTCAGGGTGGCGCCGCAAGATCGTCACATCGGCTACATGGCGCAGGACTATGCGCTCTTCCCGACCTACACGGTGGCGGGAAACATCGGGTATGGCCTCCACCATCTCTCTGCGCAGGATCGCAACAAGCGCGTCGATGAGATGGTGGAGCTGTTCCAGCTGCGTGGACTGGAGACGGCGAAGCCGCGGGAACTGTCCGGCGGACAACAACAACGGGTGGCCCTCGCTCGCGCGGTGGCGCCTCGACCGTTGTTGTTGTTGTTGGACGAACCGCTTTCCGCATTGGACGCGCCGACCAGGGTGCACTTGCGTGATGAACTGCGGAGTTTGCTGAAACAGCTGGCGCTGCCGTCGATCATCGTCACGCATGATTGGACCGAAGCCCTCACCCTCGGCGATGTGATGGCGGTCATCAGTGCAGGGAACGTGCTGCAGGTAGGCCCGCCGATCGAGGTGTTCAGCCGGCCTCAAAACGCGGATGTTGCGCGTGTCGTGGGGATTGAAACCGTTGTGAAGGGGCGGGTGGTCGGATCCTCGGACGGTATGGTGCAGGTGAGCGTGAACGGGACCAGGTTGACCGCCGTGGAAGGTGAATCGGCAGGCCCCGATGTGTTCGTGTGTATCCGGTCGGAGGATGTGGTGCTGGAACGTGGGCAAGTCACCGCGAGCAGCGCGCGGAATCACCTGGCCGGGACCGTCGTCTCGGCCACGGTGCTTGGGGCATTGGCGCAAGTGACGATCGATTGTGGATTTCCACTCGTCGCCATGGTCACTCGTTCGACGGTCGAAGAGTTCGGGTTGTCGTCCGGCGTTCCAGTCGTGGCCGCGATCAAGGCGGGATCGGTCCATCTGGTATCGAGGCAGAGCGAGTAGCAGGATGTTGAAAAAGTCCGCCAGCGGCGTTCTCGACGGCCGTGAAGCGTATCTCGTCGGGGTCAGAGCGTATGATTCGTGGCGTAGAGCTGAGAGTAGAGCCGCCCACGCTCGATGTTCGGCCGTACACGATAAGCTCTATGCCATACGCTCTTTCTGTGGACGAGAGACGAACGACGCTTCACGAGCGACGGACGAAAGAGACTAAAACGCACCGGTGATGCTGGCACCGAATTTCTCCCGCACGATGGGCGTCGCTTCTTCGATGTTCAACTTCTTTTGGAGGACATGAGCAACTGATCGCATTTTGTAGAGTCGCGGCTGGTCGGTGTTCCCCTGTTCGGTGACCAACACGTCTGCTGCGCAGAGGTAGAGACTGTCGTGGTTCTGTTCCGGTGGTGCCATCCCCGGATAACCGCCCCTGCCGCTCATGGCCAGCCGCATCATAGCATTGAGGTCCGGCGCCGCGCCGCCTCCCATCGCCATTCCGCGTATCGCTTGCAGATTCATCCCGCCACTCCTTGATCCGCCGAACATTTCGCCCATGGCGTCCATGTCGAGCCCGCCTGCATTGGTGAGCGGAGTGCCTCCACTCCCGATCCCTGCACCGAATCCGGCCTTGGCGACCGTTTCCGGTCTGACCCCCTCTCCCGCTTTGTGGCAGTACACCACCTGGGTTTGCAGCCAGTAGGCAGCGCCAAGGGGATCGTTCACGACCTGGTATCCCTTGGCCATCAGCCTCGCGGGGATATCTGCAGGGGTCGCATGTTGATTTTCAGACGTATTGCGGATTTGCACATAAATGGTACGCGCGGTACTCGGGGGCAGGAGGATGGAGGTGTCGTTGACTAACCCGGAACGCAGGATGTTGCCGCAGCCGGTGAGGAACAGCAGCGCAACAAGCCATCCGCCCGCGATACAAGGAGAGAGGTGTCTGGTCACTCGTCTGGTCATCGACGGTTGCTTCGCAGGTTGCGGAAAAACTCGATTGTTGCGCAGGAGGCTACGCTCAATTTATACGCGCTGCAGGTATCACCATAACCCGCATCCTGTTAGAAGTGGCCCGCCACTGCCGCGCTCAATCGCTGCTGCACCAATGGCGTCGCTTCCTGCTCATCAAGCTTCTTCTGGTACACACTGGCTGCCAGCCTGGTTTGATAGACACCGGCAGGGGGCGTTGTCCCTAGTGGTGAAACCGGCAGCGTTCCGCCCGTTCTTGCCAGCTCCGTAATCTGGAGATCGGCCACGCAGGCGTAATTGATATTTTCATTGGCATCGGGTCGTGACGGTCCGCCGAACATATTGCCTACGGCACTCCCGAGTCCTTCTGCTGCGTTGAGGCCCATTCCGGCTGCGCCTCCTATGAGGGCGCCCTGCGGGCCCGCCATGCCGGCCATCCCCGTCAGCCCATGGAGCCCCGACATGATCGAGCCGCCGATTCCTGAGCCATAGCCGCCTGCGACCAGGTCTTCAACCGGCAGTTCGACCTTGGTCTGATTGCAATAAACGATATTGGTCAGCACGACATAGGCTGCCGCCTGGGGATCTTGAACAACCTCATACCCTTTGAGATTCAGCCGTGCTTTCAGATCGTGGAGCGACACAGCTTGATTGTCTGACGCGTTCCGATTCTGGAGAAAGATGGTTCGTGCCGTCGATGGCGGCAGCAGGAGGCTGTTACTGGCCAGTAAGTCGGTATCCCGGACGTTAGCCGCACATCCGGTGGAGAGGAGGATTCCTGCCAACAAGCTGTGGAAGAAGCCTGCGGTCATCTGGGCTTTCTCGGAAGTGCTGCCACACGAAGGAGTAAGGGGAAGTCGCGGCGCGATTCTAGGTGAATGGATCAGAGGTTTCAATCAAGAAAATGAAGATTCCGCCAAAAAAATCTCTCCCCAAATTCTGTGGATATCTCTGTTGATAGTCACCCGGCTGACTGCGAATAGACCCGCTAATTCATGCCTCTCAGCAGGTTGCCTATTTATTGAGCATAGAGAATGATGGCCGTTAGGACCACAATATGTAGTAGAGGGTCTCTTATGTGTATGTATTAGCATTCATATTTGTCCAGGACTCCAGATGTTTTGAAAATGAGTTGTGGATAGTGGCTTTATTTTTTTAGACGATCCATATGGCTCTTGACTTATGCACAGAAGATATTCGTTTCTGAGGAAATTGCACCGGCGTGGAGCGTAAAAACCGCACTGGAAGAGGCCACCGGAATAGTCAAGAAAGATGATGGGCAGGCGCTTGACAGAAGGGCAATTTATGTGTAACCATCGGTTACATGATGACGTCGAGCGAGTTTCGGCAGATCCGTGAACAGTTGGGGCTTACGCAGGAGCAGCTTGCCGCAGCGTTGCGCACGACGCGAGTGTCGGTCGCTCGTTATGAATCCGGCATGCGCCGAATCAGCGGCGCGGTTCAGGTGGCGATCACGCAGCTGGCCAACAGGACTCAGATTCCCATGGCAGGCATAGTTGCCGCCGGCTTGCCGATCGAGCCGGTGGCCCAGTCGGAATGGGTCGAGGTCCCTCCCGGCATGGTGCGACGAGGGGACACCTTCGCGCTCCGTGTGAAAGGGGAGTCGATGATCGAGGATGGGATTCTCCCGGGCGATCTGGTCGTCGTTCGCAAGCAGGCAACGGCTCAGAATGGTCAGACGGTGGTGGCGCTCGTGAATCGGGAAGCGACCATCAAGACCTATTTCAAGCGCGCCCGGAACATCGAACTCCATCCGGCCAACGCTGCCATGAAACCGTTTGTCGTCACACCTGAGGATGAATTTTCCATCGAAGGGGTGCTCGTCGGTGTGATTCGTCATTGCGAGAACGCGTAATTCAAGGAGGAATTGTGATGATGACCCATCAGCAACAAGCCATGGTGGAGCGTGTGGACGAACTGGAGCGCATGATTGTTCGGCTCAATGGACGTATCGGGGAACTACAGCGAGAGCTGAAGTATACCAAGGGGATGACGTTCCAGGGGTGGTCCGGCGGCTCTCGCTTGCGAACTCTTCTCGGCGGAATGAAGCCGGTCGTGTCTGCCTCGCATCCCATTCGAGAGAATAGGAGGGTTGAACGCCATGATCTCTGTCTCTTCTAATCTTGATACGGTGACGGCTGGATGTTGTGCCGATTGCGGGCAGCTGGTGTTACGACGAACGCCATGGTTCGACGAGAAGGCGAAGGTGGTGCGGGAGGTGTGCATTCGTTGTTTGGTGCTCACCTACCAGCGCCGGCAGTTTGAGTCTGGCTGTTGCGGGTAAATCGGAAAGGCCACGCTCGCAAGTCCCGGGTGATCGTCGGCTGAACGGCCGGCCCGCTGCAGCTCCGGCGATATCCTGTTTCCTTCCGAAAGCTTCGTGAGTTTTTGCTGCGGATTGCTCATGATCTTTTTGAGCGCCTCGGCTTCGACCGGAGTTGGGGGCAGGTTCGACTTATAACTCGACGTCAAGCCGATCGCCGCCCGTTCGAAATCCCTGCTTTCCGCTCCTGCTGCTTCGATCAATTGAACCGGCAGTAGGATCCCATCATCTTCAGTCTCCCCTTCTGTGGGAACCGCACCAACCTGTTTGGTTTGCTCCACGACGCTATTGGCATAGACAGTTCGGAGAGCTGTTGCTGTCTCCAGAGTAGAACCCGAGGCCCGTTCCTGTTTTGACGCCACCTTGGAGTCTACTGCAGTCCTGGACACACCAGCATAATTCGATGTTGAGTATGGAGTAGTGGGCGGCCTTTCTGAGGCTAGGACTTTTTCGCAAGTTGTCCGGAGATGTTCCCGCCCAGGCAATCGATCGTGTCCTGTGAGCGTGCGCGGGTATACTCGCCCTCAGAGGCCAGAGTCGAGTGTAAATGCCGAAAGGGTTATTATGAAATGGTGGCGGTGACCCGGATTGAACGGGTGACCCGCGGCTTATGAGTCCGCTGCTCTACCAACTGAGCTACACCGCCACTGGAGGAGGCATGACCGGTCGAAGTGAACCGCAATAATAGCCGAACCAGCGTGGAAGTGTCTACCGATTGAAACACGAAATTCTTCCTCGATCGGCTGCCTCGCTGATTGCGACCGCTGAGAGTCGAGTGCCTATCCGGACCGCTCGACCCTACGCCGCGAGTTTCCCATCTGGATGCAGTGGCGGGAGGGACGTGATGTCGCTAGACTAACCAGCATGTCGAACGTCTTCATACAAGGGAGAACGATATGCTGACCGGAGTGTCTCTGCAGACTGCCCTTCCCTGGCTCCTGAGTATTTCCGCGACCGTAGGAATCGCCCTGTTGCGGGTCGGGTTGGTGTTCGTGGTCGGGTATGTCGCGATTCGATTTGCGCGTTTGGGGTTGCAACAACTGGAACGGGTGATGCTTCTCACGAGTGACGCCGAGGATCAACAGTCCGGAACGGCCCACAAACGCGCCGCCACGTTGACCGGTATCCTGAGGACCATCGCGCTCACGGCGATCTGGGCGATCGTCATCATTGAAGCGCTGCAGGTCGTTGGACTGGACGTGGCGCCGATCCTGGCCGGCGCCGGCATCATCGGGCTGGCCGTGGGCTTCGGCGCTCAGAATCTGGTACGGGATCTCATCAGCGGATTCTTCATCATCCTCGAAGACCACATCCGGTTGGGAGACGTGGCCGTGATCAACGGGACCGGCGGTCTCGTCGAGACCATTACGTTTCGAACCATTGCGTTGCGCGATTTTTCCGGCGTGGTCCACGTGTTCCCCAATGGCGGCATCAACACCTTGTCGAACATGACCAAGGATTGGTCGGCGTTTGTGTTGGATATGGGGGTCGCCTACAAGGAGGATACGGATCGGGTGGTGGCGGTGATGCGGGCGGTCGGGGACGCCCTGCGTGAAGACCCGGAGTTGGGTCCGTTGATGCTGGAACCGATGGAGATCGTGGGCGTGGAGAACTTTGCCGACAGCGCCGTGACCATACGGGCGCGCATCAAAACGAAGCCGCTCGAACAATGGAAAGTGGGGCGCGAGTATCGCCGTCGGCTCAAGAAAGCCTTCGACGCCGAAGGCATCGAGATTCCCTTCCCGCAACGTGCCCTCTCACTTCTTGAAGCCGGGCATCCGTTTAAAGTCGAATTGGTGAGCGGCACGAAGCAAGCCGGGTCGTAACCTCACCCGGCTCGCGGTTTCGCGCGATAGTCCTCCAATCGACGGTGCACGATCCCTGACGACAAGCTGGGATAGTATCCCTTCAGAGCCTGAATGCCGGTTGCCGCGGTCAGGTGATCACCCTGATCGCGGCATGCTGCAAGGCGTTGGACCACACGCCGCTTGGCGCAGGCACAGAAGGCCTCTGCCAATTCCCAGACGGTCATCCGTCCCTCCAGTCTGGTCTGTTCTTCCGCGTAGAGGACGGTTGCCATCATGGCGAGCAGATCTTCACCGACCGACTCGAACAGGTTCTGGAGCCGTTGTTCATCCTGAAACGAGGTTTGGAATCGCACCATGGCCCGGAAGATGTCGCGGGCCAACCGTCGGCTGGTGCGTTCGACATCACGGGCCATCGTCCCTACCTGAGGATGAGTGAACTCAGGGCAGGCCGGCAACGGCCGTTTGCGCCATTGTCGCAGGTACCAGGGCAGGTAGAAGCGCACGAGCTTCATCGCCTGCCGGGCTTGTTCGAGTATGGAAAGATCATCGGCATAGAAGCGTTTGGCGCGATCCAGATGAGGGCTCAACCCTTCGCGAACTACGAAGGGCCGTAGAATATCGGTGGCGCCTTCGCCGATTCGATACATCTCCGCATCGCGAACGAGTTGTTCGATGCCGAAGGCGGCTTCCCCACGCGCGTGCTTGGAGTCGGCGGTTTCATAGCCCATCCCTCCGAAAATCGTCTGTGCGTCGCGAATGAACCGGATCGTATGTTCAGAGCAGAAGATCTTGGCGACTGCGGCTTCGATGCGAATGTCGTAGCGGTGTTGATCGGCCAGACGCCAGACGAGCAACGCCAGTGCCTCCATGGCGAACAGGTGGCCGGCCATGTCTCCGATCCGGATCTGCTGTGTTTGTCGCGCGGCCAGGGGCTGTTGAAACGTGATTCTGCTATTGGCTCGATCCAAGGTCGGTTGCCAGGCCTGTTTGGCCATGCCCAGGCAGATGGCGGGAATGCTGATGCCCCGCCCCACGTTCAGAATCGTCAGGGCATACTTCAATCCCTTGCCGATCTCGCCGATCACCTGTTCGACCGGCACCCGCACATTCTTCAAGGCGATATGCGCGTTCTCAATCCCGCGACAGCCTTCAAACTGGCAGCGCTGGCGCACCTGGACACCCGGTGTCGCCATGTCCACAATAAAGGCCGTGTGGACGTGATCGTCCGCCCGCTGTCCCTCTGGAGCCGGAATCCATTCGACCGTTCCCTCGCACTCTACACGCAGCGCCGGAACGCGAGCGACGAGCGTGAGGTACCGGGCAATCGGTCCGTTTGTGCACCAGAGTTTTTCGCCGTTCACCAGGAAATGGGTGCCAGAGAAATCCAGGACCGCCTCGGTTCTGACATTGGCCGCATCCGAGCCGGTCATCGGTTCGGTGAGGGCAAAGGCTGAAATGGCCTCCTTCGCGACCAGCGGGAGATATTTTTTCTTCTGGCCTGCGTTTCCGAAGAGGAGGATCGGCATGGCGATGCCGATGGACTGCGGCACGGCCACCGTTAGCGCCAGAATATTGCTCCACCCGGCGATCAGGGTCAGGACACGGCCGTAGTTCGTATAGGACAAGCCGAGCCCGCCATATTCCTTGGGAATCTTCATGCCGAAGGCCCCGATCTTGAACAGTCCCTGGATGACGCGTTCGGGAATTTTGGCCTCGCGTTCGATTTCCTCCGGGTCCACCTCGTGGAGCAGAAAATGTTCGACCTGTTTGCAGAAGGCCTCGCCGGCGGCTTTCTCTTCCGGCGGTTCGGGAGGTGTCAGCAGGAAGTTGAAGTCCGGCCGGCCGTCATAGAGACCGGCCAGGAAACTCTTTCCGGTGAATCGCTCGCGGGCTTCTTCGATCCGTTCGAAACCTGTAAAGAGGGTGCTCATGTAGTACCTCGCCCGATCCGGTCAACCGGGATCTTTGAATTGTCTGTCGCGATATTGGGTCAGGATGCCTGCCAACCGGGATTTCAATTCCAAGCGCTTGGGTTTGCCGGTGGAGGTGTAGGGCAGCTCCGTACCCATCACCAGCACTTTCGGTTGTTTAGAAAACGGCAAGCGTCCGCGGCAATGGTCACGGATGTCGGCCTCTGTCGGGGGCGATGCCAGGTCTTTGGGCACGATATAGGCGGCGATTTCCTCGCCGTAGTAGCGATTCTCGAAGGGGAGGGCCATGGCGAACTGCACGGCCGGGTGTCCCTTCAACACGTCGTCGATTTCCAACGGGGAAATATTGACGCCGCCGCGGACGATGAGTTCTTTCAACCGGCCTGAAATGAAAAAAAACGGGCGTCCCCGGTCGTCGGCGATGTAAAAGCCTTCGTCGCCTGAACGGAACCAACCCCATTGGAAGGCGGCTTCGTTGGCGTCGTCCCGTTTGAAATAGCCGGCGCAGACTGTGCGCCCCCGGATGCAGATCTCCCCGCGTACCTGCTCAGCCACCGCTTTCCCGGACTCGTCGAGAATGGCCATCTCGTTGTAACGCAGGGCCGTTCCGATCGAGGGGAAATCGAAATCTGCGAGCCAGTGACGATGTTCTTCCCGTGTGAGGTCGTTCGGGAGGAAACAGGAATAGCAGGTTGTTTCAGACAGACCGTATCCATGGCGGATCGGGAATCCAAAACGCTCTTCGAAGCGCTGGGCCGTGTCCTTCAGCAGCGGACCGGCGCCGCAGATCACACCACCAAAGCGATCCAGGCGATAGGCGGCGAGGTCTTCGTCGGCATCCAGAAGAAACTCAAGCAAGGTGGGGACCACGCTGACACTGGTTACCTGTTCTTCGTGGAGCCGTCGCCAGAAGCTGCCGGTCTTGAACTTCCGGTTCAACACGACGCTTCCCTTACAATAAAACGGAGTCATCAGAGTGACGACGATGCCGTTGACATGGTGGACGGGCAGGACGCACATCACACGGTCGGTGAGACCGAACCCATGTCGGTCGGCGATGGCATCCGCATCGATCAGAAGATTGGCAACCGTCAAGATGACGCCTTTCGGCGGCCCGGTCGTCCCGGATGTGTAAACGATCAAGGCAGGATCGTCGAGTCGGGAGATGCCCGGGACAAAGCGGGCTCCGACGGCGTGGCTGTTTTTTCGGCTCTTTCCTCTGGTCTCCTTCCCGTCAAGGATGCCGCCGTCCCCCAGAGCGACTACTTCCTGCAAGGCCGGCAGCAACGGCCGAAGAGCGTTGAGTTCCTCGTAGACATCCTGCCAGCAGAGGGCAACCGAGGCCTCAGAATGTTCGAGGATATACCGCTTCTTCTCGGGTGTTTCCTCGACATTGATCGGCACGACGGCGACTCCCAACGTCCAGGCTGCGAAGTAAATCAGCGCCGTGAGATCATGGTTGAACAGCACGGTGGCGATCCGGTCGCCGCGGATCAGGCCGAACTTCGCATGAAACATCTCCGCCATCCGTTCGACGATCGTGCCGAATTCCGCATAACTGTAGGTTCGGCGCAGGTTCCGGTCGTCGTCGCAATAGGTCAGGAAATTCCTGGTGACGAGTCGCGGGTCGTACAGGCGTGAACGGAAGAACTCGGCGAACGAGGTCCAGTGGAGTTCCGAGGCACATCCCGGCGCCTCGCGGGCCTGTTCGATCCGGTCATGGACGTCGGTCAAGAGGCTCATAGGTCCTCGGTGCCGGCCCTGTGTAGAGGGCTCGTGGTCTGATCAGCCGGTTATGTTCCTGCTGCTCCATTACATGTGCGCACCAGCCGGTGATGCGGGAACAGACGAACAACGGTGTGGACAATTCGCGCGGGATGCCCATCAACAGGTAGGCCACGGCCGTATAGAAATCGAGATTGGGATGGAGTCCTTTTTCCTCCCGCATGATGCGGTGGAGGGTGGAGGCGATGTCGTACCAGCCGTGGTCGCCGCAGAGGTGGCTGAGCCGTTCGGCGTGGCGCTGGATGATGGCCGATCGTGCGTCGCCTTGCCGAAGCACGCGATGCCCGAATCCCATCACTCGCCGTTTCTGCGCGAGCGCCTCTCGCGCCCAGGTCTCGGCTCGCTCCGGGCTGCCGATTTCCATGAGCATCGACGCTACCGCTTCGTTGGCGCCTCCATGGAGGGGTCCTTTCAACGTCGCAACGGCCGCCGTGACCGCGCCATGCAGATCGGTGAGGGTTGAGGCGGTGACGCGAGCGGCAAACGTGGAGGCGTTAAACTCATGCTCCGCGTACAGGATGAGCGACACGTTCAGCGCCTGGGCCATGGCCGCGCCGCTTTCACCGTCCTTGTGGCCTGCCACCAGGTGCAGCAGGTGCTGCGCAAAATCTCGACTCTCGTCCTGTCTCGGCGGGAGTATTCCGGACATGACTCGATAACTATGCGCGATCAGCAGCGGGATCTGGCTCAGCAGTCGCATGGATTTGCGGAGATTGGCCTCATGCGATCCATCCTGCGCGTCGGGATCGCTGAGCCCCAGCAGGGAAATGCCGGTTCGTAACACGTCCATCGGGTGCAGGCCCGGCTGCAGGCTGTCTATAAAACGTTGCACCGGGTCAGGGAGGACTCGATGGCCTCTCAGCAGTGTGGAAAAACTATCCAGTTCGCTCCGGGTGGGGAGATGACCGATCAGCAGCAAATAGGCGACTTCCTCAAAGCGGCTCCATTTTGCTAGATCGCCGATGGCATACCCCCGATAACGAAGTCCTGCCTCTCCTTCATCCACCTGACAGAGGGCCGATTCTCCCGCGATCACCCCTTCAAGTCCGGGGCTATAGAGGGGGCGCTCCGTGGTTTTCGTTCCGGGCTGTTCTTGTATCGCCTGGTTCATAGGGCCTCCCTGTCTGGTTCTGCCCATGCTCGTATCGAAGCAGACTATAGAGCTCCTGTCGCGTCATCATGTGATCGAGCCACGCCCGCTGAGAGCCGAAGAATCTGAGCTCCCGCAGCAGCTTCTCAATCGCAAGAGCTGCGACACGGAGCGTGCTGACGGGAAACAAGACCCCGCGATACCCCAACGCCTCGAATTCGTCGACGCTCAGGTAGGGCGTCTTGCCGAACTCCGTCATGTTGGCGATCAAGGGTATCTGGACACCTGCTTGTTTCATGGCTGACGCGAAGGTGTTGAATTCGTCCGCGGAGAGCAGGGCCTCGGGGAAGAGCGCGTCGGCGCCGGCCTCGGCATAAGCAAGGCCGCGCTGAATGGCAGCCTGCAGTCCATCGACGGTCCGTGCGTCCGTGCGTGCCACAAGGACGAAATCCCGATCGCGCTTCGCCTCGACGGCTGCGGTGATCTTGGCAACCATGTCAGTCGTTGGAATCAGTCGCTTCCCTGACAGATGGCCGCATTTCTTCGCCTCGTCCTGATCTTCGATCTGCATGCCGGCCAATCCGGCCCGCTCAAATTCTTGAACAGCCTCCCGTACAGCCGAAGGCGGTCCATAGCCGGTGTCCGCATCGACGATGGTGGGAAGCGCCACCGACCGGGCAATGGCCGACGCTTCCCTCGTCATGTCCGTCAAGCTGATCAGTCCGATATCGGGCAGGCCCCGGGCGGCCGAGATTGCGGTTCCCGACACATACACGATCTCGAATCCGGCGCGCTCGATCTGCATGGCCGTCAGGGCATTACAGGCGCCGGGGATGGCCACTGTCCTGCCGGCCAGCAGCTCACGCAGGCGTTGTGCTTTTGAGCCTGTGGAGCGATTACGCATCACGATGGGGCACCCTCAACAGAGGCATCAAGGTGGCGATGTCCTTCTCTCGTTCCAATGTCCACACGAAACCGATGAGCTTTTCGACCTGCGCACGACCGATTCGTCTCGATGCGAGCCGGCGTAGCTTGTCCTCCACATCCCGGTCCGACATGGGTTTGCCGGGATGGCCCAAGGGGACTTCCACCTGGGCCGCATACACTTTGCCGGTCGTCGTCCTCAGCGTGAGGCGGGTCGGCATGGCTCCCGGGTAGCGGCTCGCGAATTCCGGCTGCGGGACGACACGCACCTTTTTCATGAGCTCGTGCAGCGCTGGATCTCGCAGCCGGTCAGAGTCGAATGAATGCACGGTCACGCGACCATCCAGCAACGCCACCGCGACGCAATAGGGGAAGCTGTGATCGGCCGTTTCCCGCGTCGTCGGGTGCCATTTCTCCGGATCGCGTCCGATGATTTCGATCGCGACATCGTAACTGCCGATGTCAATCTCGCTCAGGCGCTGGGCTGCATCGGCCCCCTCCGCCTTGATCACCTCCGCTCGCAGGGCCAGCGCCGCTTCGACCGCAGTCTGGGCGTGGTATTCCACTGGGAAATGTTTGATGTAGGAATCGAGAATCTTGAACGAGGCCGGCCTGTCGTCGGAAGCCAGCTCTCCGCCTAATCTCGACAGCTCGAATGGTCCGGACACCAGCTTCATGAAGCCCTTTTCGCCTTCGAAGATGGGGGCCGGGCCGGTCATGCCTCGTTGGGCCAGGATGGCCGCGAAGAGGCCGTTGCGTGCCGCATTCGAGAACGCACAGGCCTTCCACATGGACATTTCACCGACTCTGGTTTGCCGGAGCGCCACGTTCGCCACGGCGGCCAGGTTGATGGCCTGCGTGGTCTGCGCCTCCGTCAGTTTCAGCGTTTTGGCTGCGCCGAGCGTGGACGAGATGGATCCATAGGTCACATGGTCCCATCCACGGGAGCGTAATGCGGCGGCGTCGCAGAGACGGGATTGGATTTCATAGGCCAAGGCGATGGCCTGGATGACTCGCTTGCCCGAAGCATGGGCTATTTCGCCGGCGGCGAGGATTGCGGCAAGGTTGTCCGAAGGATGGGCCGGCTCTTTTGAGAGATAGGTATCGTTGAAATCGAGGTAGCGAACCAACGTGCCGTTGGCGAAGGCGGCCAGGTCCGGCAGGGTCTTGTGGGACGTCCCCCAGATTGTCGCACCACCGGGAACTTTGGCGGATTGTGCCACGTGACGCGCGATCCGGCAGGGAGTCGCCTTCCAGGCGCCGAAGGCACAGGCGGCGCTGTCGAGAATCCGTCGCTTGACCTCATGGACCACGTCGCCGGGCAGGTCGTCGTAACAAAGGGCCTGGGTATAACTCGCAAGACGATCCGCCAGCATGATGATCCTCTCGACAACAGGCCGTTCTGTCAGCCCGGTGTGTGCGCGAGATCCTGGAGCCGTTGCTGTTCGGCGATCATGGCGATCAGCTCCGGAATGCCCTCCCCCTTGACCGCCACGGTGCGCAGCACGTGCGGGCACCACTCGCGTAGATCGCGTACTGCCGTATCGGTGCCTTCACGATCCCCTTTGTTGACGACCACGATATCCGCGACCTCTAACAACCCTGCTTTCATGGCTTGCACGTCGTCGCCCAATCCAGGCGCGACCAGGGCAATGCCGGTTCCGGCCACCGAGACGACCTCGATGTCGCTCTGCCCGACGCCGACCGTTTCGATCAGGATCACGTCATACCCGGCTGCCTCCAGGACCTGCAGCGCATCGCGCGTCGCCCGCGCGAGCCCGCCGGACTGACCGCGGGTCGCCATGCTGCGTATGTAGACGCCCGCATCGTCCGCATGCCGCTGCATCCTGATCCGGTCACCCAGCACCGCCCCGCCGGTGAGCGGGCTGCTGCTATCCACGGCCAGGACGCCGACCGTTTTGCCGAGGCGGCGGTACGCGGCGATGAGTTGATCGATCAACGTGCTCTTTCCTGTGCCAGGATAACCCGTGATGCCGATCACCATGGCGCGCTTCTCCGGTGGCGTCAGGCGTTTCAACAGGGCGGCTCCAACCGGCTCCTGGTTCTCTAGCCAGGTGATTACGCGCGCCACAGACCGTACCTCACCGGCCAGCACTTGCCTGGCCATGGTCTCGACATCCTCCCGTTTCGATACTCGACCGACGCACGCGTGATTCATGTCATTCCTGCCACGCAGGCTGTAGCTTGTCATGATGTTGAATTTTCGAGAGCCGCGAGTTCAGCGAATGCCGCAGGGCGTCGCCGAGTTGTTGCGCACAGGCAGCCACCAGGAGTTCATCCACCGGCACGTCGGCGCCGGAGGCTTTCAGCGCAAAGACCAGATCCTCCGTGGCCACATTTCCGGATGCGCCGGGGGCGTAGGGACAGCCGCCGAGGCCTCCGGCCGAAGCATCGAATGCCGTGATCCCATAGTCCCACCAGGCCGTGAGTGCGTTGGCGACTGCCATGCCATAGGTGTCATGGAAATGAAGCGAGAGGCGAGCCGGCTCGACATGCGGCAGCATCGTATCGAGCAATCTCCGTATGTCCGTCGGTGCAGCCTTGCCGACCGTCTCGCCCAACGAGATGTCGTCGACCGCGAGGTCGAGCAGCCGTTCCATCACGTCCCGTACCTGCGTGGGCGCAATGCGACCTTCATAGGGACAAAACACGACCGTGGACAGGTAAGCTCTCACCGCCATGCCGTCTCGTTTCGCTGCCGCCACAATCGGTCTGAAGCGCACGAGCGATTCCTGCACGGTCGCTTTGATGTTATGGCGGGTGAAGCTGTCCGAGGCAGCCGTGAAGACGGCAATCTTATCGACGCCTGCCGCCCTCGCCCGTTCGAGGCCGCGTTCGTTCGGAACGAGGGCCGAATAGGTGACACCCGGGATGCGGTCCATGGCGCGGAAGACCTCATCGGAATCCGCAAGCTGCGGGAGGGCCGCGGGTGACACGAAGGAGCCCGCTTCAATCTCAGCCACGCCGGTACGTGACAGGGCATTGATCAAGGCAATTTTTCGCAGGGTCGGGACGAAGTTCGCTTCGTGTTGGAGCCCGTCGCGTGGAGACACCTCGGTGATCCGGACCGGGGCCTGGCGCGAGTTATGTAGGCCGGCTTGCAACATGGTGTTCCTTCGCCCCCTCCCGTGCCGGCTGCTGTTTCTGTCCCTTGGCCCACTGTGGTGGCCGCTTCTCCGCAAAGGCGCGGAGCCCTTCCATCGCCTCGGCAGCACCACGAGCCCTGGCGTTGGCCTCTGCGCAGGTCGTTTCCCGTTCCTGCTCGGTCAGCGGAGGTATCTTCAGCAGCAACCCTTTTGTTGTCCTGGTTGCGTGGGGAGCCAGCTGCTTGATGGCGTCGATGAGTTCCGCGATGCGATCGTCCAGATCGCTCTGAGGCACGACGTCGTGCACGATGCCGAACCGGTGCGCGACCGACGGCCCAAAGGTTTCGCCGGTGAGCGCATACCGTCGAAGAAACGATTCGCCTGCCTTGCGCAGGAGAAAGGGTGCGATGACCGCCGGGATCAACCCGAGCCTGGCCTCGCTGAGCGAGAACGTTGCATCCTCCGCTGCGACAATGATATCGCAGACCGCCATCAGTCCGAGCCCGCCACCGAAGGCAGGCCCTTGCACCCGGGCGATGACCGGACAGGGAGATTCGTCGATGGCGCGATACATGCGGGTAAGGCGGTGGGCGTCATCTGTTGCCTGGGCATCCGAGACCGGAGACGTGGATTGCATCCATTGGAGATCGGCCCCGGCGCAAAAGACCGGTCCGGTGCTGGATAGCAACACTCCTCTCAGGGACGGCTCCTGAGCCGATTCGTCGAATGCCTGAGTCAGTTCACTTATCATCCGGCTGTCGAAGGCGTTGCGCCGTTCAGGCCTATCGAGCGTGATGCAGCGGATGTCGCCGCGTGATTCCATCGCCAGGGTCGTATATCGACGCATTCGTGCCTCCTCAGCCGCCGCGATCCTCACATACGAAACACCGGCACATGGGTTTCTCTGGCCGGAACGGACGCGGCGAGATCCAGACAGAGGCCCAGGACGTTTCGTGTCTCCACGGGATCCAGAATGCCGTCGTCCCACAGTCGCGCGCTGCTGAAATAGGGACTGCCTTCCTGCTCATATTGCGACCGGGTGGCCTCCGTGATTCGCTGCTGTTCTTCATCCGACAGCCGTCCCTGTTCACGCGCGCGCTGCTGTTGCTTGACCGTGACAAGAACCTGCGCGGCCTGTTGTGCGCCCATCACCGAGGTTCGCGCGTTGGGCCAGGTGAAGAGGAATCGAGGACCATAGCCACGCCCGCACATGGCATAGTTGCCGGCTCCGTGGGAGGCACCGATCAGGATGGTGAACTTAGGAACCTCGGCAGTCGCGACGGCCTGCACCATCTTGGCGCCGTCCTTAATGATGCCTCTCGTCTCATAATCTTTTCCGACCATGAACCCGGTGATGTTTTGCAGAAATACCAGCGGAATGCGCCGTTGCGCGCAGAGCTGGACAAAGTGTGCGCCTTTCAGCGCGGACTCCGAGAGCAGCACTCCGTTGTTGGCGATGAGGCCCACAAGGTGACCCATCCAGTGGGCGAAGCCACAGACCAGCGTCGAACCATATCGTGCCTTGAATTCCTGAAAGCGGCTGCCGTCCACGAGGCGCGCTATGACTTCCCGGACTTCCCATTTCTGACGCGGATTCGCAGGAATGATTCCGTAGAGTTCTTCGGCCGGGTACAGGGGCTCATCGATTTGTTCTCGACGAAGTCTCGGAGGCCGTCGCCCGAGTGTGGCAATGATCGATCGGCAGATGTCCAACGCATCATGGTCATCCTGCGCCAGATGATCGCTGACGCCCGATAGACGGGTGTGGAGATCGGCCCCGCCGAGTTCTTCACTGGTGACGTCTTCGCCGGTTGCGGCTTTGACCAACGGCGGTCCGGCCAGGTAAATCGTGCCGGTTCCCTGAACGATCACGTTTTCGTCGCACATGGCCGGCACGTAGGCGCCGCCGGCCGTGCACATGCCCATGACCACGGCAATCTGGGCGATACCGGCTGCGGACATTCGAGCCTGGTTGAAGAAGATCCGTCCGAAATGGTCCTTGTCGGCAAAGGCCTCAGCCTGCATGGGCAGAAAGATGCCGCCGGAATCGACGAGATAAATCGCCGGCAGCCGGTTCTCCAAGGCGATCTCTTGCGCCCGCAAATGTTTCTTGATGGTCATGGGGAAGTAGGTTCCCCCTTTGACCGTCGCATCGTTGGCGGCAATGACACAGAATCGTCCCGACACGGAGCCGATGCCGGTGACCAGCCCTGCGGTCGGGACCTGATTGTCATACAAGCCGAAGGCGGCGAGGGGGCTGAGTTCGATCCAGGGCGACCCTCGATCGAGCAGGGCGGCAATGCGCTCACGGGCCGTCATCTTTCCGCGTTTCTTGTGGAGCGCCACCGCATCGGACGGTCCGCCGGCTTGCACGATGGCCAGATGCTTCTTCAAACCGGCCGTCAGGCTTTCGTAGTGGGCATGGGCTTGGCGAAACTCTTCCGATGTCTTATTCACGGTGGTCTTCAGGACGCGCATCTCGGATATCCTCTCAACGCTCGACTCGAAGTCCCTTCACGAAATCGACGATGTCATGCATCGGCGTGGCCGGGCGAAATAACATCTCTACACCGGCGGCTTTGAGTCGCGGGACGTCGTCATCGGGGATAATGCCTCCGCCGAACAGCGTGACGTCTCCCGCACCCTGCTCTTTCAGCAACTGCAGCACGCGGGGAAAGAGCGAGTTGTGGGCACCGGAATGGATGCTGAGGCCGATGGCCTGCACGTCCTCCTGAATGGCGGTGGTCACGATCTGTTCAGGCGTCTGATGGAGGCCGGTGTAAATGATCTCCACTCCGGCATCGCGCAACGCCCGGGCGACGAGTTTGACCCCCCGGTCATGTCCATCCAATCCCACTTTGCCGATCAACACTCGAATGGGTGTCGTCGCTATTGCCATATGTCCACCTCTTCCAGCACATATCGTCCTTCTGTATCATTCCTGAGATGACCGGCTTGGATCTGGGGATCGTGTTCAAATATCAGCAACCAGTGCTCCTTAAACGCTCGATCCAGCACCCGACGCTTGGTATCGAGTGTCTGCATGGGATCGAGGTCGTACCCCATGATGTAGGGGAGGGGCAGATGCGAGACGGTCGGAATCAGATCGCCCAGGAAGAAGGCGATCCGGCCTTCCGACTCGACTTTGACACTCTGATGGAAGCGTGTATGACCGGCCGTGACCATCGTGGCGATTCCCGGCAGCAGTTCTGTATCGCCGCAGAGGAACTCCCACTGATTCAGTTGCGCGACCGGTGAGAAATTGTTCTGCCGGTAACTGGCCCTGGTCCGTTCATTCGCCGCAACGGCGTCGTCGTACTCCCCCTGTTGCACATAGTAGGTGGCCTTGGGAAAGGCTGACCGCAGCACATCGTTTCCGTTCGCGACCGTATTGCCTCCGGCATGGTCGAAGTGCAGATGGGTGTTGATGACCAGATGAATATCGTCGTGAGTGAGGCCATGGCGCTGCAGCGAGTCGCGCAGGGTCGGCGTTCGCTCCACTGCAAACATGGAGTGAAATTTTGCATCTTCCTTATCGCCGAGACCCGTATCCACCAGGACGTTCTTGCCGTGAGCCTGGATCAACAAACAGTTCAAGTGGAGCGGAATACGATTCAGCTCATCCGCCGGGCAGCATTTCTGCCAGAGCGCCTTGGGCACCACCCCGAACATGGCGCCACCATCCAGCCGGAACCGGCCGTCGGTCACTGCATAGATGTCAAAGGCACCGAGCTTCATAACACCACCGGCTCTCGATAGGTTCCATACACTTCCTTCAACGCGGCGCAGATCTCTCCCAATGTCGCCTTTGCCTTCACGGCATCGATCAGAGCGGGTAGGAGGTTCTGGTGGCAGGCGGCCGTTTCCTGTACCTCTTCTAATGAGCCGGCCATCTTGAAGGGATCACGCGATTTCCTGAGATCGGACAAGCGCGCGACCTGTTCCTGTTCCACTTCCGATCCGATCTTCAAAATGGGGATGGAGCGTGTTTCCTGTTCCACATAATCGGTGACGCCGACGATGGGCCGTTCCTGGCGTTCAATTTCTCTTTGATACCGTTGTGACGCATCGAGGATTTCCCGCTGCGGAAATCCCTGTTCGATTGCCGCCACCATTCCACCCATCCGATCCAGTGTTCGGAAATAGTCCCGCGCTCCTTCTTCCAATCGGTTCGTCAGCGATTCGACAAAGTAGGAGCCGCCCAACGGATCGACGCAGTTGACGGTTTCACTCTCGGAGGCGATGACCTGTTGTGTCCGCAAGGCCAGCGTCACCGCTTCTTCTGTGGGGAGCGCCAGGGTTTCATCCATCGAGTTGGTGTGGAGCGATTGGGTCCCGCCGAGCACCGCGGCCAGGGCCTGGAGGGTGGTGCGCACCACGTTGTTCATCGGCTGTTGGGCGGTCAGGGAGCAGCCGGCCGTCTGGGCGTGACAGCGGAGTTGGAGGGAGCGGGGATTCTTCGGGTGGTAACGCTGCTCCATTTCACGCGCCCACAAGCGCCGGGCGGCCCGGAACTTGGCAATCTCTTCGAAGAAGTCATTGTGCACGTTGAAGAAGAAAGAGAGTTGCGGCGCGAAGGCATCCACGTCGAGGCCGGACTTCACGGCCGCATCCACATAGGTGAGTCCGTCGTACAGTGTGAACGCGAGTTCTTGAACGGCTGTCGAGCCTGCCTCCCGGATGTGGTACCCGCTGATGCTGATCGGATGCCACTTAGGGACATGAGCGGCACAGTAGGCGATCGTATCGACGATGATCGCGATGTGCGGTTCGGGCGGGAAGAGCCACTCCTTTTGCGCGATATATTCTTTCAGAATATCGTTTTGAATCGTGCCGCCGAGTCGGTTGAACGGGATGCCGCGTTTTTCTGCCACGGCCAGATACATGGCAAAGAGTACCACAGCCGGTCCGTTGATCGTCATCGAGGTGGTGACCTGGTCGAGCGGGATGCCGTCGAACAGCCGTTCCATGTCGGCGAGTGAGGAGATGGCCACGCCACAGTGACCCACTTCGCCCCGGGCCATCGGATCGTCGGCATCAAGGCCCATGAGCGTCGGCAGGTCGAAGGCGACGCTGAGCCCGGTCTGGCCCCTGGCCAGAAGGTACTTGAAGCGCCGATTCGTATCGTCCGCGGAACCGAAACCGGCGAATTGCCGCATGGTCCAGAGGCGGCTGCGATACATGCTCGGGTAGATGCCGCGAGTGTAGGGGAATGAGCCCGGTTGGCCGAGATCCTGCTCGACGTTCCAACCCTTCAGATGGTCCGGGCCGTAGACCCGTTCGATGTCTAATCCGGAGAGAGAGGAGAATCGAGATTTCCGCTCGTTCATGACGCGGCCCTCCAGGAAGGAACGCAGACGTCAGCTCACATTCATCGCCGGCTGGTCACCATACACGTAAAATCCATGTCCGCTCTTTCTCCCCAGCCGACCGGCTTCGACATACTTGCGCAGCAGAGGACAGGGGCGGAACTTCGGGTCACCCAGGTCCTGATGGAGCACTTCGCAGATTGCGAGCACCGTATCCAGACCGATGCGGTCGGCCAAGGCCAGGGGGCCCACGGGATGGTTGGTCCCTTCCACCATCGCCAGATCAATCGATTCGGCCGTTGCCACTCCCTCCTCCAGCGCAAAGACAGCCTCGTTGATCATGGGAATGAGAACCCGGTTGACGATGAAACCGGGGGAATCCTTGCAGACCACCGCGGTTTTCCCTGCGCGGCGAACAAGTCCCAGGGCCAGTTGCACCGTAGGCTCGGAGGTTTCGATGGCGCGTACCACTTCGACCAGCCTCATGACCGGGACGGGATTCATAAAATGGATGCCGACGACGCGATCGGGACGACCCGAGGCCATGCCCAGACTCGCGATCGAAATCGAGGAGGTATTGCTGGCCAGGAGGGTCGATGGTTCGCAGACCTGCCCTAATTGCGCGAACAGCGCCCGTTTCATGACGGGATCTTCGGGTATCGCGTCGATTACCACCTGCGCCTCTCGTAATCGTTGCATGTGCTTCATCGGATGAATGATCGCCATGGCCGATCCGGCCTGATCTCCCCGGAGGGCACCCTTCTCGACCGCTTTCGTGACGCCCTGCCAGATTTTCTTAATGGCCTCTTCTAATGCCTCCTCTGTTGCATCGATGAGGAGGACATTCCAGCCCGCCGTGGCCAGTACCTGCGCGATGCCGCGCCCCATCTGTCCCGCGCCTACGACTCCGATGGTTTTGATGTCGTCGATCGTCATAACGATCCCTGGTTCACCGCTCTACGATGAGGGCGAGCGCTTCTCCGCCTCCGATGCAGAGGGCGGCCAACCCGCGATGGACGTCGCGCACCTCCATGGCATACAGCAACGTCGTCAAGATCCTGGCTCCGGTGGCGCCGATGGGATGACCCAGGGCCACCGCGCCGCCGTTGACGTTGACCTTCTTGGGATCGAGGCCGAGTTCACGATTGATCGCCAGGGAGACGGCCGAAAACGCTTCATTGATCTCGAACAGGTCGATGTCACCGATGGAAAGTCTGGTCTGTTTCAGCAGCCGCCGGATTGCTTCCACGGGCGCAATCGTGAACCATTCCGGCGCCAGCGCGGCACCGGCATACCCGACGATGCGAGCCATTGTCGTGAGACCAAGCCGGGCGGCCTCCTCTTCAGCCATGAGGACCAATGCTGCCGCTCCATCGTTACAGGAGGGGGAGTTGCCCACTGTCAGGACTCCATCGTCCTGAAACACCGGTTTGAGCTGTCGCAGCTTGGTCAGATCTACTCGGTTGGGTTCCTCGTCTTCCATGACGATGAGCGGCGCTCCCTTTTTCTGCGGCACTTCGACCGGAACGATCTCCTTCTTGAAGGCGCCTCGGGCGATCGCGTCACGGGCCCGGCTGTAACTTTCCAGGGCGAAGTCGTCGACCTCCTGCCTCGACAATCGATATTCGGCCGCGCACAACTCCCCCGCATTCCCCATGTGAAACTGGTTGTAGACATCCCAGAGCCCGTCTTTGATTAAACTGTCGGTCAGCTCGCCGTGCCCCAGTCTATAGCCTTGCCTGGCCTTCTCCAGCAGGAAGGGGGCCCGTGTCATGTTTTCCATTCCACCGGCCACCACGATGTTCGCTTCGCCTAGCGCGATGACCCTTGTGGCCATCATGACGGCCTGCAGGCTGGACCCGCATACCTTATTGACCGTGACGGCGCCGACGGAATGGGGCAGCCCCGCGCCGATGGCTGCCTGTCTGGCCGGTGCCTGGCCCAATCCCGCGCTGAGCACGCATCCCATCAGAACTTCGTCGATCCGATCACCCGGCAGTTGGATGCGTCTGACGGCTTCGGCGATGGCGAGGCTCCCGAGCTTGGTGGCCGGAATGGAGCTGTAGCTTCCGTTGAAGCTGCCCATCGGGGTTCGGGCTGCGCTCACGATGACGGCCTGGTGTCCGGCGTTCACAACAGTTTCTCCCAGTCGCTTTCTTCAAGATGCTGTTTCACCCTGGCCATGAAGCGGTCGGCGATGGCGCCATCGATCACTCGATGGTCGAACGAGAGGCTCAAGTAACACATGGGACGGATGGCGATGGCATCGTTGATGACGACAGCGCGTTTCTGTACCGATCCCACTCCGAGGATGGCGGTCTGCGGTTGATTGATGATGGGGGTGCTGAAGAGGCTCCCGAAGCCGCCGTGGTTGGTGATGGTGAAGGTGCCGTCCTGAACCTCTTCGGGTCGTAACCGCTTGCTCCTGGCTCGTTCGGCGAGGTCTGTTATATCCTGGGCAATCTGGCTCAGTCCTTTGCGATCGGCATGCCGAATAACGGGAACCAGGAGGCCGTCGTCGAGCGCTACTGCGATGCCGATGTGCATGCCTTGCTTGATCGCGAGCCCCTGCTCCCGCCAGGAGGAATTCAGCAGCGGGTGTTCCTTGATGGCGCGCGTGACCGCGCTGATCACGAACGGCAGATACGTGAGAGCGCGGCCCTCTCGAAACCTGGTGATGCGGCTGAAGTCCGCTTCGAAAAATGTCGCCACATGGGCCGCCTGGTGCCGGCTCTGGACCATCCGGTCGGCGATGGTCTTTCGCATTTGAGACAGAGGCACGATCTCTTCATGCTTGGAGGTGGGAGGCGGGGATGGTGTTGCGGCTAACATACCCTGCACGCTGCCGGTCGATTTATGCTTGCCGATCATGTCCAGCAGGTCATGCTTCGTGACTCTCCCGCCCTCGCCGGTTCCTGTGATCGCGGAGAGATCCAGGCCATGTTCCTTCGCCAGTTGCCGAACGGCGGGTGAGTAGCGACGCTCGCCCTGCGCTGCCTCCATCGGCCGGATCGTCACGCCCCCGACACGATTGACGACGCCGGATGCCGGTTGAGTATCGAGCTTGGCCAGCATTGTTCCGACCGGAACGGTTGTTCCTTCAGACACGAGTATCTCGGTGAGGAACCCGGTCGCAGGAGAGGGAATATCCAGGGCGACCTTTTCGGTTTCCACTTCCAGGAGCGGCTGATCCTTTTCGACAGCTCCGCCTTGCGGGATCAGCCATTTGACGACGGTCCCTTCCGCGATGCTTTCACCGAGTTGGGGCATCACGATGTCGGTGGCCACTTCGACCTCCAGAGCTGTTCGCTTCTTCGTTCTCAGTTCAATAGGCCGCCAACTTCTTCGCTCCCGCGACGATGTCGCTCACTTTGGGCAGAAAGAATTCTTCCAGCGGCGTGCTGAACGGCACCGGGGTGTCCGGCGGGGCGATGCGGAGAATGGGCCCATCCAGAGAGTCGAAGCAGTCTTCCGCCAGCAACGCGGAAATTTCGGCCCCGATCCCGCCGGTTTTGTTGTCCTCATGCAGAAGGATGACCTTGCCGGTCTTGCGCACCGACGCGTAGATCGTCTCCTTGTCGAGCGGGATCAAGGTGCGAAGGTCCACCACCTCAAGGTCGATGCCTTCCTTGCGCAACAGTTCCGCCGCTTCCAGGGCCAGATGGACCATCGCTGCGTACGTGATGAGCGAGACGTCGCGGCCTGTTCGTTTCACTTCTGCCTTGCCGAGGGGAACGATGTAATCCTCCTGCGGCAAGGTCGCTTTGATCCGGCGGTAGAGAAACTTGTGTTCAAAGTAGAGCACCGGGTTGGGGTCGCGGATGGCCGCCTTCAACAGTCCTTTTGCGTCATAGGGTGTTGAAGGAGCGACGATCTTGAGTCCGGGAGAATGGAAGA
>CABVRO010000010.1 GCA_902500715.1 uncultured Nitrospira sp. | reverse complement strand
GCGTGACACAGTTGAGCATCGGGAGTCGATGGCCCGGCGGAGGCAGGGGACTCAGTCCCAGGGTCTGCAGTCCGGCCATCAACGCGTCGCTGTTCAATTGATGTCGCGCGGTACGCGCCGGAAGCCCTTCTTCGTGCACCAGCCGCAGGGCTTCCCGAAGCCCATAGAGCATCGAGATCGGGGCGGTGTGGTGATAGGCACGGCTGTGGTCGTTCCAGTAGTCGGCGATGAGTGACAGATCGAGGTACCAGCTGTGGCAGGGGACGCGGCGCTGCCTGATGGCCCCCATGCCTCGCGCGCTGACGGTGAGCGGGGCCAGGCCGGGGGGACAGCTCAGGCACTTCTGAGTGCCGCTGTAGCAGGCGTCGATTCCCCAGGTATCGACCTCGACCGGGATGCCTCCCAGGGAGGTGACGGCGTCCACGATGAATAATGCATTGTGAGCGTGGCACAGTGCCCCCACGTCCTTAAGAGGCTGGCGGGCGCCGGTCGACGTTTCCGCATGGACCAGGACCACGGCTTTGACCGGAGCAGACCGCGTCAGTTCCTCTTCCAGCGCCTCGAGGGGAATTGTCGTTCCCCAGGGTGCTTCGATGCGGATCGGGATACCGCCGTTTCGTTCGATCATGGTCGCCAGCCTGGAACCGAACAGGCCGTTAACTCCCACGATCGCACGATCGCCGGGCTCGATAAGATTGGCGATCACCGCTTCCATCCCTGCCGATCCGGTTCCAAACAAGGCAATCGTAAACTCGTTTCGTGTGTGGAAGGTGGCACGGAGCAAGGTTTGGGTCTCGTTCATCAGCGCGTGAAAAACCGGGTCGAGGTGGCCGAGCAGCGGCTGACTAAGGGCCTGCAACACTCGGGGATGGACCATACTCGGGCCCGGGCCCATGAGCAGGCGATGCGGCGGAACAAAGTCCTGATACCGGGCGTCCGTAGACATCGTTGGTGCTGGTCGTCGTTGTTGGTCCCGGGAGGGGGATCACCGTGTAGTTCACGGCCTGTCACTCAGAGGGGCGTAGTATAACGAAATCGAATGGGATTCAGCCATGGGATTATCCGCAGTTTCCGCCTGCGATCTTCGCTGTGCCGCCCCAGTTTCGTCTCTTGAAAGCCGGTGGTATACTCCGGCGCCAATCACGCCCCGGAGGACCTGTGGACGCAGACGAATCGACCGGCCCGACATCGCAGAGGCTCGCATCTCCGCTGTCCTGCGTCGGGGCCCCTCCTCCCCCGCATGCCTACGATCCCGGCTTCTCCCGTGCCATCACCTGGTTGTCGGCGGTCGTGCTCGGTTCGTCAATTGCGGTGGTTGCCTGGTTATCGTTCGATGTGCCGCGTGTGGAGCGGGTGCCGGATGCCGAGCGAGCGCTCAGTCACATGGTCGGGCGCTTGATGGATCAGGAAGACGGGCTCAAGACCCTGCCGGTTTGGGAACAGTTTCTCTATGAAGCCACGATGGGCAGTGACGCGAACGATCGTGAACAGGCGATTGAATGGTATCGCGAACTGGCTGAGGAATCGTCAGACCCTTCTGTCGATCTGCACCTGGCAATTCTGGAGGCCGAGTCGGGGCACCTTCCGGATGTGCAACAGAAAATGGCTCGATGGGTCCGGCAGGGGGAACCGTACCCGACCTTTGTCAGGCTTCTGCAAGCGGGATACGTGGAGCCTCGCGTGCCTCCCGCTTCGGGCTTCGAGTTGCAGGCCTATCTGGCCGAGCAGCCCGTGTCAGGGTGGTTCTACAGCCGCCTGGCCACTCGAATCGCAGAACGAGCCGGAGACCGGCTCTTGCTGGTGACGATCGAGAGCTCGTCGCTGCAACGGGTGGAAGCATTGTTGTGGCGCTCCCGGGCGTTTGCCGTTCTCGAATTGACGCTCATGATCGTGGGGTTGTTCGTGCTGCTGTTGTGGGTTCAGTGGGGGCGAGGGACGGCGATGTTTCGCGTGGGGTCCGCGGAGCTTCCGCCCCTCTGGGCCGGCCGATTAGGCGCTGGAGTGTTACTGCGCGGGGGGGCGGTGGGCGCCCTGTTGACTGTGGCGTTTCTCTATATTGCCGGCGATTTTCCATCGTTGCGAGTCGTCGCGGTGCCGCTGTCGAACCTTCCTCTGTTGGCCTTGGCCTACTACCATCTGCTCCGGCCCCAGCGGCAGACGTTCTGGCATGGATTCGGGTTGCGCATTGAACCGCGCCATCTGGGGCAATTGGGGTTGGCAGTGCTGGCGGTCGTCGCAGCGGGTCTCGTAGGTGAATGGGTACTGGGCAGGATTGCGGAACCGTTGAAGTTGATCAGTCACTGGACCGAGTGGTTCGATGCGGATCTCGTGTGGGGATCGTCGCCGACCCTCATGGTGAGCCTGATGGAATATGTCTTCTTTGCGCCCGTCTTCGAAGAACTGGCCTTCCGCGGCTTGTTGTTCGGTGTGTTCCGTCGCCGGTTTCAGTGGGGCGTGGCCGCCATGCTGAGCGCGGCGTTGTTTGCGATCGCCCATGGGTATGGGTTGATCGGCTTTCTCAGTGTTTTCTGGAGCGGGTTGATTTGGGCCTGGGCCTATGAACGGACCGGCAGCCTCTGGCCGGGGATGATCGGGCATGCCATCAATAATCTGCTGGTCTGTTTGAGTGTGATGGCGTTATTACGATCCTGAACACCGGTCGTCCACGGACTCTCACCGCCTGATCGGGGGCTGCCTGTGCGCTTCGATCGACTGAAGCGCGTCATAGAGTTCCGGGTGTCGGAGCGTATACCCCACATGTGTCAGGATCTTGTGATTCCTGATGCGTTTGCCTGATTCGCTGCGATCTACCTGTCGAGCACTCACGACCCCCCATCTGCCGGAGACTTCCGCGCAAATATCGGCCCAGCGGCGCGGGTGTCCGTCGCTCACATTGTAGGTGTCTCCGGCCTGTCCGCGTTGCAGCGCCAGGAGACAGAGGTGCGCCAGATCTTCGACATGGATGAGGTTGACGAACTTGTTCGTCGGACCGACACGCCCTTGCCGGATCCATTCCACGGGATTTCGATTCGGGCCGTAGATGCCGGCGACGCGTAGAATGATCGCTCCGTGATGCATACGCAGGTACTCTTCGCCCTGCACGCGGGGAAGGCCGGTATTGAGGGGATAGGTTTCGTCGATCCAGGGAGGAAGGTCATCCACAGGGCTGCCTTCCCGGTCGTACGCAGAGGTGCTGCCCAGCACCACCAGCCTTCCGGGAGGGCGGCAAGAGTGTCGGGCAAATGCTTGGACTTCTTCGAGCGGCGTGGCGGGAAATGTCCAGATCAGGTCTGCGCCGGCAGGAAGTCCGGACCAGGTGCTCGGTTCGGCCAGGTCGAATCGAATGCGTCTCGATGGATCGATCTCACTCAAGTGGCGATCGGGCCGACGGCTGCTGGCCAGGATGGGCAAGGATTGTTGCACGGCCAACTTGTAAATCCAGCGGCCGGTATACCCGGATCCCAGAATGACGAGAGAGCGCGGCGTGGTCATCGGCGCATCATACCTGAACGGCTGATCGGTTTGCTGCGGTCGACTCCGGCTTATTCTGGTTCTGGTCTCCGGCGAGCGACACATGCTAAGATCCTGCCCCTATGGGACCCTTCAGCGCCAGGCAGGAGGAGACGGGGAAAGCGAGCAGGCAATCGGCCTACGACCCGTCGCATCGGCGACAGCGTCCCATGGTCGGGGCGGCGGGCCTGCTGGCATGCGTCTTTTTCATTCTGGATCTCCAGTTGCCGCTCGGAGTGGCGAATGCGGTGCTCTACAGTGCCGTTGTCTTTCTGTCTGCCGCCAGCCCATACCGATGGCTGCCGATCGTCACAGCCGGCACCTGCTCGCTCTTGACCATCATGGCCGCTCCATTCAGTCCCCGTGTGCCGGGCCTTCCGGCATGGTTTGAGTGGGGCAATCACTTCTTCAGCCTGTTCGGCATCTGGACTCCGGTCATGTTTATCTATCAGCGGCGGCGCACGGAGTTACTGCTGAAGGACGTCAACGAGCGGCTTGAGCAAGGCGTGGAGGCGCGTACGGCGGACCTGGCCGCGAGCCGTCTGGCCTTGGAGCGAAGCGAAGAGCAGCTGCATACGTTGACCGGTCGGATTCTCACGGCCCAGGAAGAGGAGCGCCGGCGGATCGCACAGGATTTGCACGATGACATCAATCAACGGCTGGCCTTGCTGATGCTGGATTTGCAGGCAGTCGACCGGCGGATCGGTTCCGCTCCGACGGAAGCTCAGGAAGGTATCCGCAACGCTCTGAAGGGGCTGGAGGAGCTGTCGGACGATGTGCGGTTTATGGCGTATCGATTCCATCCTTCCATCCTGGATGATCTGGGGTTGAAAGCGGCCTTGCAGCGGTTGCTGGATGACTTTTCGAGCCGTACAGGGGTGAAGGCGTTGTTTGTGCATCAACCGCTCGATCACCAGCTCGACAAAACCACATCGACCGCTGTGTACCGGGTGATTCAGGAAAGTCTGTCGAATATTGCGCGACATGCCAAGGCTACCCGGGTGGAGGTGGAAGTGACGGTCGAAGACGAGGGGCTGGTCGTAGTGGTGCGTGACGACGGCAGAGGGTTCGATCAGCTGGCGATCGATCGGGCCGAGGGTGGCTTGGGGTTGTTGAACATGCGAGAGCGTGTGCTGGCGGTGCAGGGATCCTGCGAGGTGGAATCTATTCCGGGAAGGGGAACGACGGTGTCGATGTATGTACCGTTAGCGCGGGTGGCGACATGACCCTACCACGTGTGCTGCTGGCGGATGATCACACCCTGGTGTTGGAAGGATTTCGGCGACTGCTGGATGACCAGTGTGAACTGGTCGGGACCGTGGGGGACGGGCGTGCCCTGCTGGAGGCCATTCCGGAGTTGAAGCCGGATATCGTGATTCTCGACATCTCGATGCCGGTGTTGAACGGGATCGATGCGGCCCGTGTCCTGAAGGTCAAGTTTCCCCAGATCAAAGTGGTCTTTATTACGATGCATGCCGATCCGGCCTATGTGCGGGCGGCCTTCGAGGCCGGCGCCTCCGCCTACCTGCTCAAACGCTGCGTGGGCGAAGAACTGGGGCAGGCGATACGAGCTGTGCGGAGCGGGAACTTCTACGTGACCCCTCTGGTGACCAAGGATGTGGTGGAAAGCATGTTGCGCGGGATCGACGGCGTGGCACCGTCGGGTCCGGAACTGACCACCCGCCAGCGCGAAGTCCTGCAATTGCTGGCCGAAGGCCATACAGTGAAGGATATTGCCGGCACCCTCAAAATCTCCCCGCGCACGGTTGAGTTCCATAAAGGCCAGATCATGGAACAGCTCAATCTTCACACCACCGTCGAGCTCGTCAAATATGCCCTCGCACAGGGGCTAACCAGCCAGATGTAGGCACCTTCCTACCGGTACCTCGCCTTCGGCCCTTGATTTACCAGTCAGAGCGCAGGTATTTTTTAACCATTCAGACCCGCGTTATTACGCGTGTGGTTTTCCCTTCACTTGTCTACTATGCGTCTCCGTTTCTAAGCAGTGACTCGTAGGAATATGAGAAAGAGAATGTCACGTCCACGTGTCCTCATCGGCGATACATCACGGGCTATGCTGGCCTTTCTGGAGATTCTGTTGGAACCTCACTATGAAGTTGTGTCTTCCGAAACTGAAGCGGAAACCGTTGTAGTGATTGCAAGGAAAATCGCGCCGGAGTTGGTCATTCTGGATTTCTCCCTCTCGTTTCTCGAAGGGCTCGGGGCTGCGCGGCAGTTGTATGAGACGATGCCGAGCAGCAAGGTCGTGTTTTTCTCTTCGCACGAAGACCCTGTCTACGTCACGGCCGCGTTCGAGGCAGGCGCCAGGGGATATCTCGTCAAGCATCTCACGGTCGATCTCGGGCATTATCTCGGCCGGGTGCTGCAAGGTGAACGGGTCTGCTGTCCGGATGGTCTTCACACGCGGGTGGCTCGCACGAAAGACACCTGACCGCTTGCTGTCCGGCCATGCGATGGATTCGCGCAAAAGGAGACCGACGATGGTTCGAGTCGTACCGATGTGTGAGTTGTGCCGCCGGGTTCGTGATGAGGGGGCCTCGCCCTGGGGGACAACCAGCTGGGTCGACTTTCCCAGTTACTTGGCACGACATGTCGTGCCGCCCTCTCTGGTGCGGTTTTCCAGAGACTACTGCAGTGAATGCCGGCTCTCCTACGACATCCTGAAAACCTACGGGGGACAATAGGACGAAGCCCACCTCTCGAAACATTTCCTCCGAAGCGTCTCGTGAATATCGTCAGTCGCGTCGCATCACGCCGGTTCTGATCGGCCCGTTCTCTCTGTTCTGAACCTCCCCATGGTCAGGATCGCCGCTGCCTCGTCTTCCATCTCCTTAATCCGCATCGGTGGCGGCTTGCACGATGTGTTGTCGTTTCCCGTTGTGCTACGATGATTCTCTAATGTCCGCCCTGCCGTTTCATCCCATCATTGCCGAGTGGTTCACGACCCGATTCGTCTCTGCGACGAATGTTCAGATGCAGGCCTGGCCTGCGATTCAATCCGGTGGTGACGTGCTGATTTCAGCGCCGACGGGTTCGGGGAAGACCCTCGCGGCCTTTCTCTCCTGCATCGATACGCTCTTTCAGCAGGCGGTACGCTGTGCGCTGCGGGATGAGACGCAGGTGCTCTATGTCTCCCCGCTGAAAGCCCTAAGCAACGATGTGCAGAAAAATCTGCAACAGCCGCTCAACGAGATCGGGCAGGCCGCGTTGGCTGCCGGCCTGCTGCTGCCGGAGCTGCGGGTGATCGTCCGTACCGGCGACACGCCCATGACCGAGCGGCAACAGATGCTTCGGCGGCCGCCGCACATTCTAATCACAACTCCCGAATCGTTGTTTCTCCTGCTGACGGCAGAAAAAAGCCGGACCATGCTGAAGACCGTGCGCACGGTCATCGTGGATGAAATTCATGCCGTGGCGCCCAATAAGCGAGGGGCGCATCTGGCCCTGTCGCTGGAGCGGGTAACGGCGCTCACCGGCGCCGAGGTTCAACGCATCGGCCTGTCGGCAACGCAGCGGCCCATCGAAACCATCGCGGAGTTTTTGGTCGGAAATAGAACCTCCTCAATCGTGAAGCGTGAAGCCTATCTCGTGGGCGACGGGACGAACGATGAGATACGAACGACGAACGACGCAATGGTCATCGATGTGGGCCATCGCCGCGATATGGATCTGGCCGTGGAAGTGCCGAAGGATGAACTCGGGGCCGTCGCGACGAATGCGATCTGGAGCGATATCTATGATCGTGTCGCCGCGCTGGTCGAAGCGCATCGTTCCACCCTGGTGTTTGTGAATACGCGACGGCTGGCTGAGCGGGTCTCGCACTATTTGGAAGAGCGGTTGCGGCATCTGGGGGACGAGGTGGTGGCGGCGCATCACGGCAGTCTGTCGCGAACGATCCGCCTGTCGGCCGAAGATCGATTGAAAACGGGCGCGGTGCGCGTGGTGGTGGCCACGGCCTCGCTGGAACTCGGCATCGATGTCGGAACCGTCGATCTCGTATGCCAGATCGGGTCGCCGCGGTCGATCGCCACCGGACTCCAGCGGATCGGGCGCGCGGGCCATTGGGTTCATGCCATTCCCAAGGGCCGGCTCTTTGCGACCACCCGCGACGAATTGATCGAATGCGCCGCGTTGATCCGGGCGATCAGGGCCGGAGTGCTGGACCGCATCGAGGTACCGCCTGCGCCGCTGGATGTATTAGCCCAGCAGATCGTAGCCGCCGCGGCGACTCAATCGTGGGAGGAGGCGGAGCTCTACGATCTCTGCCGGCGCGCGATGCCCTACCGCGATCTGGATCGGTCGACCTTCGATGCCGTCGTCACCATGCTCGCCGATGGGTACGTGACCAGCCGGGGCCGGGGACGGGCCTACCTCCATCACGACCGCATCAATCGCCACATTCGGGGCCGTCGCGGCGCTCGCCTGGCGGCCATCACCTCAGGTGGGGCGATCCCCGACACGGCCAACTATGCCGTGATTGCGGAGCCGGACGGCACGGTGGTGGGGTCGGTCGACGAGGATTTCGCCGTCGAGAGTTTGGCCGGAGACATCATCCTCCTGGGCAACACGTCCTGGAGGATCAAAGGTGTGGAGGCCGGCAAGATGCGGGTAGAGGATGCACAAGGCGCTCCGCCGACGATTCCGTTCTGGCGCGGGGAAGCGCCGGCCCGTACGGCGGAACTGTCGGCGGAAGTGGCACGGCTGAAGTCCGACATCGACCATCGACTTGCTGCCGACCAGGCCCTCTCCACGGCTTCTGCACCGCCGGTGCAATGGCTGAAGCAGGAATGCGGCCTCGATCAACGGGGGGCGCAACAGGCGGTCGAATATATCCTGGCAGGCAAGGCGGTGCTGGGGACGGTCCCGACGCAGCAGACCGTCGTGGCGGAGCGATTCTTCGACGAAAGCGGCGGGATGCAGCTGGTCATCCATGCGCCGTTCGGCGGGCGCATCAATCGAGCCTGGGGATTGGCATTGCGGAAGCGGTTTTGTGTGACGTTCGACTTCGAGTTGCAGGCCGCCGCCACGGATGAAGGCATCGTCCTCTCGTTGGGGGAGAAGCATAGCTTTCCGCTCGAGACGGTGTTTGCGTTCTTGAACGTCAACACGTTGCGGGAGGTGCTCACGCAGGCGGTGCTGCAAGCGCCGATGTTCATGACGCGGTGGCGGTGGAATGCCGCGCGGGCTCTGGCGTTGCTCCGGTTTGTCGGAGGGAAGCGGGTGCCGCCGCAAATTCAACGAATGCGCGCCGAAGATCTCCTCGCTGCGGTGTTTCCCGATGCGATTGCCTGCCAGGATAATTTCCAGGGAACGCGAACGGTTCGGCAGATTCCGGACCATCCGTTGGCGCAGGAAACGATCCGCGATTGTCTGACGGAAGCGATGGATCTCGACGGCTTGATTGCGGTGCTGGAGAAGATCGAATGCGGTGCGATTACATGCCTGGCCGTCGATACGCCGATGCCTTCGGCCTTCTGCCACGAAATCTTGAACGCCAATCCGTATGCCTTTCTCGATGACGCGCCGTTGGAGGAACGCCGGGCCCGGGCGGTGGATATGCGGCGCAGCTTGCCGTCTGAACTGGCGGGCGGCATGGGCGCGCTGGATCAATCGGCCATCGATCAGGTCAGTGAGGAGTCCTGGCCGGTGGTGCGGGACGCGGAGGAATTCCACGATGCGCTGTTGTCGCTGGGCTGGGTGCCTTGTGAGCGAATGCCCGGCTGGGACTTGCTGGTGCCGAAGCTGGCGGCGGCCGGTCGTGTCGCGACTCTCTGGCAGGGAGAGACGAAGCTGGGATGGTTGGCCGCGGAGTACCGGGATTACGCTCGCCTGCTCTTTCCCGATGCGAGGATCGATCCGGCGACCGGCCCGGTTGATCCGACGGAACAGGTTGAGCAGGAAGAGGTCCTGAACCGGGTGGTGCTGGGATGGATGGAGAGTATCGGGCCAACGTCAGCCGGGGAACTGTCTCGGACGCTGCATCTGTCCGAGTCGGACATTCAGTCCACGTTTCTGCGACTCGAGTCCCAGGGCCATCTGCTCCGTGGCCTATTTTCGAGTCACGCTTCACGAACGACGAGTGACGTCGTTGAGTGGTGTCATCGCCGCCTGCTCGCCCGGATTCACCGGTTGACGATCGGGCGGTTGCGCAAAGAAATCGAGCCGGTCACGGCTGCCGAGTTCATGCGGTTCCTGTTTCAGTGGCAACATGCGGCGCCCGGCGCGCGCCTGCACGGAGAAGCCGGGCTTCTTGAAGTCGTCAAACAACTCGGTGGATTTGAGGCCGCTGCCTCGGCCTGGGAATCACAGATCCTGCGCGTTCGCATGGCCAAGTATCAGCCGGAGTGGCTCGATCGGCTCTGTTTGAGCGGCGCACTGATGTGGGGTCGTCTGACGCCGCATCCCCGCCTGATGCAGGAGTTGAATCCTGTGTCGGGGCGCCGGGTGATTCCGACCCGGGTTGCGCCCGTCGGCATCTTTGCGCGCGAAGATGGGCCGGTCTTGCTGGCGGTGGCCGGTGAGGAGTTGGCGCGCCTCGATCTGTCCGCACGCTTGAGTGGTTCGGCGCAAGCCATCCGACATTGCCTGCAGGCGCGAGGCGCGAGTTTTTTCAGCGAGCTGTTGCAGGGGACGAGGTTGTTGGCCTCCGAAGTGGAAGACGGCTTGTGGGAACTTGTCGCAGCCGGCCTGGTGACCGCCGACGGGTTCGACAATCTTCGTTCGCTGATCGACCCGAAGCGGCGGCGTGCGGAGGCATCGGATCGAAGTCGCCGGCCTCGCCATGTGGGTGGACGCTGGTCGCTCCTGAGATCGGCTGAGCGCGGTCCACTCTCGGCCATCAGCGCTACAGAGCATCTGGCGCGACAGCTGTTGCAGCGGTATGGCGTGGTGTTCCGGGATTTATTGGGGCGGGAGTCGACGGTCTCATCCTGGCGCGATCTACTGGTCTGTTACCGGCGGCTCGAATTGACGGGCGAAATTCGCGGGGGGCGGTTTGTGAGCGGCTTTACGGGCGAGCAGTTTGCGTTGCCCGGCGCATTGGAAGCGTTGCGGGCACTCAGGAAGCGGCCTGCTGCTGCGACTGAGCAGGATATCAAAATTTCCGCCGCCGATCCGTTGAACCTCGCAGGCCTCATTCTGCCGGGTCCCCGCATTGCCGCGGTGCCGTCGAACTTTGTGGTCTTTCGAGAGGGGATGGTCGTGCGTACGGTGACGGGGCGCGAAACGAACGACCGGCAGGTGTCGCCGGTCGTCGAGGCCGGTCGCGTCAGCGGATAATACACAGGCTGCCGTACGTGGCTTGTGTGGATCAGATGAGTTTGGCCGGAATCGCCAGCAAAGGACAGCGCGCGCCGCGGAGCACGCGTTCCGTGGTACTGCCGCGTAGCATGTCCAGCAGGCTGTCCTGTGCCTTCGTCGCCATGACAATCAAGTCCACGTCGAACTCGGCGCCGGCCGCCAGAATCCATTCCACCGGATCGCCTTTGCCGAATAACTGATTCCAGGACCAGCCTGGTTTTTGAGGCAGTTCCAGTGCGTGGACGTCCGGTTCCTTTCCCGCATGAACCAGGGTCAGCGCGACGGGTGGGGCGCTCAATTCCGAGATCAGCGCGCTTGCGGCGTCGATGGCGGGTTGAGAAGGCGGCTGGATGGAAATCGGCAGAAGCAGGCGCTGGACCGAGGTCTGACCGGTCTCTCTGGAAACAAATCCTTCCACGTGCGACGGGACAAACAACGTTTTCACCTGCATTTCACGCGAAACCGGTTCTGCGAGTGCATGATGTATCCACCGAGCGAACCCCTCATGCTGGTGTGTGGCGAGCACCATCAAATCCGTCGGCGATGCCGTCAGATGATGAATGATGGCCTGTTTGGCATCGGAGGCCAGGGCGCGCACCTTCCTGATCCGGATGCCTAGTTTGGTCACATCGCCCTTGGAGCTGGATGCCGGCAGCAATCCCCACCGAGCCAGGGTCGGGCGAATACGGGGGAAGTCCTCGAATCCCTCCGGAGAGACCGCCGGGTCCACATGCATGATCGTCAGCTCGGCGCGAAACACCAGCGCCAGCTTGAGTGCATGGGCGAAAGCCACCTGGCTGTCCTGCGAAAAATCGGTCGGGTGGAAGATTCGATGAATCGTGAACGGAGGGCGCCACGCATTCATGTCGATGTCGAACTCCAGTGAGGTGCTGTGATCGTCACGGCTGCCGGCCCATTGTTCGGACGGAACGACTAGTGCCGTCCGGGGTGAAGATCGTTTACTAAGTCGATGGTTGAAGCGCTACCGGACCGGATCCATCGAGCGAATGAATCCTGCGCGGACGGTTGAAAGACCGATGCGTGGGAGGCGCCCGAGAGGCGGTCCAAGGAAGCCAGGTACTCGCCCTGTCCGTGAGCCGTATCGGCTTGAAGATTGTCCGCATTGTAGGCGGTGAAGGCCGCAACCTTGTGTTCGGGGTTCAGCAGGCCGTCTTCGTTCCACCAGATGCGTCCCGAGGTGGTGCCGGTGATGTTCGAGGTCGTGTCCGTCGTTTCCTTGAAGGTCGCTTTGAACGAGCAGGCCGAGAGCAACAAGACGAGAGAGAATCCTCCGAATGCGACGACGGACCGGCGATGATTGGCAATCATGCGTAGACTCCTTTCGGGAAGCGAACAGACTCGTGCCGCGACTATACCATAGTGGAGAGCAAATTGAGCCAAGTCAGAAGTCGGATGTGGCCGCACAACTCCGGATGGTTCTCGGGCCGTCACCGTTGACAATAACGCGGAGCATGAGCACAATCGCCAAGGCCTTAATGGGGCAGAACTTCGGGCGAGGCGGTCTGGGGGACAACGGACCCAGGGGCCGACGCACCCCGGCAAGATGAGGAGGCTTGAAGATGAAGACACGCGTATTGCTGTATGGGCTTGTCGGCGTGGTGCTTGGCGTTGCGCCGGTGCGGGCGGAATCGGTTCCGTTGAAGCCTGGCGAGTATCAAGTGACGGCGGTTACGGATGCCAGCAACGGCGAGGCGGGGAAACCGGACACCCGCACTCGCTGTGTGAAGGAGGAGCATCTCGCCAATCCGGATGCCGTCTTTAACTACTATGCCTTGAACGGGTTTCAGCCCAACCCATCCAGCAAGGTAGTGAACGTGTCGATCCAAGGCGGGAAGGTCAGTTATGATATCGAAGGCGTCTATGCAATCACTCGCGTGGAGGGGACGGTGTCTCCCACCGGGTTTTCGGTGGTACGCAAAGCGACGCCCAAGGGTGATCATGCGTTGTCGGTGACCATGAAAGTCGATGCGAGACGAACCGGGGATTGTCCCGGCAAGTGATGTCATTCAGGCCGCGTGTCGAATCTTCGATCTGTCTGTTGATGGGGAGGCCGGGTTGTCCCGGCCTCCTGCGTTTCGCCTGCTCCCGCTAGTTCGTCCACAAGCGCTGATACCATTTTTTCTCTTCGCCGGGTGTCGGCGAGGCGATGTTCATCGTCTTGCGGATGTCACCGATATTCCAGCCTGTGAGTGACGCCAGTGTATGTGCCTCCCGCTCATATCGCTCCCGCAGTTGATGCCGGTATGCCGTGGCGGCGGCGCATTCATCGGTTCCAGTCCAGGGATGGCGTAGGATATAACGCGCCTGGAAATTACTGCGATCCGAGGTCTCCTGGAACATCAGGTCTTCAGGAAAATGCGCGGCGTCGTAGCGCAGGTGCAGCCGAGTAAGGAACACGTTCTGCGCCATCGGCAGGCTCTTGCCCGTCCGTCCGGTTCCATCCTGCCAGAACACGCCCAAACCGCGGAGTTCGTCGGCAGTGAGCGGATCGGCCGCGCAGGGGTCGCACCAGTTCATGTCCCAGGCATACTCCATGAACAGGCCGCGTTCGCTCTCCCGGTTCACCTGCTGCGTGAACAGATCGCGATAGAAGTCGCCGAACTTGTTTTTCACGTAGAGCGGAACTTCCTGTGCCTCAGGGAGTCGCACGGTCCGGTAGTTTGTCGTCTCTACCCGGCCCTGCTTCGTCAGGAAATAGATAAACAGCTCCTGTGCGCCGTCGGCATTCACCGTGCCGAGCCGGATCGGCAACATGAACTTCGGCGATTCGAATGCAATCTGAAGCGGTCGGAGGTGCGTCAAGCCGAGCTTCGTCTGCTCGCCCAGATTCACCTTGGCGACGAAAAATTTCATGCCCTGTTTGAGATAGCTATGGAGGACGGCCGACGCTCCCTTCGGGATGCGGTAGTCGTTCTCGACCAGCCAGGTTTCGAGCCCGTTACTTTCTTTGGCCGAGAGGATCAGGATGTCGTATTCGCCGACCGTGTATTGGGCTTCGACCGTGACCCCTAAGGCCTTGTCGCGCTCACGGGCCGGCGCTGCGGCCGGGACCATGCTCTTCATCGCATCCATGCTCCGGCGCTCCATGAGTTCAGAACGCAGGCAGGGATTCTCGTCGAAGTATTCGACCAGTCTCGGCGCCGAGTAGTCGGCCAGATGTTTCAGTACCGCCGGATCGCCGACATGAATCTGCTCCTTCTCCAGGACGGTCGGCACCGGAACCACCAGCGCAAACTCCGTCACATCTCCTTTGAAATCGTTCGCCATGGTGATCACGGTTTTGTTGTCGTGGCGGGCGATGGCCACTTCAGAGGCCTTGTTGAACAGTCTGGTGTCGGCCTTGCCGACGTAGAAACCGCAAAAGGCCGAGGCCTCGCCGCTCCATGCGAGCAGGCCGAGGGCGAATAACAATGAAGGCACGATGGTACGTCTCATAAGAACCTCCTTGGTTAGTGACACGAGAGAAACGGAGACAGACTGGGAATGACTACCGGCTGACGGTTGGGCATCGATGTGTAACGACGAGTTTGGTGACGCGCTACCAGTCGATGTCCTGGTCCAAGCGTAACGAGTACCGGGAAACAGATGATCGAGTAGTGGTACAAGTGGCGCGCAGGCGATCAGTCCCCACAGCGATCCGTTCGGGCGAAACAATCCGAACTGGACGTAAAGCGCGGCGAGGGCAACGCAGAGGGCATAGACCATTCGCCCGGCGAGGGAGTCCGGTGTGGTTTTGGGATCGGAGATCATGAAGAAGGCAAAGATGAGGAGTGCTCCGCTTTCGACCTGGTGGAACGGAATCGCCAGCGGATCGCCGAGCCAGAGCGCTCGAGCGAAGAAGAAGCCGACGTAGACGGCGAGAAAGGCGCACGTCACATCCGCCCGCGCGGCGCGTGTAACCACGAGGCTACCGAGGCAAGTAATGAGAAAGCCGAACCAGGCGACCTGCCCCCATTGTCCCGGCGAGATCCAACCTAGCCCGGTATCGAGCATGACGGCGAGGGCGAGATTCGTCGGATTGAACAGATGTTTGTCTTGCCAGCGGAAGACGAACTTGCTGCCGATGGCGACGACTGAGGCCAATGCTGCGATCGCGAGGTGATCGCAGCGGAGGAGGATGCAGAGGGAGAGCGACGAGATGAGCGCGCTCTTGGGATCGAAGAACGGAAGCTTGGCGAGGCGGGTTCCGGCATATTGAGTGAGCACCGCTGTTCCAATCGTGACGGCGATCTGCCAGAGGCTCAGGTCGAAGTGGAGCCAGAAGAGACCATACGCCAGCAACGTTCCCAGGCTGGCGATTTGATAGAGGCGGGGATCGCGCCGGTTCGTCGATGGGTTCGATGGGGATTTGCCCTCGATGCGCTCCATGTGTCCTCCCTTCACAGGAGGGTATGGGGCGAGAATCTGAATCCTTTCAGAGGGGAGGGGCGAGGCAGCGGACCCAGGCTCTTTGCTCGCGGAACGCGCGCCCTGAGCCCTGCATATATGGCACGCCAATGATTTGTTCCTCGGTATGCCGTTTCCGTGTCTTGGCCCCTCCTGTGGGGCGTATCTCAGCACAGAGGCACTTCCAAGCCAATGGTCTAGTTTTCGGTGGGAAGGTCAACTTCAACTTCCTGAACTCAAAGGGAGGTTTGCTCTGTACATGAAATTTCGAACATGGAAGTAAGGGACAAGAATAGGCAGCGGCAGTTATTTCGGCGTAGTGTCCGTGCTTCCCAATATCCCTCGTCTTGCCAATTTCCTCCGTCCTGCTAGAATCCCCACGCCGATGACAGGTTTGGTTCCCCTGCGCGGCGCAAGATGCAACGCGCGCTCCGGCGATAGACCTGTCTCACACAGAAGGCTGCCCGCGAACGTCGGCGGTTGCTGCCTGACAGTTGCTTGAGCGTCAGGCTCTGCCGATCACCGTTCACCAAGGAGACCTCACCATGCTCTTCATCACCAGTCGAATGCCGACGGTCAATACCGAGCCCGCACTGAATCCGAACTTTATCTTCGATCTTCGTAATAATTCGTCGAGTCGTGGATTTTTCTGCTGCAGCCGGAACAGGAACGGCGCGATTGAAGAACTCGGCAGCAAGAATTTTTTGACGGCGATCAAGGAGTCCCAATACCGGCAGGTGCTTCTTTATATTCACGGCTTCTCGAATCTTCCCGAGGATGTCTTCAACGACGCAGAGGAGTTTCAAGCCCTCTGCAATAAGGAAAAGAACGGGGAGTTGCTCGTGGTCCCCATCATCTGGCCCTGCGATAACGATCTGGGCCTCGTCAAAGACTATTGGGACGATCAGAAGGCGGCGGATCAAAGCGCCTTTGCCTTCGCCCGCATGTTTCAGAAGTTCATGGAATGGAGAAATTCGTCCGACGCGAATCCAGACGAGGATCCTTGCCTGAAGCGCATCAATGTCCTGGCGCACTCCATGGGCAATCGCGTGCTCCGTCAGACGCTAAGCCTCTGGCAGAAGTACGATCAACCGGGCGGACTGCCGCTCCTGTTTCGAAATACTTTTCTGATCGCCGCGGATATCTTGAACGAATCTCTGCACAAGGGCGAGGCCGGCGAGCCGATCAGTCATGCCTCGCGCAACGTGGTGGTCTATTACGCCTCGGACGACCTGGCGCTTCGGGCAAGCAAGGTCTCGAATCTCAAGAACGCCGAAGCCTCTCGCCGTCTCGGGCACACCGGCCCGGAAGACATGGATCTGACACCCAAGAACGTCTATGCCATCGACTGCGATGACGTCAACACGGTGTACGATCCCCCGAAAGGCCATTCGTATTTCAGATCCGGAAGGAGAAAAGGTCAGCCCGGCGTGGTGTTCGACCATATCTTCGACACGGTCCTGACCGGCCGCGTGTTTCCGAACGATGAGTCCCGCAAGTCGAGTATTTTGGAATTGCCCCGATCGAGGTCCAAATCCTGACCGGGCCTTCCGGCGGGCCTGCTGAAGCGGGCCCGCTGATCGCATGCGGCGTGGAAGCCAATGGGGCCGGTTCCATCACCGCCGAGACCCGTCCATTCTCTGTATCCATGCAACTCGTCCGGTATAATCCATCACATGCTTGAGTCGCTCCTTGTGCTCGGGACTGTCGTGGCCATCGCGCTGATCGGCCTGGTGACAGTCGCGATGACACCACCGCTCATGGTTGAACTGGGATTGTGGGGGCTGGCCGTGGGGCTCTTCATCGGTATCCCGACCGGCTGGTGGTATCACGTCGTCCTCTATCGGACATTGGCAGCGCGCATGGCGCTTCCGCGTCGCTGGTGGCGAAGGCCGGTGGAGCTGCATCCATTGCTGGCGCCTGCCGAATACCAGATCGTGCGACCCTGGTTCGTTGCGGGCGCGCTGGGGTTTTTTCTGTGCCTTGCCGGAGGGGTCGCGGCGATCTCAGGATTGTTGGTGCTCCGGTTTTATCCGTGACACTGGGACCGAGGTCGGGGGCTGTTGAAGAATGATACATACGAGCCGTTTGCCAGATCGTGTCGACGCTTGTAATTGGATTTCAATCCTAATTCCCCATAAAGATTGCGGTCGGGATCCGAACCGTCACTTGGAGATCCGGCGCTTCCCGAGTCGCGCCGACCCCGACGACGAAATTCACAAAGCTGCGATCGCTCAATCGATACGCGCCTCCAAGGAGCAAGACCCCGATTTGAGTGATCTGCGGCGTCGTCGTGAGGAGCAGGTTGGAGGCAGACGTGGGTCTCTCAAAGACGGTATGGTCGTACCCCAGCGTCAATGACAGCTTTTCATTCAACGAAATGCCGAGACCCACATTAAAGTTGCCGCCACTTCCTGGATTGATGCGTCCGATCTGGCCTCCGAGGTTACGCGACATATTCCAGATGTAGCTGATACTGCTGAAAAGGACGACCGGATCGCTGGGAAAGAGGGCGGTAAAGCCCGGTTGGAGAATGTAAAAGCCGGACCCCGTTGGTAATTCTGTTTGGAACCCCGTGATCGGGTCTGTCGGTACTTCGAACGGACCTTTCCCGGTCGTGCTCTTGAATCGCGTGAAGGCCACGAAATACGGTTCGTCGGCCCCACCTTTGTTTATTTGATACCGGCCTGTTGTTTCAATGTCTCCGAGACCAGAACCGTTGGCGGTAGACACGGTATCAGCTGTAGAAGGCGTGGCAAGAGGTCGTTGCGTAATCGAGTCCTCCCGATAGAGATAGGGCACTCTCACTTCGATCTCCAGTCGATTCGTGAGGCCGTAGCGCCCTACAAGTGCTGCGGTATAAATGTCCCGACTCACTCCTTGGATGTTGATGAGGCCGATCGTGAGGGCCGGGACGATCGTAAATCCGGTCAGCGTGACTCGATTACTGCTGAGATGGGCATATTGCAGATACGGCTCCACGATGAGTGTGCCCTTCGGGGTCAGCACCCCGGCCCCCGGCAAATCGAATGTCCGAACCATCCATGGAGGGAGTGGTTCTTCTTGTGGAGTCTCCGGAGCGACCCCCACCGGGCTGGCAGATTTCGATTTCGGATCACCCGCAGCCTGATCTTGTGCCGCGGGCCCATCCTGCTCGGACATCTCAGGTCCGACCGTCTGATTGTTTGCGGCAAGATACCGGGGTGGGTCGGTCGACCATTGAGACCTCGGACCTAGAAGGTTCTTCCACCTGTCTACATGTGACGGATTCGCATGTATGTTGACGAGCACGGGCGGGGCCGCGCCGATCGGAGCGGTCGTCAGGCTCAACGCGAGCCCCAGAGCGAAGGCAATCCAAACGCTTTTACGAGTTGTTCCGACAGCCCTCGACACCTCAATGGGTTGTGTCGACCGAATCGCGATGGTCAATGCTGTTGAGGTGGGAATGGCTCGACCGCTCTTGTCCGCCGGACGACCTGCCGGTTTGCACGAGACGCGCATCATTAATGCCGGATAGCGCCGATGGTGGCCTCAGAGAGCGCGTTGCCCAGTGCGAGCGACCGGGCCCAGCCAAGCGCTCCCGCCGTGGCGTTCATGACGGTTTGATTCTGAATGTTTTGATTGTCGAGAGAGTTTTGTAAGACGGTCATGAACGCGGGCAATGCGGCGGCGGCAGTCGTCAATGAGTTGCCGCTTCCGGTCTGAACGAGGGTGAACGGACGACTCGAATTACCCGCGAGTTGCATCAAGTCCGGGATATTGAGCACCGTTGAACTGATGAGTTTACCATTCAGATGCACAGTCCGTTCGATCCCGAATGAGAGGATCGGACTGTTCGGGCTGCTTTGAAACCCTCCTCGCATGTGGTCCAATACCACTTCGCTCACCGGTATCCGTTGCATAAAATACTCGTTTCTCTCGGATGCTATGGCTGAAGTCATGGATTGCACGCACAGGGTGAGCATGAACAGGGTCGTCATGTGGCGAAGCGATCTTATGAATGGGCAGCTCATTAGAAATCCCTCCCGCCGGGACGAAAAAGAATCACACTGTTCAAGGTGTCGGCGCTGAGCGGTTGTCCGAGAGGCGATCTCGGACGGACGCTCCAATCGCGGACGGTATTGAATTCGGCTCGTGTCGGGGCCTCATGGATGACAAAAACAATGCGGTTCGGCCATGCGGCTTCAAATTCCTCGCGCGCGACCACCCGCATGCCGATTGCCGGGTCGCCGAGCAGGACCTTATTGCCCCGCATGCCTTTGATCACCACAAAATGGTGATAGCCGTTATCCACGATCAGCACGATCGCCGGAATGCCGGCTTTGGCCACCTCGCCCAGAGAGACCTCAAACCCATCTGCGCGATAGCCCTGCGCCTCCAAAAACCGCTTCATGTCCAGGAGCGAAAAGCCTTCGCGTTGGATTTTTTGCTGGTCGCCGTGGTCGAACATCGCGCGGAAGGCCACTTCTTCAGTGATGGCATTCCCATAGTGGTAAGTCAGGAGTGTGGCGACGGCGGCCGAGCCGCAGCTGTAGTCATATTTCTGGAGGATGACTGATCGGACTTTGAGTTCGCGCATACTCCAGACTTGGAGCAACATGCGACTCCCGACTCCAGGAGTGACCTCCACCGTGGCCGCCGTCGCTCCGGTAGAGGCGGAGAGCAGCAAGGCCAGCACATACCCGATAGGATGTTTCGTCGGCATCGATGTCTACTTCAGTGTCAAGTTCAGAACGGTGCCGTTCTGAATGATCACGTTATTCCCGGAATTTTGGATGACTGTCGCAAGACCGCTCGATCCGGCAAACGCGCCGCCGGTCACAGTATTATTGCCGGTCACGTTGTCTGTGGCCGCATTATCGAATAACTTGGCGTTCAGCATGTTCGCGTTGATCGTGATCGGACCGGGGTCCGTTCCTCCACGTTGAGTGTCCAACTGGGCCGCAGGAATCGGGTTGCCCCAGGATGTCATCGCGGGCTTGTCCGGCGAACCGGCGTGAGCCATGCCCAGGCAGAGCCCAAGGACCGTCATCACTGTTGAGAAATAAATACGCATGATGCCCTCGCTCTTGTCGTAGATGGCTCCCTCTGGCTGGAGGAGCCGGTGCTCCTCCAGCCAGACGTGGCTTAATGACCGATCGTGACGTTCGCCATCGTGGTGACGCCGATCTGCTGGAGACTGGCCATTCCGGTGTTCTGCATGGCGACGGTGACTCCGGCCGCGCCGCTCATCCCAGAGATCGCGTTGGAGGCGTTGAAGGTTCCTGCGCTTCCACCGTTCACGCTACCTCCATTACCGCCGTTTCCACCGTTTCCACCATTAGCAGTCGCGGTCGCGTTTCCGCTGGTCGCGGAGCCACCTGCACCGCCGGCTCCACCGGTGGCCGTTCCGCCGTTTCCACCGTTGGCCTGGCCACCGTTTCCACCGTTAGCTTGGCCACCGTTCCCACCTTGTGCCTGGCCGCCGTTCCCAGCTGTCCATTCGGCATCATGGGCGGTATTGTCATGATTAGCGCCACCGTTGGATTGGCCACCGTTATTACCGTTGGAAGTGCCGCCGGGACCACCCTTGGCATAGCCACCATCACCAGCTTTGGCCTTACCACCATTACCGCCGTCGGCATAGCCACCATTGGCTCTGGCATAGCCACCCTTATTGCCGTCGCCACCCATGGCATCGCCAGACCGGGCCTTAACCGCAGCGTAGCCGCCATCTCCGCCACGGTCGCCGTTCCCAGATTTGAAGGCCAGGGCGTCCCCACCGACATTGCCGATGTGGGAGATCTTGTTACCTGACACATATCCATCGAGTTTGGTCATATTCACTACTTTGCTGTGGTTGTATGCGTTGGTCAGATTCGCAGTCAGCGAGCTAGTGGCCGTCGAGTAGTTGTTGGCCGCCGCTCCAAAGGGGGAGTGATCGTTCTCAGCTTTTCCCTTATAGACTGTCTTCTCGTTATAACTATCTTTAACCTTCGAGCTTTCGTCCGTTTTGGTAATGGTCTTCGTAGACTCGTTGTAGCTGTCCTTAGTCTTTGTGATGTCGTTATAGCTGTCATCGACCTTTGTCTTCACCAGGGCCTTCGATTGGTCCGATGCCGCGGCGCTGCTGTTGTCGGCTGTTTGAGCGCCCGAGTGGGGCGCAAGGCCGAGGGCCAATGCCAACGCTGCCGTCGTAATCATCACTTTCTTCATGACACCCTCCTCACAATCATTAGCGGTTAAAGAGAATCACTGTCGAACCATACTGACTGACACTCGGACTGCGACGGCTCGTCACCTCCTTTCCACATGGCTCGTCCTGCACTTGAGTCCTCGAGACCGCGTCCCTCGAGAGATTCAATCCCATCAGCCTGAACGTGAATCGGGCGCATTCGGCTGATTGGCCAAAAGGGTCTGCATGTTCCGATGACGATGCTGTGACATAGCTGGCCCCAATGGGGTTCGCTCGAAGAAGGTCGGGCTCAAGATCGGTGTCGTTTTCCTGTGGGTCGCGTTTAGGGGGTTCATCCCATAACACGACGTGAATCTGCTGCACCGCAGGAGCGGGCTGACTCGTGGGCTGCTCGTTTTTCGAGCGGTCTTTCTGCTTCTCATTCTTCTTCTTCTCGTTTCGAGCACCAGTGGACATAATCGAACCCCAGAACCTTGTCTGGTGAGCCATCCGCACGCCCATAGGCTGAGAGAACGAGGGAAAACGCCTCGCTTGGATACGGCCAACCACAGGACATGCTGAAGAGCTTGGCGCGACAGTTTCATTGTCTCGTCCCCATCGACTCCGCACATCCGGCTCTGCGCATCGTCTACGACATCCACAGTTCGGACATACTCAAATAACGTGCCTGATCGAAGAAAACATCGATCCGCGCTGTGTTATTCGATGGAGCGTGGGAAGGGCAGGCGAGGAATTGAAGCAAGATCTCGTGATTGACTAATCTTTGTACAGTCCCAGCCTCCGCGTCATGTTCATTTCTTTGAGAGGAAGGCTGGTGAGTCCAATACATATTGGGGATGTTGATGCGACTCCCGCTACATGTTGCAGTCGATCGATCTTCAATGCCTCGTCGAGCATCGACGAGCGCGTGTATCGCAATTCAGTGACAGATTTAATGGCTCCTTTCGCCTGATCTGACGCGACCTGTCTTAGCATCGCCTTAAGTAATTGAACTCACATGAAATGTGAGGAAATACGTGTATTAAGGCCAGGATCGCTCCGATCATCGCAAGTGCCTGATGATGCAACAGCCTCTCCTCTTCGTTTCAGGCAACACCGAGGAGGGGCCCGATGCAGGCTGAAGAATGGAAGCGTTCCCTGAGAATCCCGGGCTACTGAAGGCGTTCTGCCGAGGACTTCGTGAGTGAGGGGGCTGTGTAATGGGTAAGGTTGGCTGAGAGGACGAACTGTTCGAGACTGAATGCTTGAATTTTTCGATATAACGTCGAGCGACTCACTTCGAGCTCTTGCGCTGCGCGGCTCAAATTCCCGTGATGTACACTCATTGCCTTGATGATCAACTCCATTTCAATCCGGCGATGTGCGGTTCTCAAGGAATCGAGGCTGTTTGCCGAAGGCGAGGCCTCGCAGGTCAGCCCCAGGTCCTGAGGCGTAATCTCCGGACCTTCCGCCATGACGGTGGCTCGCCTCACCCTATTGCTTAACTCCCGCACATTGCCGGGCCAATGGTAGGATTGGATGGTTTCGACGGCCTCTCGGGTATAGCCTCGGACCCGCTTTCCGGCAGAGAAGGCGGCTCTCTTAAGAAAGGTCGTGGCCATGAGCAGCGTGTCTTCGCCACGTTCCCTGAGCGGGGGGAGATGAATGTGCAGCATGCCCAGCCGGTAATAGAGATCTTCTCGAAATACGTTCTTGGCGATGGCGGCCTGTAGGTCGACGTTGGTCGCCGTAATCACACGAAGGTCGAGCCGTAGAGCCTGCTGACCGCCGACCCGTTCGAATGTTCCCTCCTGCAGAAAACGAAGCAATTTGACTTGGAGTGATGGAAGCAGGTCGCCGACTTCATCAAGAAACAATGTCCCGCCGTCCGCCGCTTCGAACTTGCCTTTCTTCAGCTGCAGGGCTCCGGTAAAGGCTCCTCGTTCATGTCCGTAGAGTTCGGATTCCAGCAATGTTTCAGGAATGGCGCCGCAATTGATCGGCACAAACGGGCCCTTATTTCGCCGGCTCCGTTCGTGAATCGCTTTGGCGGTCAGTTCCTTGCCCGTCCCCGTTTCTCCCGTGATCAGCACGGGCATGTCGGTCGTGCCGACCTTACGGATCATATCGAAGACCTGGCGCATGGCGGGACTGGTTCCGACCATTTCTTCCAGGAACTCATCCTTCGGTGCATCCAGGCCCTGCAGCCGATTGATGCGCGCTATCCAACACACTCTCCGCACCGCCGCTTGAAGGGCTTGGATGCAAAAGGGTTTATAGATGACATCGTGGGCGCCAAGACTGATGGCGTGGCTTGCCGCCTCGTATCCGGACAAGCCGGTACAGACAATCACTTGTGTGCCAGGGGTCGCTCTTCTCATCTTCCTGAGCAGTTGGATTCCTATCTTGTGGTCCTGTGGGGAGGGCGGGAGACCCAAATCGAGTAAAACCAGATCTGGTGACTCGCGGTTGAGAAGGCAGAGCGCCTTGTCGGGGTCCGACGTGATCAGGATCTCAAATTCAGGCTCCAAGGTAGCCTTCAGGAGCGTTTGAACCCCTTCGTCATCTTCTACGACGAGGACTTTTCCGGCTGTCATGATGTTCCCTCACAGGCTGTTCAGGAAAACGACTACCTCACGAAGAATCGACGTACACGCCACGATTATGAAGGTGGACGTGATCGGTTGGTCATGTCGTGCATCATGCCGAAGCCTAGCGACGAACACGTATAGCATAGTAAGTATTAAGCGTACAATAGTTTCCACTTAAACGCAGTGTCCTACGTTGTTCTACACGGTCCTACTCGGTCAACCTGGTGGTCCGACATCTATATCCCCTCATTCTTAAGAGCGTGTCTCTAGAATGAAGATGGTATCTCGATCAGGCATCGATACAATATATGTGCCGGCCTGTTCTCAAACCGGCGTTGAGTAATCCTTTCTGATTATCCCAGAATTTCAGGGGGTTCGAAATGTCGAAAGGAAGGCGGTGCGAGAGCAAGATGATCTAGACGATCTCAACTGAATCCTTTTTGATAAACATCGAATCTAATCAGATACAGTCGGGTTTTCCCAGCGCTGACATTGCTGATGCTTGGCGAACTCTTGTTGGAAGAATTTTTCAAAGGTCTTGCCCTAGTCCATCAAGAGACGCACGAAGTCTCGTGCGCCATGCAGGCCTCGGTGGATCAAGACCGTCTTTCCTTTGACCTTGTAAAAGGCGAGATAGTTGTCGATGACGAGGACCCGATAGCCCAGTTCCGCGACTGTTCGGTCATTGGGCGTTCGGCCAAGGAAAGGATGGTGTTCCAAGGCATGCAGCCGGCTTTCGATGCGATCGAGCGCTATGGCTGCTGCAGTAGGGTTCTCCGCGGCCAGATAGGAAAGCAGTTCTTGCAGATCCCGCTCGGCGACCGAGAGGAGTCGGACGATATAATTATTTGAACGCACGGATCCGCTTCCTCAGGTCGGTCATTACCTGGCTGAGTGGGCGCCCCCGACTTCCTTTTGCGGTCTCTGCTTCTGCCACGGCGAGTTTCCCGTATAGATCCAAGGTGCGCTCGATTTCACCGTATGTGGCTAAAGACATGAGCACCATATCGCCTTCGCCGTTTTTTGTAATGAAGACCGGTTCATGACTCTTGTGCACCAACTCAGAAATCTGATTGGTCTTATTCCTCAGATCCGAAACAGGTTTGATGATCGGCATGGCAGGTTCTCCTAGTGGCTATCATGATTCGTACTGTATCATGATATGGAGAGGATGGAAAAGAGCAGCACGGAACATGTGAGTAGCTCTCGGGTTACTGACTGATCGGAATGTCGACGGCGAGCTGGGCGGTGGGTGATGCCTCGGGATTCACGACGTAGGTGGCCTGTTCCTGTGCCCCGGACGTGTCGGCTGGAGAAACCGTTTCGATCAGCAGATTACTGGAGAACCGGTCCAGCATGCCGACTTCCTGCATGGTCAGTGGCCCGAACGGTTTCGGTGACAGACGGATCGTCAGCGCCAACAATCCATTCTCCGCCGGGGGAGGCAACGGAATCTCGCTTCGTTTTCCCGCCAGCAGCTTGAGAGAGATTTTCCCCGTTTCTTGTGGCGGCCACCAGAGTCTGGTCCCGGCGGAGCCGAGATTTTGAAGGATTTGCAGATACGCATCCTGAGTAGTCTCCACCGTGATGCGCACCGGCTCTTTGCTTCCGGCAGCAATCGCCGCAGTTACTTCCCGGTTCTGCCCGTCGGTGTCCCTGGTCACAAAGCTATACCGCAGACCCAACGGCCTCACGTGGCCGATCGCCCCAGCCTTTCCTGCCGCAGCAAATTGGTCCATTCTTCGCTCAGGCTGGTTGGCCTGATCACGTTCTTGCGCAAGACGGTTTCCATCGGCAGGGGGAGACGCGTCGCCATAGAAGAGGGCGCGGGCACTGTGCTTTGGGGCGAGAGCGCTTGCGGCCGGCGCTTGTAGCGGAGCCGGAGCCGTTGCCGGGGCAGCAGGCGGTGTTGGTGCGCCGGGCGAGAGTTTTTTGTCGGTTGATGCTGCTGCCTGCTCCGCCGTCCTGCCCGATGCTGCGACGGGGGCCTGGACCTGTTTCCGCGTTTCGTCGCGTTCGCGTAGGGGCATAGTACTATCGCTCGCCGTTTCAGGGGCGCGTTGTTCTTGCAGTTTGGCCGCTGCGGATCGCGCTCGCTCGGCTGCTTTGTCGGTGCGCCCATCCTTCTTCGCTGGAGCCTGTGCCGGTTCGTCCGGCGCTTGTGCGTTGAGTCGTGATTCCGCCTCGGGCGATCTGAGCGAATCGGACGGTTGAGGGGCCTGGACTGACGGTCTGACCTGCTTCACATCCTCAGTCTCCGCAGGTCTGGAGGTTCGTTCGAGACTTTCCTGGTAGATTCTAGTGCCGAACGCCAGCGCGAAGATCACGGCGGCGAGACCGCCTGCGAAGGCGAGGCCGGCCGGTCGCTTGAACCATGCCCACCAGGGAAGCGATCCACCGGCTTCGGATGTGTGGGGCTGCTTCAGGGTCTCCAGCAGCCTCCGGCGCACGGCGGGATCGGACAGCAATTCTTTCAACGCCTGTTCATCCGCCAGGGCATTGAATAATTGCTGATCCTGCAGGGCGGCTGTGTAGAGTTGCGAGCGCTCCTCCGGCGTCAGCGTATTCGCTGCGAATCCACCGAGCAATTTTTCGAGATCGTGTTCAGACATCTCTGTCACTGCATAATACGTGAAATGTAAGAGGTGAAATGGCTGCCAATACCATCATTTCCATGTGCCGCCCATCAAACTCAATAACTGTTTCCGGCAGCGGAGATCCCAGGTGTAAATGGTGTTGATCGAATGCTGTCCCATGAGAGTTTGAATTTCAGGGAAACTGTTTCCCTCCAATTTCAAAGTGAAAAGCTCGCGGCAACGTTCTCCGAGTCGGGCGACGGCGGCTAAGAGTCGATCCACTCGCTGCTTCTGATCCAGTAATGTCGCCGGATCGTCACCGGGATTAGCCAACGACAGTTCATCGACCGATTCCTGATTGTATTCGCCCCGCCGCAGTGACTTGCGATGGACATCCAGCATTTTGAACCGGAGCACTTGAAAGGCCAGGGGGACCAGTTCGGTCAGTTCAGTGACGTGGGCATATTTTTCGTGAAGGAGGATCAACACTTCCTGAGTGAGATCCTCGGCGAGATCCTTCGATACACGTGATGTCGCGAAGGCCAGAATCCTTTCGCGCAGGCTGGTGAGTATCTCGTCTCGCGTCATGGCAAGCATGCTCAGCGGCTTGTCATTCGTGTTGAATGGGGAAGCAGGTCTCCGAGAGAGCGGAACCCGAGCTGCAGGCCATTACAGATCTCGACCTGCCGGTCGAAGCGGTTCTTGGTGCTGATCATCTTGCGCAATGTCCCGAGTGCAACCCTACCCCAGGCTGCCATATGGAACACCGATAATGGATAGTCGGTGCCGAAGAGCAGGCGTTCATGCACCTCCGGATATTTCCGCAAGTGCAGAAGCATCCGCATTCGGTTCGGCAAGGTGAGCGCGGAAATATCCGCATAGAAATGCGGGTAACGCGCCACGAGGTCGCGCAGAGTCGGAAGAAATTTCTCATAGAGCATCAAGCCATAGCTGCAGGCGTGGGCCGCGATGACGGTGGCGCCTTCATCCAGCGCCAGGCGCAACCGGTCCGGTTCGCCCACGGACTGGTCTTTCCCGATGAGGCTGAATTCGTAGCCGACATGACTGAGAAACGGCAGTTTTCGCTCTGCCAGGGCGCGATAAAATGGTTTGTATTTCGGATTAGCCGGGTCGAATTGTTTCGCATTCGGCAGCACCTTGACCAGCACCGCTCCGGCATCCGCGCAGCGATGCACTTCGTCGATGGCATTCCGTCGCTGCGGGTTGATCGACACGCCCGCCAGCAATTCGTCGGGATGGGCCTGCGCGGTCTTGAGCACATAGTCGTTGCCGATGAGAAAGTCGGTGTGTGCCCGGTTAAGATGACCATTGTGGTCATAGACCCCGTCCATGCCGAGGAGCACGGCCTTTTGCACGTGGCGTGAGGCTCGTAGCTCCGTCAGGAGGTCGGCAAGATATTTGTGATTCGCCTCGCGTGGCTTGTCCGGTGAGAGCCCGTGTTTCCAAAGCAGAAACCGGAATAGCGGGCTCTTGAGCGTCTTGGGCGAAATATAGCAACCGTTGTCTCCCTCCGGCAGCGCGGCCAGATGGACATGGCAATCGATCAGTGTCTTTGTGTCCAGGTTCGTCATAGACTGTGGGGCAGCCCGATGCCCGTCTTTTGCACCAGACGCTTCACGCTTCACGCTCCCCCAGCCGTTCCATCGCGATCCGCTTGAGGGCCCTGAGATCCAGCTTGCCCGTTCCCAGGATCGGGAGGGCCTCGACTCTGATGCAGTGCGTGCGCGAGGGCAGGAATAGATTGGGCAGGCCGCCGGCTGCCGCCTTGGCAAGGATCTGGGGGATCCTCTCTTCAGGAAGCGTATGCAATACAGCTAACTGTTCACCTTTGCGCTCATCCGGTACGCCGGTGACGGCGCAGATTTGCAGTTCCTCGCCGGATGCCAGTTGGAGCGCCTCCTCCACCCGTCGATGCGGCACCATTTCACCGCCGATCTTCGAAAAACGTGAGAGCCGATCGGTAATGGTCAAAAACCCATCGTCGTCGAGTGCGGCGATGTCACCCGTAATATACCATCCATCGCGCATGGCCTGGGCCGTCAAATCTTCGCGACCAAGATATCCGTTCATGACGTTCGGACCTTTCACCAACAGCATGCCCGCTGTGCCGGGCGGGAGGATGGCGAAGCTGTCGGGATCGACGATGCGGACGGAGACACCGGGGAGCGGCTGACCGACCGTTCCACGTCGAGACGCCGGCTGGAAAAATCCGGCAGCCCGGAAGTCCGGGCAGTTCACGGCGATGACCGGCGCACATTCGGTCACGCCATACCCCTCGATCGGTCCGATACCGAACCGGTCTTGGAACGATTCGCAGAGGCGCAGGGGCAATTTCTCCGCCCCCGTGAGAACGACCCGTAGCGTGCTGAACTGTTCCGGGGTGCAGCGTCGTTGATAGAGCTGCAGAAAGGTGGGAGTGCAGACCAGAAACGTCAGGCGATGTTTGGCGCAGAGGTCGCCGATGGCCGTCACATCGAGCGGCGAAGGATGGAAGACGGTTGCCGCGCCGTTCAGCGTGACGAACCAGAACATCAGGTAGCCGAAGGAGTGGAAGAGCGGAAGAACGCCCAAGATTCGATCATCCGCGTCCAGGGGGAGGACCTGCGAGACGGCTTGCACATTCGCGTCGATGCTGAAGTGCGACAGCATCACCCCCTTTGGCTCGCCGGTGCTCCCGCTGCTGAAGATGATGGTGGCGAGATGATCCATGGTCACGCGCCCGGTCTGTCCGCAGGCCGATTCCAGAAAACGGAGCGGCGCCAGTGCGGCAAGGGCCGCGGCGGTGAGTTTCTCCTTCGTACCGATGGTAGCGCCGATGTCTTCCAGCCAGAGAATGGCGGGACCCTCCGGGAGTTCGAGCTTGGCCTTCTCGATAAACTTGCGACTGGTGACGATGGTACGCAGCTGCGCCTGGCGTACGGCCGATTCCAGTCCGGACTTGCCCACAGTATAGTTGAGGTTGACGCACGTGCGACCGGCGAGCGTGGCGGCGACCGTGGTGAGGGCTCCTACCACGGTTGGCGGCAACAGCAGCCCCACGTTCTGTTGGCCCTGCCAGTGTGTTTTCAGCGCGCGCGCCAGGGCAATCGCCCCGATCAAGGCCTGGAGTGAAGACACGTGGGGTTTCGTTGTATCGGCCATCGCCATGCGGAAGGGATGTCGGCGCATCGCGCGGATGAAGGCCTCGTGCAACGGCCGCCTTGTCGATTTCCGCAACTGCCAGGCTGCTTCACCGAGCTCGAGCACGAGGCGGCGCAGTTCATGCGCGGGCGTCTCGGCGGGAACTGGAGTGCCGAACGAGACGGTGACCGGATAGGGAACACGCTCCGGCCATTTGGTGAGGAATCGCCCCCCCACAAAACTGAAAATGCTGCCCCAGACACGATCCAGGTGAACCGGTACGACCGGGACCGTGCGTCCTTTGACGATCCGTTCGAATCCGCGGCGGAAGGGGAGAAGGTTGCCGGTGCGTGTGATTTGTCCCTCAGGGAAAATGCAGACAAGGTCGCCGGCATCGAGCGCATGACCCGCCTCTCGCAGGGCGCGGAGAATTACGCGTGGGCCGCCGGCCGATGAAATCGGGATGACCTGCAACGCCCGCATGAACGGCTTAAAAAACGGGTGATCGACGTATTGGGCATCCACCACGAACCGGATGGGACGATCCAGGCTCGCAATCAGGAGAAATCCATCGATGAAGGAGATGTGATTGGGGACCAGCAAGGCGCCGCCCGTAACCGGCACCTGCTGCTGTCCGACGATGCGCAATTGGTAGATGGTATGGGTCAGCAGCACGAGGACCAATCGCAGAAAGGTTTCCGGCATGAGCCACATGGCCCAGGCAGTTCCAATGGTCGTGACAAGGGCGGTCGCGAGGAAAATGCCGACCGTCGAAAGGCCTGCGTGGGCAAGCATGCCGCCGCTCAGGGACCCCAGCAGAATGCCGGTGAAGACACAGATGTTTTCGAGGGCGATGACCGATCCTCGCCGGTCGTGCGGGGCGCGCCATTGCACCAAGGCGTTGATGGGAATGAAGATGAGCGCGCTCGACATACCCAGGGCGATCATCAGCGCGAGGGTGCCGCTGAACGGGGGTGTCCACCAGCCGAGGATCAAGAGGAAGGTGGCGACACCGGCCGCTCCCAGGGGCACTAGTCCGTATTCCACGCGGGAACGTGAGAGGCGACCGACGACGAGGGCTCCCATGCCGATGCCGACCGAGATCAGGGCGGAGGGAACGGTCGCCAGTGCATCCGAGAGGCCCAGCACGGCCTTGGCATAGACCAGCACGTTTTGAACGACGAGGCTCGCGATGGTCCAGAAAAAAACTGCGCCGGTAATGGCCAGACGCAACAGGCGATCTGTCTGCAAGGCCGATACTGCGCCGCGCAAGGTGTCGAATAAGCCGCCTGCTGCGCGCGCGCGTGGCACCGACGGGACAGCCCAGGCCGCAGCAAACCCGACCAGGGCGAGCAGGGTCAACGCGAGGGGCGCGAGCCAGGGCTGCTGCCCCGCCCCGGCTAACAGGAATCCTCCCGCTGTCGTGCCGGTCAAGATTGCCAGGAACGTGAACAGTTCCAGGATGCTGTTGCCGCGCGCGAGTTGTACGTGCGGGAGCAGTTCGGGAAGAATGCCATACTTGGCAGGGCTGAAAATCGCGCTGTGGACACCCATTCCGGCGAGGACGACGAGTGCCCAAAGGCCTCCTGTCGGATGGGACAGCAAAGCAAAGGTTGCGCCGGCCATGAGTAGGACCTCCACCGCCTTCATCGTGATGATGACGGTGCGCTTGCTGATACGGTCGGCAAAGAATCCGGCCACGAATGACGTCAGGACCAGCGGCAGGGTGAACACGACCATGGCGAGGGTCGTCTGGGTCTGAGATGCGGTTTCCAGATCCTGGCCCGGCGCGAGTGCGGCTGTGGCTGCCCGGATACCCAGGAGCGCGACCATGAATTTCCAGGCGTTGTCGTTGAAGGCGCCGCAGAACTGTGCGATCAGGAGTCCGCGCAAGGGAAGTCGGGTCGATGAGGAGTCGGGCTGGGGGTCGATGGGTGCCTCCTGTGTCTATGTGCCGTCGTTCGTGTCCGGAATCGAGGATCAGTCTGCCGAAATTATTGAACTGATGCAATGCGCTATCGTGATGTCGTCGAGGGTGGACTTTCCACCGGCAGCCCTTCGAGTGCCATGATCCGCAGCGCATTGGTGGTGGGGCAGGGCCCAGGTTTCAATCGATAATCGAAATGCAGCGCGCCTTCCGCGACGGTTTCCTGAAAGTGCACATTGGTGACGGTGGGGAGTTGGCGCTCCAACTCGGCCAGTTCGAGGTCGTGGGTGGTGACGAGGCCGAACCCGTTTCCTCCGGCGAGGGCCGCAATGAGGGCGCGTCCTCCGATGAGCCGCTCCCGGTTGTTGGTGCCTTTGAAGACTTCATCGATCAGCCAGAGCACAGGCGGTCCGTTGATGTCTCGCGTGCTGTCGAGAATTTTCTTGAGCCGTTTCACCTCGGCATAAAAAAAGGAGAGGCCGCCGTCGAGGGAATCGTCTACGCGGATGCAGCTGCCGATCCGCACCAACGACCAGCGGAAGGAGACGGCACAGACCGGGCCCCCGGCCTGCGCAAGACAGGTGTTGATGCCGATGGTTCGGAGAAAGGTACTCTTGCCGGACATGTTGGAGCCGGTTACCAGGAACATGCGTCCGCGTTCCTGAAACACAATGTCATTGGCCACGCGGGCCTTCGCGGGGATGAGCGGATGCGCCAGTCCCTGCGCATCGAGGATCGGTCCGGCACCGTTGAGATGGGCGGCATCATCCGGCTGTTGCAGCGAGGGCCAGGGGTAGTCCGGATGCAGGTAGGCGAACGTTGCCAGGGCGGCGGCGGCGTCAAGTTCGGCCAGCAGCTCGAACCATTGCGGCGCGACGGCGGCAATCCTATCTTGTAGGTGCTGGAGACGATAGGTGTGGTAAAGGTCCCAGGGACCGAAGGCGTTGATGAGGTAATGCACCAGCGGATGGGCCCGGACGCTGAGCCGGTTCATCAGGGAGGCGGCCTGTTTCAGCGAGGTGGAAGGACTGGTGTCATGTTGCAGGAGCGGCCGGCATAGTTCCGCCAACCGGGGAGTGGCACGGTACGATCGCCGTTCCAGATAGCCCAGGATTGCGCTGAGCCGCTCCAGTTGCCGGTGCAGTGATTGGGCATGGTCGAAGATTTCTTCCGAGCGGCTGCGAACGGAGAGAAACAGAAATGCATAGAGACCGAACGACAACATCCAATAGTTGCCGATTCCGGACAGGAGATCGGCCAGCATGAGCCCGGCCGTGGCAAGGGCGAGGAAGGTTTCGGCCAACAACATGGGCATGAAGCTGGGACTATTGACTCGCTTTTGGAGCACTGCGAGGAGCCGCCGGCCGTCGATGTCGGCCTCCTCCACCGCCTGCGCTTCCAATGACAACCGGTCCCTGAGCAGAGAAAGCGGAGTCAATTCCCTGATGAGAGCCTGCCGGACGGCCCACTGCGCGGGTTCCGGCGGTTGATCGAACAACCACGAGGCGAGCCGTTCCTGGCCCTGTGACGAGATGGTGTTGTTGATGAGATGCAGGAGTGAATGGGGGCCGGCGAGGTCGAGATCGGTCGCGTACCCGTGTCGTTCGGGTACGGGTACCGGGCGAAATGGAATCTCGGGCCAGCCCAGACGCATGCGCGCGAGGTGCACCTGTTTGATGCCCTGCCAGCGGCGGAGTCGGTGCAAGCGGTCTTCGAGCCTGTTATGATACCAGGCCACAATGAGGAACAGCATGAAGCTGAACGCGAGGATAGCATTGCCGAGCAGGGTCCATCCCAATTTATGTGGAATGATAGAGCCGAAGAGTCCGACGGCAAAGATGGCGAGCCGCCAGGTCGTAAACCTTGCGCTGGCCCGGCGGGCATTTGTCTCCAGCTGTGCCGCGCGGCGCAACATGCGCACGAGACTGTGTTCCCGTGTGGGCGACCTTGGCGATGGTATCGATTCTATATTGAGTGTCATCGTATCGCTGACGATACTGGGAGTCTGAGATGGCGTCAACCTCGAAGACAGCTGATTGTCCCACTGATGTGTCCGACAAGCCGGGTCCGGGCGACTGGATTCAAGTCGATGTGCAGACATCGCTCGATGCCGGTGAGCTCCTGGGGGTACTGAACGATCCGGATGTGACCGGGGCCTGGCAGGAACAGGATTGTATCCATCTCTACTGGCCCGCGGCCCGTTGCGGACCGGATACGTGGCAAGGCCTGAGGCTTGCGTTGACCCAGCTCGGGCATCCCGATCCGGCCGGTGCCCTCACGATCAACCATTTGGCGGACCGCGATTGGAACGCCCAGTGGTCACGTCTGGTGGAGCCGATCAGAATCCGGCAGGTGGTCATCAGGCCAAGTTGGAAGTCTCTGGCGCTGAACCCCGGCGACATCGAATTGATCATCGATCCCAAGCAGGCATTCGGCACCGGCCATCATGCGACGACCCAACTGCTGATCGAATGGCTGCAAGAGGTCGTGACGCCGACCGATCGCGTCCTGGATGTGGGAACCGGGAGCGGTGTGTTGGCGATGGTGGCGCTCCGGCTCGGGGCGGCGGAGGCGGTCGGGGAGGATTTCGATCCGGTGGCGATTGCGTGCGCGCGAGACTATGCTCAGGTCAACGGGTTCGATAAGCGGCTGACGCTAACGGTGGAAGATGCTCAGACGCAGCGGTCTCATAACGGATTCGAGCCCACTCTGGTCCTCGCGAATTTGGATCGGCAGACCCTGTTGACTGCCGCGGAGGCGCTCTGTGGATATGCGTCAGGCGGCGCGCGCCTGCTGCTGTCCGGTCTGCTGATCGATCAGCGGGGGGAGATCGAAGCCGCCTATGCCGGGCATGGAGTCTACGTGAGGGCATCGAGAGAACGGGACGGATGGGTCGCCCTGGAGGCCACCGGCATGGAGTCCTGTGACGGCGGGCTCTGCTCCTGATACCGAGATGGCACAACCGGTAATTCCACAGGTGCATCAGGTGAGTCTGTCCGACGGCGGGGTGCCGAAGTCGGCGGTACTGTCTGCGCAGGTGACGCGTGACGGATTAGTGGGGGATCGTCAGCGCAACCGGAAATATCACGGCGGGCCGGATCGGGCGGTCTGCCTCTTTTCCCTGGAGGTCATCGAAGCCCTTCGGGCCGAAGGGCATTCGATCGGTCCTGGTTCGTCCGGTGAGAATCTCACTCTGGCGGGGCTCGACTGGTCCGTCATGCGGCCCGGTGATCGACTTCGAATCGGTGGGCAGGTGCAGTTGGAGATGACGAGTTATACGACGCCTTGTCGATACAATGCGCAGTGGTTCAAGGATGGGGACTATGAACGAATTGCTCAGGAGACGCATCCCGGATGGAGCCGGCTCTATGCGCGGGTTCTTCACGAAGGGACGGTGCGGCCGGGAGATCCTGTTGTGCTGGAATCGGACGACCTAAGCGGGTGGGGTGATCGATGAAGCGCGTGCTGGAACCGGAGCTGATGGACGATGCGGCGCAGGCCCGTGCCTATGCGAAGGCGGATTTCGCTGAGGAGAATCAGGGTTTCGTCGATCGTTTTCGCGAATACTTTCCCGATTGGGCCGGCGGTCATGTCGTCGATCTGGGATGCGGACCGGGAGATATTCCCATTCGTTTTCTCCGCTCCTTCCCGGACGCCCGAGTGACGGCCGTGGATGCCAGCCGTCCCATGCTGGATTTGGCGGCGGAGGCGATCGCCGGTGCGGGACTGACGAATCGTATCACCCTCCGTTGTGAGCAGTTTCAAGTGCTCGGCCTGCCGGAACAAGCCGATGCCCTGTTGTCCAACAGTCTCCTGCACCATGTCCCGAATCCGCTGCAGTTCTGGTTTCGCCTGAAGCAATTGGCCAAGCCCGGCGCTTGTGTTCTGGTGATGGATCTTTTGCGGCCGGATTCGCCTGAAGCGGCTCAGGCCCTAGTGGATCGGTATGCAGGCGACGAAGATCCGATCTTGAAACGCGATTTTTACAACTCGCTGCTGGCCGCATTCACCGAGGATGATGTCGCGGCGCAATTGGCCGAGATGAACCTTTCCCGGCTCCTCATCGACGTGCCGGATGACCGGCATTGGATCGTCGGTGGAGTCCTTCTTTAATCCGGGTAGTGAAATGAGCCCCGGCTGCGCTCTCACCTCGGTCACATCCTCAACGTACCCCTGAGGGCACGCCTGCGCTGTGATCGTCGGCTGAGGCCCTGCTGGATGTCCGGTTTGACTGCCCTGTTATGCAGATGACTTCTTCCCCAGTCTCGCCGAGCGCTCGCGCCCAAGGGTCTGTTTGTGTATGCTTCCCGGCATGCGATTGCTAGTGAGTCTCCTCATTCTGTCTCTATGGATTGCCGATTCGGCAATCGGCGATTCAGCATACGCCCAGCTTGAGCGACTGCGGAAACACAAAGACATTCCTGCTGCGCCGATTCCCGACCCGCCCATGGTCTCGATTCCCGAAGGCGACTTTCTCATGGGGGCGAATGGAACGGATGCGTTGGAGGACGAGAAGCCACAGCACCGAGTGTGGCTGGACCGGTACGCGATCGATACGTACGAGGTGACGACTGGGCAATATGCGGCCTTTCTGGTGCAGGAGAAGGTGTTGCCGCCCTGGCAATGGGAGGCGGTGGATCCGGTACAGCATCATGATCGTCCCATCGTCGGCGTCAGTTGGTTCGATGCGGAGGCCTATTGCCGCTGGCGGGGTGCACGGCTTCCGACCGAAGCCGAGTGGGAGAAGGCAGCGCGGGGCAGCGATGGTCGATTGTTCCCCTGGGGTAATCAGTCTCCGACTGATGAGGTGGCGAATTTCGGCCTCGGCGCCAGATTCAGCTACAGCCAAGTGCTTGCGCCTGTTCAACGGTACGATACCGGTCGCAGCCCCTATGGGCTGCATCAGATGGCGGGGAATGTCGGGGAATGGGTGGCCGATCGGTACGGGGCGAATTACTACGAAACCAGCCCTTCGAAGAATCCCGTCGGACCGGAACGGGGAGCGTTTCGTGTCGTGCGTGGCGGTTCCTGGTCGGACTTGCCGAAGTATCTGCTGACCTACGCTCGGTCGAAGTTGCCGCCGGAGACTCGCAATAGCTATACGGGATTTCGCTGCGCCAGGCCGGTCCTCCCGATCGCTTCGCCGTAAGCTGGGCGCCTACTGCGCTCCAGCTTACGGTTCCTCGCTCTTCTCTATTTCGCGTTCACTCAGAACAGGCTCTTGCTGACCTCCGCAGACTTGGCGCTTTCGTTCCCAGACTTGTCGAAGGCCGATACGGCAAAGAAATAGGTCGCGCCGACCGGCAGATTGGTGATCGTGAAGCTGGTCCGGTTGTTGACCTCGAAGGGGCCCATGACTCCATAGCTGCCCGATCGCGTTCCGACGTAGATCCGATACCCTGCCAGGTCCGCCTCGGTATTCGCATTCCAACTGACCGTGGCACTGGCAGTCTTGGGCGCCGTCGACGAAGGCGTGCCCGCCACCGGGAGCGGTGCCGTCGGACTGGGGGGCGGAGGAGGCGGTGTGGTGACCGACGATTGCGTCGGCGTCGACGGTGCTGCAGCGGCCGTCTGGCCGGCAGCAATCGTGAAGGTCACTGGAACGCGCAGCGTACTGGAGAAATTGTTCGGGCCGGACTCGACGATATACACCACCGCTGAATAGGTTCCTGCCGCAAGACCGGTGGACTTGGCCGTCACGACAATTTGATCCGTTTCAGTGGTGATCGTCTGCGTACTTCCGTACGGAGGGTTGAGCCACACCCAGGGCTGGCTGGTGCTGAGCGAATAGATATGCTGGTCCGTTCCTGTTTTGCGGAGGCTCAAGGTGCCGACTGCGTTGGCGCTCGTGAGTGCCAGTGAAGCCGGATTGGCCTGGATCGGTCCGGTGGCAACCGGTCCGGTGGCAACCGGTGAGGGGGCCGGGGGAGCGGGAGCCGGCGGAGGCGGGACGGCTACGGGGGCGGGCGGCGGTGGGGGCGGCGTCTGCACGATGGGCTTAGGCGCCGGCGGGGTCACGGCCGGCGGCGCTGCGGGCGGCGGGGGCGGTGTCGCAACCGGCGAGGCCGTGACAGTGAGCGTGACCGGGATCCGCAGCATATTCCTGAAGTTGTTGGGGCCTGATTCGACGATGTAGATCACGGCCGAATGTGTTCCGGACGGCAGGTTGGCCGTTTGCGCCGTGATCACGAGGTGATCTGTTTCTGTTGTAATGAATTGGGTGCTGCCGTAGGGCGGATTCATCCAGATCCACGACTGGTTCGTGCTGAGGGAGTAGGTGTGCTGAGCGGTGCCGCCTTTGCGGAGCGCCAAGGTGCCGACGGCCGGCTGTCCCTTCGCTGCCATCATCGTGAGTGCTACGGGAGTGGCAACCATCCCGCTTCCGGAGACCACCGGCGATGCCGGGGGAGCGGGGGCCGGCGGAGGCGGCACCGCTACGGGAGCGGGTGGTGGGGGGGGCGTCAGCACGACCGGTTTAGGCTGCGGCGGAGTTACGGCCGACGGTGCTGCGGGCGGGGGTGGCGGTGTCGCGACCGGCGAGGCCGTCACAGTGAGGGTGACCGGGATCCGCAGCATATTGATGAAGTTATTGGGTCCCGAGTCGACGACATAGACCACCGCCGAGTGTGTTCCGGCCTGCAGGTTGGCCGTTTGCGCCGTGATGAGCAGTTGATCGGTTTCGGAAGTGATGGATTGGGTGCTGCCGTAGGGCGGGTTCATCCAGACCCACGGCTGGTTCGTGCTGAGATAATACGTGTGCCGATCCGTGCTGGATTTCTTGAGCATGAGCGTGCCGACAGCGGTTTGTCCTTTCTTGGCCGTCAGGACCAGTGCCGTCGGGTTGGGCAGGATGGGCGCGGTTCCGCTGCCCTGGGCTTTCGCGACGGCTTCGGCAAGCGATGGCTGTTGCAGCAGGCTGATCGTGGTCGCGCTGTCTGCGGCTGTCGCGGGTGAAGGCAGCCCGGCTTGTAGCGGCGCGAAAGACAAACACCCGACCGCACCCATCACGAATATACTTGTTGGCGTCTTCATTTTGTTTCCTCCGAAAAAGTCGAGACGCTGGATGAGCAACCGTCGTGCCACGAGAAGAAATGGTGCGATCGCCAGAAAGCCACGTCACGAGCCATTTTGCGGGCAATTGAGCTGCGGGTTTCTATTCGTTATTTTTTGCTGTGCAAGATAGAGCAGTGGCTGCAGGAGAAAGCCTCCGGCGGGATGCTGTGCAGCAACATCGATGAGCAATCGGGATTCTGAACGAAGCTCAGGAATCGTCGTCGTTCAGTCTGCGAAGTAGGAACCGGCTGGTGTCAGGTCCTGGGATGTCGGGAGACCCACTCGGTGAGGAGCGTCAACATCCGCTGAAAGTCGGAGGCTTTCGTGAAGCGGTGGTCGGCACCAGGAAGAATGTCTAATCGCTTCGGCCCCGGTAAGGCCTCGAAGAGTCGCTGACTCTGGTGGAGGGGCACGTACTCGTCATGATCGCCCTGGACGATCAACGTGGGAACGGCGATGGTTCGCGCCGGTTCGTAGGCGATCCGGTTGAGGCAGTCCTGGTAGAAGACATAGTCGAGGGGAAGGCGAGCGGCCCCTCCGTGAAGATCGGGTATCGTGTCGGTTTGTTTCCATTCTTGCAGGCCGTTTTCCCCCAGCTCCAGTCGAAGCTCTTCTCCGAAGTCGACCACAGGGCATTTCAGCGCGAGGCAGGCCAGTGGCGGAATGGATGCCGGTTTCGAGGTGTGCATTCTTGTCCAGTCAGCGGCGGCGAGAATCGACAGGAGACCACCGAAGCTGGAGCCCACGAGTGCCAGCCGGTGGTACCCCCGTGTGAGGAGGTAGTGCAAGGCTGCGAGCGCCTGGCCGACTCCGATGGTGGTCGTCAGTTTGGCGAAAGGGCCATCGCTGTCGCCATGCCCGAAGCAATCGAACCGGAACGTGGCAATCCCTCGGCCGATCAAGAGCTCGGTCAGAGCCTGGTTGCTCGAACTGTTTTTATGGGAGAGAAACCCGTGACAAAGGACCGCGACGTGATCGGTCGCCTGTTCAGGTCTGGCCAGGACGGCTGCGATTCGGTGGCCGAGCGTGTCGTGGAAAAAGACCGTTTCTTCCCTGGGCCCAATCGTTGCCATGAGCGGTGATCTGAGTCTGGTTAGTGCGTGGCTGCACGGTCGCCGGTCGGCATCGTTCCGATCATCTGCGTGATCTTGACGGTGACCATTGTCAAGTGGATCAGGAGAAGCGCCAGACTTCCCCAGGCTCCAGCCTGGATCCAGCTCGAAGAGAGCGGGAGATTCCAGGTCAGCGAGGCGACGAGGACTAGCCCTAAGGTTCCGAAGCTGAGCGTGGAGACCTGCAGCGCCCGCCATCGGTTCGCGATTTGCGCAAGGGTGTCCTGATAAGCGGTCCGCTTTTTGTGGCTGGTGATCCGTTGCGCTGCCAGCAGCGCAGGTAACGCATAAGACAGTCCGGCGACGGTCGCTTGTAGGAAAAATCCCAGGAACGCGGTGTGGGTATAGGCGACCAGGTGAAGTGTCCCGTAAGGCATCACCGGCGGAGTCCACAGGACATTGATCCCGATCGCCATGCCGATGCAGGTCATGATGAGCAGCAGGCACAGGGCGATCATGAGGTGGTCGGTGGCGGCGGTTCCCGGCTGACCGGCCTGGATCCAGGTGTGAAGAAGATTGACGCTGCCGAGGGCCAGTGTCACCAGAAATCCAGCGCCGGCGACCAGTTGAATGTGAACGGAGGACAATAAAAATCCTGTGATCAGTCCCGCGGCGCAAGCCGGCAGAAGAAGCAGGACCAGCTGCCCGAGGCCGGCGCTGCGTAGCGGGCGGTTCATCAACCCGGGCATCGCCGTTTGCATCGCTCCGACGACCCCCAGTGTGAGGAAGAGCAACAGGCCCGCGTGCAGATGCCCCAGCCGCAGGATGCCGTGCCAGGTCGGGAACCAGGCGCCGGCCAGGAACTCGCCCAGGACCAGGGTGCCGAACAGTCCGGTGAGGCTGATGCCAAAAAAGAAGGCCGACAGGGGAGTCCAGCCGGAACCGGTCCGAAGTCCCGTCATCAGATGGCGCGCCATGGGAACAAATAGCGCGGCCAGCAATAGCCCGGCGCCTATGGTCAGTGTGGAGTCCCGCAACCAGGCCCCGGCAGCGAGCCCGATGGCGGCGAGATTCATGCTGACGAACAGCAGGCGGTGTTTCGGCCCTTTGGCGTCCTGGTCGGCGAGGGCGACCGCGGTGAGTGCCAGGCCGGTCAGGAGCTGAAGGAGGCCTCCTATGAGCGCTCCATGCACATGTAACAGGCGTAGCCCGGGAGGCAGCGGGGAGCCGCGTACGATGCCCAGGAAGGTTGCCAGTCCGATCAGTGACGTCAGCAGCAGCCAGCCCCATCCGGCCAGCAAGAATGAAAGTGGTGATCCGAGCCCTCGACTCATCGCGCTAACCCTGATTCAAGAAAAAGAAGTGGTTGGTGGGACCTTTTCCGTGTCCGATGGCCAGGCTGTGCCGGATGGCCTCGGTGAGATAGGTCTTGGCGGTTTGCACCGCGTCGGGAACGGTTTTCCCCCGGGCGATATGCGCCGCGATGGCTGACGCAAACGTACAGCCGGTCCCGTGGGTATGCGGCGTATCGATGAACTCCCCCTTGTAGATGTTGAAGAAGCGGCCGTCATACAGCAGGTCGGTGGCCCGGTCGCTCGCTAAGTGTCCTCCTTTGATGAGGATGTTGGCGCATCCGAACTGGTGAATGATCTTGGCGGCCCGGCGGGCATCGGCGAGCGAGGTGATTTCGATGCCTGAGAGCTGTTGGGCTTCGTGTACGTTCGGTGTCACCAGCAGGGCCAGGGGAAACAGTTCCTTCTTGATCGTGTCGATGGCGTCGGGCTTCAGGAGGGCCTGACCGCCCTTGGCGATCATCACGGGGTCTACCACCAGGTTCTTCACCTGCTGCGGTTTGAGGAGTTTCACGACGGTCTTGACGATGTCGGTGGAGGAGAGCATGCCGGTTTTGACCGCCGCGACGTCGAAATCGTCGAAGATCGCGTCGAGTTGGGCGGCAATGATCGAGGTCGGCAGCTCAAACACGTCGGTTACCTCTTCCGTGTTCTGGGCGGTAATGGCGGTGATGACCGACATGGCATAGACCCCGTTGGCCGACATGGCCTTCAAATCCGCCTGAATCCCTGCTCCGCCGCCCGAGTCCGAACCAGCTATCGTCAAGACTTGTTTAATCATGAAGGTTTCCTGTGCCTATGTTCCGGAGGTCATCGATTAGGGTGTGGGGATGTCTGCTGCCTGGGGAGCCGGCGCTTCGGCCTCGGCGACCGGCGCGGCTTCGAGTTTCAGTCCATCCAGAGTGACGACGCGATCGGGTCTCGGCGAGGTCTCGTGGTAATGCAGCGTCACGGGTCCCTTGGGCGGCTTGTTCGTCGCGATGAATGAGAGGTTCGCATGCTGCTGCCGTCTGGGATTCAGTTCCATGCCGCGAGTACAGAGGCCTTCGCGATTCTGAGCAACATCCTGCCGCCACTGTTCGCCCTGTTCATCCACCAGATACGTATCGAGAAGCTGGCACCCGATCTTGACCGGATGGGTGCTGCGATTGACAAACAGTAGGTCGAGCTCGATCTGGTCATCCTGCCTGGAGATGGCCATGACGCTGACTTTGTACAACTCATTCTCATGGGCGTTCAAGACCGGGGTAGTCGGCTCCGGAAGAGTCGCCGGTGCGGGCGGTTTAGGGGTATTCGCTTGCTTGAGGAGCGCGGCGAGCGGGCCCGCTTTCGGCACGATCGCCCGGGAGGCGCCCACCGGGAATACCGTGTAGGGGCCGATCAATTTGGCGGTGACTTGTACGCCTTCGGGAATTTCAAGATAGGTGCCGGTGACGTAGAGATCGGCGCGTAATGCCTTGGCCACCTTCTTGGCGGCTTTGGCCTGCGACGTGTCGAGATGGGTGAGCTGGTGTTTCTCCATGGTGGCGACCAGGAGCTTGCGATCGACGACTTTCAGCTCCCCGGCCACCAGCAGGTGGGTCGCCAGTTCCTCGGCGAGGAATTGGCCGATGGGCGTCACCTCACCCGTGCTGTCCACGAAATCCAACAGCGCGAGCCGTGACTTTTTCATCTTGATGGCTTCTGCGGCCACCCCTTCGGCCAGTTCCTTCACGCTGTCTTCATACTTCGACGCAGCCAAGGCGGCGGAGTGCCAGAGCACGAGCAGGATGAGGGAGCAGAGGAGACGGATCATCGGGAGGCACTCACGGCATGATAACGCATGGCCCACATTATACTCACGCCGTCGAGACTGTCCAGCCCGCGTCATTCAGGCGGAAGCCTTCGGCAGGAGGATTCTGGCGATGACACGCCCCGACCCGTACCCGATCGGCATACTCGCGAGCAGGATGACCGGCAGATAGAGATAGGCAAGCGCTCCCTGCGCATCCGGATGGAGCAACACCTCAAGATGGGTCCAACCCGCAAGGACCAGCATACCAAGGCCTGCGCCGGCGAGTCCCAATGCCCGCCGACGCGGAATCAGCGGGTCCTGAGCAGGAGCGGCTCCCAGGTGCAGCAGAATCAACACCGCGAAGATCACGAAGGGAACGGCTGTCAACAGGCCGATGAGGAAGAAATTGTAGCCCGGAGCGAAGAGATGCAAGGTAAACGATCGCCAGGCCCGTGCAAGAGGGACCTGGTGTACTACGACCTCCACCGCCAGCATGATGGCCCAGGGGAGCAGGAGCCCGCCGATCGCATGTCCCCAGAAGCCCAGGCGAGTCAGGACGCGGAGTCTCGAGGAGGTTTCGGGTGTCGTCGCGATCATGGACGAGCCGCCTTGTCGGAGGATTCCGCCGGTACCATAGCGGCCTCAATCCCGGCGATGGCGTCGGCAACGGCTTCCCGTACGACGGGATCAGGATCTTGCCGTTGCCGCTGAAGGAGCGGGAGCGCTTGCTTCGCGGCGGGCCCCATCGCGCCCAGGGCTTCTGCCGCGAGGTACCGAACGAGCGGCCGGTCATCCTGGAGCAGCGGCAGGACCGGCAGCAGGGCATCGCCTGCCGCCGGACCGAACTGGGCCAGCTGATGCAAGGCATAGTCACGCGCGGCTGAATGTTGGACCATCATGCCCAATGATTCGAGTTGGGCCGCATCGTCCGGCCTTGCCTTGTCCAGCGCACTGCGAGCCAGCGTGGCAATGGATCTATCCGGATCGTTCAGCAGCGGGGTCAACGCCGCGATGGCAGGCTGTGTCAGGGGAACCGTAAAGGCGAATTGGGTGGCGGCTGTCTGCCGGACCAGCGCTGAAGAATCGCGCAGTCCCTCCAGCAACGCAGTCATGACCGGTGGGGATGGAATGCCGATGCTGGCCAGGGCTATCAGCGCATTGCGGCGCACGAGTTCATCGGAATCATGCGCCAGCGGTAGCAGGGTCGGCACTGCCGGTTTGGCCACCGGGCCCAGGCTCCCGAGCACGGCGCAGGCGGTGCGGCGCTGTTGCGCGTCGTGGTCTTGCAGGCGCGGCATGAAGTGGGTCATGACCTGTCGCGCCGCCTTGAGATCGATCGATTTCAGCGCCGCAGCCGCGGTGGTGTTCGCGTGCTGACTGCCGTCCCCCGTGGCTTGGGCCAGCAATTGAGGAAGTGCTGCCTGCGCGGCTGGCCCGACCTGTCCAAGCTGCTCCGCTGCGACGATGCGTGTGGATGGATCGTCGTCCTGGAGCATCTCGATCAATGTCGGCACCGCTCGCGCGCCGGTGGAAAGCCAATACCACAGACCCAGCAGGCCGAGGAAGAGAACGAGCCCAAGCAGGTGCAGCGTAATCTCGCGCGGGGTCAGGACGGTGGGCGACGAAGCGTTGCCGGTCATGCGGAGGGCCACTCTCGTGAAGTGCAAGGTGCCGAGATCAGCCTATCACAACGGAGGGGGAAGCTGAGGGGGCAAGTGAGCATCGACCTTCAGCGCTGCATAAGAAGGTGGAGATCGGATGGTTGCGGAAGGAGACGCCGGATCAGTAGGGGGCCGTGCGGCGTTCGAAGGTCATGTGGTTGAAGTCGTGCAGCAGGCGGGGTTCGGCCAGACCGGAGGCGGTGAGCGAGGCAGTCCAGAGGCACCCGGATTCTGCCCAGGTTAACCTGGGGCCATCCCGGTCGGCCCATTCCCATCCCGGCTGTTTTAAGTAGAGATCGGATTGGGCCTGGACAAGCTCATGTTCATCCCAGTAGCAGCCTTTGCCGGAAGGGCTGCCGATTTGCGCATGGGCATATTTTCGCAAGATCCATCCGTCCACGAGAGGTTTCTCAAAGATGTCGCATTGATCCGTGCTGCCGTCTGAGAGGCGATCGGTCAACACCCAGCCATCCCGCAGCAGGCGTGGGTAGTAGACGCCTAAACATTCCCCGCCCCGGCCACCCGCAGGGCGATAGACCTGATCACGATGCAGTCTTGTCGAGTCGCGCCCTGGCAGATGGCAACCGTCGCCGTTCAGCCAATATCGATCATTATCAATGAAGAGCCCGCCGCCGTTCCAACAATCGCCTTTAGGAAAGAAGGCTGAGGCTTTCAGGTACGGTGCCCGTGAAATAGCCGACCAGGATCCCTTCGACAAGCCACTCCACTTGCCGTCCATTGCAAAGTAGATGAAGTGGGTACCATCCGGTGAGAGATCGCACCGCCGCTCATAGATCCGGCCCTTGAACCATTGCCCAAGCGTGAAACGATCAGTCCGGCGATCCCATAACAGAGTGCAGACCTGCCGAGACGGCCCCCGGCGGATGACCAATCCAACCGGCGCCTCCCTGGCGAGCAGCACATGAAGCCTGGCGGGGAATGATTGCATGCTGAAGGAAGTCTAGCACGGGGGCGCTGGAGATTAGGCCGCGGTGGCCGGCTGTCCATGTTTCTACTACGGGGATATTCCACGCACGACCTGGGGATTTCCCTCGTAGTCCACGGCCGACAGCAGGGCTAGCATGACAGTAGGACCACCAGCAACACAGGAGGTCACCATGCCCATCTACTTCCTCATCGGCCTCACAATCCTCATCCTCGTGATTGCAGTCTACGCGACGGTTGCAGAAGAAGAGGCCGAATCCACGAAGGTGGACTCAATTCCGCCCTCAGATTGGGACGTTCAGACGCACGAACAGCAGCAGGAATATAAAAAGGCGAGTTAGATGCCAGTCGTAGAGCTCATCGTGAATGTTCCACAAGGGTAGCGCAGAGTCATGAGTGGGTGTGTGTCTTCGGGCTATGATCCATTCTTCCGTGGACGTGCGACTGGCGAGGGTGGGGCCTGGCTCTGAGCGATTGCACAGCATCGACGATGTGTGTGCGCTGCCCTGAGACAGACCGCCCTACCCTGCAGGCGGCGTCTGCTGTTTGAAGCTGCGGGTCGCATGGCGAGACGCAGCAAGTTCAGACGCCAAGGCTCTTTCTGGCAGAGCCCGCCAGTGTTTTGCTTGTGCGCGGAAGAGCCTGGTCATTTCCCCTGCCCCTTACTTCCATTCCTCTCAGTGGATGTGTGACTGGCGGGCGGGTGTGGCGACGCTCGGAACGCCCTCAAAGCAGCAGCAGGAACTCGTTCGGCAGCGGGGTGAGCTGTCCTGCCTCTAGCAGGTGGCGCCTCTTGTTCGAAGCTCCGTTCGTGCGGTGCACGGAACGGAGCAAGTTGAGGCGACAAAGCTCATCTCACTGACGAATCCTGCTGGTGCTTTGTTCCCGGCGTGCAGAGTGCCGCCACGCCTGCCTGCCCCCTCACACCGGCCACTTTTCCTCGTTCCAGGCCATCTCCCAAAACATCCATTCATATTTCGAGCTGATCAGAAACGCCTGCTCCATGCGTTTCTTTTCCTCGTGCCCCGCCGTCCGAGCCCAGGTATCCACCCGGGCCCGCATCCATTCCTGGACGGCCTCGAACTCCGGCGAGGCATAGAGCATCAGCCAGTCCCGATAGGGATGTTTGGCCGGCGGCGATCCGTTTTTGAGTAAATGTTTGCCGACCACGCAGTAGATCCAGGCGCAGGGCAGCGCCACGACGGCGATCTCGGTGGCCGTACCGCCTTGAGCGACGGCGAGCATGTGGCGGGTATAGGCATAGTTGGTGGGAGCCATCGGTTCGTTCAGCATATCGTGGGGGGAGAGTTTCCAGCGCTTGCCGTAGTTCTCGTGGAGGCTGCGTTCCACGGTGATGGTTTCTTCCGCCAGCTTGGCGAAGCGCAGGGCCGACTCCGAGTCGGGTGCCCGCAAAGATCCGGCGGCAAATACGCGGGCGAGATCCGCGAGAAAGCGGGCATCCTGCAGGATATAGTAGCGGAACTTCCGCTCCGCCAGCGTGCCCTTTCCAAGGGCCACGACGAACGGGTGCGTCAGCTGGGCATCCCAGACGGGCTGGGCCAATTTACGAAGATGATTCGAAAACGACATCCGGTTCCTCCTTTGTCGACGTCACGCGTATCTCGTCGATCGTGAAGCGTATCTCGCGGGCAATTCCCCATACAGACTCATGCCGGTTCATTCATTGGCTGCTTCACGTTTCACGAACGACGGGTCACACTCTCGGCGGCCATGGTCTGGGCAACTGATTGATGCCGTCGAGGGCGGCGACGCGGTAACACTCCGCGAGTGTCGGGTAGTTGAACACGGCTTCGATGAAATAATCGATCTGGCCCTGATAGGCCATGACGGTCTGGCCGATGTGGATGAGTTCCGTGGCGCCGTCGCCGATCGCATGCACGCCGAGCAGTTGCCGGGTCTTGTTGTGAAAGAGCAGTTTCAGCATACCGAGTTCGTCGCCGATGATCTGTCCACGGGCGATCTCTCTGTAGCGGGCGATGCCGACGGCATAGGGGACGCCGTTTTTGGTCAAGTCATCCTCGTTGCGGCCGACCATGGAAATTTCCGGGATCGAATAAATGCCGTATGGCATCAGCTCGGACTGGGTCTGGCAGGGAATGCCGAAGGCATGGCAGGCGGCATGGCGTCCTTGCTGCATGGACGTCGAGGCGAGCGCGGGAAAGCCGATGATGTCGCCCGCCGCATAGATGTGCGGCACCGTCGTCTGATAGTGCTCGTTGACCTTCAGTCGTCCACGGTCGTCCGCTGCGAGTCCGATCGTCTCCAGGTTGAGGGTGGCGCTGGCGCCGGTGCGGCCGACCGAATAGAGCACCGTGGTTGCGGCGATTTCCTTGCCGCTTTTCAGGCGGACGATGACCTGCTCCTGAGGCTGTCGCTCGACGGACACGACTTCTTCGTTGAACCGGAGGGTCACGCCGATGCTGCGCATGTGGTACTGGAGGGCCTCGATCGTTTCCTGATCGACAAACTCCAGCAGGCGCGGACGGCGTTCGATGAGGGTGACGTGAATGCCCATGGTCGCCAGGATCGAGGCATATTCCGCGCCGATGACCCCGCCGCCGATGATGGTGATCGACTTGGGGAGTGTTTTCAGGGTCAGCAGGCCGTCGGTGTCGATGATGCTGTGAGCGTCGAAGGGAATGTGCGAGGGCCGGGCCGGAACGGTTCCGCAGGCGATGACCACGAAGTCGGCCGTATGCTCCACAAGATCGTCGGCGCGTTCGATGCGCAGGCGGTGCGAATCGACGAAGTTGGCGGTGCCGAACCAGAGATCGACATGGTTGCGCGTCATCTGGTTCTGGATGATCTCGATTTCCCGGTTGATGACGTGGTTGGCGCGGAAGGTGAGATCTTCCATCGTGATGTCCTGTTTGACGCGATAACTGGCGCCATACAGGCTGCGCTGATGGAAACCCGACAGATAGAGTGCGGCCTCGCGGAGCGATTTGCTGGGGATGGTGCCGGTGTTGGTGCAGACGCCGCCGACGACCCGTTTGCATTCGACGATGCCTACTTTTTTCCCCAGCTTAGCCGCCTGGATGGCGGCTTTCTGTCCTGCCGGGCCGGTTCCGATGACCAGCAGATCGTAGTGCGCCATGGTGTCTTGATTAGTATCCGTGCTTCGGGAAGCGTGAAGTGCAACTCGCCGGCAAACGAAATCTCGCATTCATAGAGAAGGTGTCCTGCCCTTCCCTGTCCTCAGCCATTCGCCATACGCTCTTCTCTACGCTCGCGACAGACGGGCGACGCTTCACGGGTGGACGCTGATCTTAGCTGGCCGTGACCAGTTTACGCGCGAATCGGAATGCTTCTTCAAGGTCCGGCAGCTGCGCGAGTTCGGGGGTGATTTGGAGATATCGAACCTTGTTGTCCTTGTCCACCACAAGCAGCGCGCGACTCAGGAGATGAGGATCTTTCAGCAGGAGCCCGTGGGCCTTGCCGAAATCGGCGGCGCGGAAATCGGAGAGGAACGTCACATTCGTGATCTTCGCTTCCTCGGCGAAACGTTTCTGCGCAAAAGGGGTGTCGATGCTGATCGTGATGAGCTCGACCATGCGATCCAACCCCATGTTTTTCTCGCTCAGGTAGTGGGTCTGTTGCTCACAGACCCTGGTGTCGAGGGACGGCACGATACTGATAATACGGACCTTGCCCTTCCCTTTCGTGTCGTTGATCGGCACCATCGATAAATCGGTCTGGGTGAGCTTCACGTCGCGCAGCTTGTCGCCGACTTTGATGCCCATCCCTGAGAGCATCAACGGCTTGCCCTGAAACAAGACGTTGTTGCCTTCTCCGGCGGCGGCGCTGCCGTCGGCCACCGGCATATTCTTGTATGAAAAATCAGAATGGCCGGAGCTGGGCAAGGTTCCGCAGCCGCTGAGGCTCAGGCACAGGAGTGCCGATAGAAAGTGAGACGTCGGAGCGCCGGGGATCATGCGGATAGGGGGCGTTACCATAGCATATCTCCATCGAAGAGGACTGTCGTCTTAGTGGACTCTGTCACTGTATGGCCGGTTCGTTGAGCTGTCAAGGTTGCAGGAATTCCGTAATGTACCGGTTCACCACCTCCGGTTGTTCCCACTGCGGGATATGGCCGGCGTCGGGAATGATGATGAGCCGGGCCTGCGGAATCGTGGCTTGAAGTTCGCGGCCGACCTGCGGGGGGAAGAGGCGATCCTGTTCGCCCCAGAGAATCAGGGTGGAATGGCGGATATCCTTGAGCCTGGGCGCAAAGTGCTGTTCCCACAGGGGTAGGTTATCACGGAGCGACATGAGGGGCGTGATCATGTCTTCCCGCCGCCGATTCCGGTTGGAGCGATCCAGGACAGCCGGCGTGATCAGCCGGTGATCGTAGATGATTTCTTTCAGCACGGCCTCCATGGTGCGGTCGCCGAGGAACAGGGCTCCGAAGCGAGCCAGCCAGGCCGGGACACTGGTGTTCAGGGCGCGTTGCATCAGCGGGCTGGCCAGGCGTTCGCGGACATGATCGGGCAAACCGTCGAGTAACACTAGGCGCGACACCCGATCGGGATGGGTCAGGGCCATGCCGATAGCCACGCCTCCGCCCATGGAGTTGCCGATCAAGGTGGCGGTCGGAAGGTCGAGTGCATCCATGAGGCCGCGGATCGATTCGATCAACTCTTCAGGCCGGTAGTCGAGAGGAGGTTTGTCCGAGAGGCCTGAGCCGATCAGGTCGGGCGTGATGACGCGGAATCGGCGGGCGAGGGGGATCTGTTGATATTCCCACTGCCACATCGAACCGCCGTACCCGTGGAGCAGGATGAGCGGCGGGCCCTGGCCTTCGTCGAGATAGGCGATGCGGTGGCCGTTGACCGAAGCGGTGCGGATGGGGAATCGTTGGAAGCCGTCGAACCAGCGGGGAATCTCTGGAGGCGCCGCACAACCGCTCATGAGGACCGCTGCGAGACAGAAGGTTAGGACGTGTGACGACGCGACGGCGGGACACCGGACCTGCCACGCCGGGAGCCTCACGGCTACTCCAATTGAATGACGGTTTCGTCGATCTTGACGTTGTCGCCTTCGACGACCAGAATCGCCGCGACTCGCCCGTCCATCGGCGCCGGAACTTGGCTTTCCATTTTCATGGCCTCAATGATCAGGAGGGGATCGCCGGTCTTTACCAGGGCGCCGTCCGCTACCAGGACTTTCACCACACGACCGGGCATGGGCGGGGCGACATCGCCGGGTTTGGTCGGCCGGGGCCGTTTCGGCTTGCTCGTGCTGTCGGCTCCGGGGGATTCGGGTACACCGGCCAGCACTTCCTGCAGCGGTTCCAGTGAGACTTCCTGCAGCCGGTCGTTGACCCGGATGTAGTAAGGCTTACGGCCGTCGGTGGTGCGGCCTGAGCCAGAGACCACGACATGATAATTCTCGCCGTGCACGGTGATGTTGAATTCAGCAGGCGCGAGGTGGAGATCGTGGGCCACGGCAGGACCCTTGGTTTCGGTCGGTTCCAGCGGCTCGGTGCGGAGTTCTCCGCGTTCGCGCGCTTCGAAGAAATCTCTCGCAATCGCAGGAAAGAGGGCGAAGGACAACTGGTCCTCCAGGGTCGCGGCGGACTCGGGCATGTCTTTTTTGAGTTTTTCAAATTCCGATTCCAGGCGATCCGCGGGCCGGCCTTTGACCGGTTCTTCGTCCCCGATGGCCCGTGCCATGATTTCCTTATCGACCGGGCCGGGAGCCCGACCGTAGAGACCGAGGAAATAATTCTTGGTTTCCGTGGTGATGACTTTGTACCGCTCGCCCTGTTCACCCGTGAGCACGTTGAGGGTGGCCTGCGTGCCGACGATCTGGCTGGTCGGCGTGACGAGCGGCGGATACCCCATGTCTTTGCGGACACGGGGGATTTCGTCCATCACTTCCTTCATTCGATCCAACGCGTCTTGTTCGGCCAATTGGGCTGCGAGATTGGACAGCATGCCGCCGGGAATTTGTGAGGTCAGGATTTCCGCATCCACGCCGGTGAAGTCGCTTTCAAATTGCCGGTACTTCCGGCGCACGTTCCGGAAATGCTCTGCAATGGGCTGCAGATCCTCCAGGTCCAATCCGCTGTCATAGGGCGTGCCACGTAACGCAGCCACCATAGATTCGGTGGGGGGATGTGAGGCGCCTCCGGCAAGCGGAGAAATGGAGGTGTCTAGGAGATCGAGTCCCGCCATGACCGCCATCAGGGCCGACATGGTTCCCATGCCCGACGTATAGTGGGAGTGCAGGTGAATGGGTACGCGAACCGCCGCTTTGAGGTTTTTGACCAGACGGTAGGCATCGACAGGCGCCAGCAGCCCGGCCATGTCTTTGATGCAGATGGTATCGGCGCCCAGGTCTTCCAACCGTT
>CABVRO010000009.1 GCA_902500715.1 uncultured Nitrospira sp. | reverse complement strand
ACGTTGGCGCGCTCGGCCTCCAACAACAACACCAGCTTGCCTTCCGCCGTACGTATGCTGATGGTTCCGGTCGCCGCGTCCAGTCGAAGCCGCTTGCGGCCATCCCGGTCTTGGAGTACCAGGTCTTGGCCAGGCGTTAACAATAAATCTTTGTCGCCGACTGCGATCACGTTGTCGTCCGGCATAGAATCTCCTCTCTTGAAGAGTTTGGAGATGACAGGGACCGTTTTTCGCGCGGCCTTTGCGACGATCCAAGTTGATTGGACAGCAAGTCGAATGCCATCGAGATGTGTGCGGTCGGACTGAAGCAATATTCCGCTCTTACCATGCGCTGTTCTGGCTCTGTCTTTTCCTGACACAACGTAACCGTATCCAAACCGATACCGGTTCTGTATCTGAGATGATACGTAGATACCTGTGAGTGGATGAAACGGAGGCAGGCGATTACGCGCGATACGATGAAATGCCGTGAAAATGGGTTGAAAAGATGAGTTGAAAGGGTGGAAGCGAAGGTGTCATCTCCGACTCACGCTCCGCGGCGACGGTTCAGAAACTCCTCTCGTAACATCCCGTAGATCACCACATCCACAAATTGGCCGAAGCGGATGTAGTGCTCGCGCATGCGGCCTTCGTGGGTCATCCCGACTTTTCGTAAGACACGCCCTGAGGCCGGGTTGTTGTGAAAGTGCGGGGCGTAGATGCGATGGAGCGACAGGCGGGTGAAGCCGTAGTCGAGAACTGCCTGTAGGGCTTCGGTGCAGTAGCCTTGGTTCCAGTAAGCAACGCCTAACCAGTAGCTCAGTCGCGCAAGTTGGTGCTCGCGGGCAATCTCCATCCCGATTGAACCGATGAGTTGTTCCTCTTGAGCGAGGACGATGGCCAACGCGATGGTGTTACCCGCGGCGAAATTCTCCTGTTGTTGAGCGATCCATTTTGTGGCCGCTTCGAGGTCGTAGGGGTGAGGGAGAAACGTGCCTGCGGCGACTTCCTTTACCCCTGCCAGACGTTGCACGGTATCGGCATCGGAGGCCTGGAATTGCCGGAGAATCAACCGTTGAGTACGGAGTGTCGGAGAGGCGTCCATCATATTGATCACAGCATAGTATCCCGCCTAAAACAACTGCTGCGGCCGGCGTCGACCGTGATGAACGCCTGTCGATTGACAGTGTCGCTCCACCCCGCCAGAATTCCGATCGTCAAACAGGAGGGAGAACGGCTTCGGTCTTGCGTGCGTACCATCGACAGGTCGAAACGGAGGGAGGCAGGCAATCATGACGGCGTTCAACCCGCTCGTTGCGCTCCGCTCTCCGCGGGAGACGTTGGATGGGTATATCATCCTCCCGCGCTTGATCGACAAGGTGCGCGCACAGGCACGAGGCGAGCTTCCGGCGGCGTATCATCGGAATCTGCTGCATCGCGGAGTCACGCTCGATGGGCGATTCCTTGCCTTTACGGGGTTGGAAGGGGAGAACCTACGAGCAGTCATCCTCTCCTGCGAGACGGATGAGCCGGTGGCGCAGTGGGTCGTGAAGCATGCGACAGGACATTCCGCCGAAGAGAAACAGCGGTGGGCCGCCGAAGTTGAGGGCTATCGGCCCGCCGGCCGTGTCCTGCGCTATCTGCAATCGACCGTGCCTGAACTGGCGGCCCAAATCGATTGTGCCCTCGTGAGCCTGCTCGATCTCATCGATATGGACGAAGGCCGGCTTGCCGTCCCCGCACGGGGTGGCTCTGCAGATGTCGAGAAAAGAAGTTTCTGAGCGTAGGCCCCTCGGGGCGAGGATTTCAGTCCAGAGAGGATGAGGGAGGTGGACAACGGTGGCTCAACGATACAAGGAACTGTCAAAGCCCCATATCGAATTCATCACCGCACAGAAGGTGTTCTTTGTCGGGACGGCCACGGCGGAGAGCCGGGTGAATGTGTCGCCGAAAGGCATGGACTCGTTTCGGGTGCTCGGCCCCGCTCACGTGGCATGGCTCAACGCCACCGGGAGCGGTAACGAATCCTCGGCCCATGTACAACATGACCCGCGTATGACGATCATGTTCTGCGCCTTCGAGGGCCAGCCGCTGATCCTGCGGCTCTATGGCAGGGCGAAGGTGGTGCACAAGGGCGACTCCGAGTGGCAGGAGTTGCTTGGCCTTTTCCCGCCGTTGCCCGGCGCCCGTCAGATTTTCGACGTGACTCTCGACCTCGTGCAAACGTCCTGCGGCATGGCAGTGCCCTATTTGTCGTACCTCGGCGACCGGGAGTTGCTCAGCGCCTGGGCCGAGAAGAAAGGCGAGGAGGGATTGAGGCGGTACCGGGAAGAAAAGAATCACCTGAGTCTGGACGGTATTCCCACTCACATCGTCGCCAAAGAAGGGCACTGATCCCTTCTCGGTCGGCAGCCTATGCATTAGCCCGGAACGAGGCCCCGCACATTTTTCCTCCGTTTCTTGGCGCGTTTCCGATTCGCGAGTAGGGTTTCGTTGACCCTCTACGTAAGTGGAAACAATGGATGTTGCGAAGGTCTTGATTGCGATCGTCGGTCTGGGAGCGGCCGTGACGACGTATGGCCTGATGCGATTTTCCCCACATGCGCCGCGAGCGCTTCAGGCACTACGAGGCGTTTTCCATTGCGGCGTCGGTTGCGGGTGCACTGGCGACCCTGCTGGACGGCCTTTTTGCGCATCCTGCGGGCGATTCTGATACCAACACGCCACGTGAACTGATCGCATTCTATTGCGCAAAATCGAGTTTTTTCGCAGCCTGCTAGTCTTGCTCGTCGTGCAAAATGCCTGGCGAGTCCGGTGATGACCGGAAGAGTGTCCCTCTGCAATGGCTCCCTGCCGGCCTCCACGTTCTCCCTATCCGAGCCCGATTCGTACGGTCATGTGACTACCTGCATTCCAGCGCCTGGTACACGGTCCTGAAAAAAGCTTTACCGTCCGGAAACGTTTCCGCTCCCCGTTCGTCTTACCAATAGCCACAATCTACGGATTCGCTGCGTTCCTGTACCGAGTTGTCTGCTCGTCTGTTCGAATATGACACAATGTCGCAGGGAGGCAACAGCGCGCGCTTGCAGGCATGGGAATTTCTTGGAGAAGCTGAGTTCTTCACGGGCCGAGGGTTGATCTCACCGGTTCGGTCTGTTAGGAATAATGAAGTGCGCACCTGACAGGAAGCTCGTCGTTCTTCCCCAACTGAGCGTCCTCTCCTCGCTTCAGGCCCACAATCGGGCTTGACCGTTTCCTTGAAATCGCCCGAACCTGGCGCGTCGTCGAGCCGCGTCGCGGATTATTTTTTAGCAGGATGCTCCTCAGTATGGGGTTAGTCAGAACCAGTGGCGCTCTTCAGTTGCTTCCTCGCCGCGAGCCTCACGCACAAGCGGAGAGCCTGGGGTTTCCGGCGCTCTCGTTCAAGTCAACGCCCCGCCCGGTCAGGATGGACCGGACGGATTGGGTCTTTGCCGGGTTGGTCGCGCTGTCCGTAGCCATCCTGTGTCTGTTGATTGCGCGATCCATGCCCTCGTTCCTGTTTCAGTCGATGGATTTCTGGTTCGAGGCCGACACCCTGCGCGAAATCTCGAACATGAGCCGGGTGCACGACGACCACTATCGGACGTCTGTGCATCCGCTGTTTTCATTGATCACCTTCATCCCGGTCTATATTGCGAAGCATGCGTTGAGCACCAGCCCGCTTCGCGCGGTGTTGCTCATCACCGGCCTGGTGGGCGGCCTATGGGCCGGGACATTGTACCTGCTGTTCCGCTTGCTTGGTTGTCGCAGACTGGATGCCTCGGTCTTTACGCTGCTCGGGCTTTGCAGCGCCTCGGCCCTGTTCTGGCTTCCGGTGCCCAATTCCTGTTCCTGGGGCTCGCTGTCGATCATGGTGGCCCTGGTGCTGCTCTTGTTCGCCGAGCAGCGGACGTTCGGAGCGACAGCCTATGTGATCGCGAGTGCATTGACGCTCAGCTTTACCGTGACGAACTGGATGGCCGGTCTGCTGGTGACGCTTGTTCGATGGCCCTGGAAGCAGGCGATGCAACTCTCCGTCAATGCGTTGTGTGTGGTGGTCCTGCTTTGGGGTGTGCAGAAGGTCATCTTTCCCACGTCCGAATTTTTTATCGGCCATCGCGAAGAGGTGGAGTTCATCAATCATCCCCAATCCGGGGGAGCCGCCAACGTCCTATCATCCCTGGTCTTCCACACGGTGGTCGCCCCGGACGTCCGGTTCATGAAGGACGATGCATACACTCAGGCGAAATCCGATTCGTTTCGCCTGTCCGAACGTCTGTCGTTTCAATTTTCCCGCCCGGGATCGGCCGGTCCGCTGGGGCTACTGGCCGTCGGACTCTGGTCGGCCTTGCTGTTGAATGGACTCTGGCGGCTGGTCACCCTCGATCACCATCTTCGATTCCGCCTCGTCTTGGCCGGCCTGCTGGGGTTTGAGACTCTGCTGCACCTTCTCTACGGAGAAGAAACCTTCGTCTACAGTCTGAACTTTCTTCCGCTCCTCCTCGCCGTTGCCGCCTTGGGGGCCATCGGTCCAGGTCGCCGGGTCGTTGTTCCCCTGGCCGCGTTGCTCGCGCTCTGTGCCGGGCTGAACAACTGGCAGCAGTTTCAGGAGGCCACGCGTTCGGCGACGCAGTTCACCCCGCAGCGTGAGCTGATGACGACGATGATGCAGAAGGATCCGGATCGACCTTGGCCCCGCTCGGCGGGGCATGTGCCGCTGGCGGTGCCGGGGGCTCCCGAGAGCGGCACGGCGTATCACGAGCCGGGAGGGGATTTCAGTCCGCATGTTCCGAGCTTCGGCGTCTCAATCTGGCTCTGCGATGCCGACGGACTTCCGGTCGTCACCAGCCAGACGGTGCCGCTCAGCGATGTCCGGCAACGGTTCGCGCCCTCCAGGCATCCGGACATTCCAGCCATCGTCACGAAGACACCCTACTATCAGGCGACCTGGTCCCGTCTGGATGACACGCATTGGGAACTGCGGTTCAAGAATTACACGAACCATGTTCCCGCGATTCTCATTCGCAGCGTGGGCCCGGCCGGCGGACCCGTGACCGCGTTGGATTGGGACGGGGCGCAGATCGGGATCAACCATCGATGGGCCGTGAACGCGACGCCTGCTCCAGGATCGATCACCTTGGGGGATGAGAATAGGTCCGATTGGATGACCGCGGAGTCATCGGCCAGGTCCTGGAGCGGTGAGTCGGGATGGGGCTATGCGCGAATGAAGTTTGCGTCGGCCTCAACGAGGAAGGACGACGAAGTTCGTGTGGTGTTATCCGATTTGCAGCCTCCCGTCGAAATTCAGACGCACTACACCCATCCCTCGAAGCGGGCTCGTCTCGCGCTTCCCGAGCCGCGCCTGCTAGCCTCCATGGATGCGCAAATTACGCATCTCATGATGAGTCTCGTGGACGATGAAACCAGGCCGGGCGATCCCACATTTTACTACCGTGCCTGGCATCGGCAGGGGGCCTACATAACGGCAGCGCTGGCGCGAGCCGGCGATCCTCATGTCAGCCGGGTCCTTTCACAATTTCTGGCCTCGCACGATTTTGCCGGTGGCTCCGGCCCCGAAGCCGATGCTCCCGGCCTGGCCATCTGGGCGTTGACCGAGTCGGCTGCTTATATTGCCGACCCGGTGCACGATCAGTGGCTCTGGCCGCACATTCTCCGGAAAGCCCAACGGATCGAAGGCATGTTGACGGCCCGCGCGCCGCTTGTGGAACCCTATTGGATTCCTTCGCCCCATGACTTCAACCATGGGCGGCAGACCAGGACGGCGTTGCTGGCCCAACCGGCGCGTGACGGCCTGATCGTCGGCCGTGTCGGAGAGGACTGGCCGTTATTCTATGTGAATGCCGTCAGTTATCGTGGGTTGCTCGCAGCCGCTGACTTCGCCGAACGACTGGGGAAACGTCAACAGGCGGCTCGCTGGCGACAGCAGGCTCACGGGTTGGAGGAGAGTTGGCAGCGCCAGTTTCCAAACGGGTCACCGGATAGTGTCACGTCCCTCGTCAGTGTGCGTGCATGGGCCGGGTCTGCCGCCCGCCGCACCCAGTTGGGGCAACCGATGACGACGTATCGTCCTCCTGCGCTGTCCTCGACGGCGGCGACCCAACTGACTCAGGCACATCGGGCATTGCGGCTTGGACGACCGGAGGCAGTCTGGGCGACGCTTCATCAGCTCTGGAGTCACCAGGCCTCGCCGGGCCTGTATACCTGGGATGCGCCGAGGCCGACGCAGGATGAAGTGGCGGATGGCTGGCAATATGCGCGGGGCTGGCACAATGAAACCGCCGTCTCGCCGGACTATGAAACGGCGGCGTTGCTGCTGTTATTGCAACAGGACATGCTGGCCTATCTCGATGAGGCGGCGGCGGAGCCCACGGTGGTGCTGGGCGCCGGTATTACTCCGGCCTGGCTTTCACAACCGATGGCGGTGTCCAACCTCGCCCTTCCCGGCGGCTCCATCACGTGGCAATGGGACGGGCAGAAGATGCGGGTGACACTCCGCGGACCCGCGCGGAAGATTCAATTGGGTTCGGCATTTCCGCCCGGCACCGAGCTCGCCGTCGTGCAGAAGCCGCTGCGCCGGTGATTCGGTCATCTGCCATTCAGGTGAGCCCTCTGCGTTCAGAATCCCCGTCCGCCGCCGCCGCCGAACCCGCCGCCCGACGATCCGCCCCTGCTGAATCCCGACCCGCCTGAACTGCGCGGGGCCGACGTCATGGTGGTGCCGGTGCGCGCGGCCATGTCGCCCATGCGGCTGGTGAAGCCGCTGGTGCTGAACTGCGCGATATCCGCTCCCTGGTACCAGGCCGGCGCGGTCGTCACGATCGACTCGAAGGCCCCTGCCCAATTTTTCTCCACCCCGAGTGCCATCGCGTAGGGGAGAAATTTCTCGAACAACTCCGGCGTTTTGACGACACGATCGAAGCGGTCGGCTTCCACGCGGGTGAGAAACTCCTCGAATCCCAAGACGCCTTCCAGTGCCCTACTCCCTTGCAGCGTGCGCGCCGGCATGATGCGGCCGAACCCGACCACGATCAGGCCCGACAGGATGCCGGCCCAGACGAACGTCATGGGCGCCATGCCCGATCGAGCGGCCAGCGCGGAGAGGGCAAACGTCAGCAGCATGCCCAGCACGATTCCTCCGACCAGATACCCCTGCTTCACCCGATCGGGCCGCTGCGTATAGTACTTCCGCTTTTGGAGCGACTCAAAGATCGCGTCCTGAATGGGGGGGAGGGATCTGTAGAAGCGATTCTCGAGCGAGCTCAGCGAGACGTCGTCCGTGGCGGTCTCTTTGAACAGGGCTTCCAGCAGGAGCCGTTCGTAGGCCGGTAAGGTGGTCCACTCCTGAGCGGGCTTGGTGCGATGAAAGCGATAGTCGGTACTCGACCAGAGGCCGAACAAGTGCTCAGCCTTCTGTTCGACAATCCGGATGTATCCACGCACGGCGAGATCGACGACGGTAGCCGTGAGGTCGCGAGTATCGGGACTCTCATCCACGAGCGTGCCGGCCTCGGCCGGGGTCAGTCGGTCCGGTGGTTCATAGAGGACGGTGATAGGCCGGAGTCGCGGATCCCTGCCTCGCGTGGCCCACAGGCGATACATGACCATGAAGACGAGCAGGGGAATCCCCAGTGCCCAGTTGCTTACGAGGAACGTGCGCGTCTGATCTACTGCCGTGGGGGCCGCCACGATGCCCTTGTCCCAGCCGACGACGGCGGTGAGTCCCTCGCGAAAGCCGAGGGCGCGTGTCATGGTCATCCCGACGCCGGCTCCGACGATCTCCACCGTCGCCGCCGACTCGCGCGCACCGTAGGCGCCCGTGAAGGCCTGGGCGCGGATACCCGTCGTCTGCGTCGGCAGGATGATTCGCGCGGAGGCCTGCTCGATAGGCACGTCCCATTCGTCGCCGGTGACGTTCCAATAGAGTTCGTCGTGATCCTCGAAAAATTTCAGCCCGTTTCTCACACGATACTTCAAGACGAACGTACGGGTGGCATTGGTCGCGCCGGGAATCCAGATCCGGAAGTTCCGGTAATGCCGCTCCCGGCTGCTTTCGAATGTGAGGGGCGTGCCCTGTTCGTCTGTGACGGTGATTCGATCCAGCAGGAGGCTGTAATTGAAGCCTTGCGGGGTCCGATATTCGACGGGAATCAAGCGCTCGATTCCGTTCCAGGCGCCTTCGAAGCGGGGGCTGACGGTCTCTGTGACCAGGAGGTCGCCGCCGGACAGAACTTGGATCTCGACGTCGAACCGGCTGAGCACGAACGAACGGGCTGCCGCAGGGAGGAGTTGGCTGAAGGTGAGGAGGCAGAGCAGGGGAACGATGAGCAGGCGCGGCGTCATCCTCGGACTTCGCCCGGCGCTCCTGTCTGGACCGGCGGGTCGGCCCACGCTAGAACTGTACCTTCGGTGGCTCGCGCTGGACGGTGTCCGTGAGTTCGAAGAACTGGCGGCCGACGAAATTGAACCAGCCGGCAATGAGATTGGTGGGGATTTCCTGGGTCTTCGCATTGTAGTCGCGGACCACGGCATTATAGTAGCGCCTGGCGTTCTGCACGGCGTCTTCGATCTGGTTGAGGCTGCCCTGGAGTTGGTTGAAGGCTTCCACCGCCCGTAATTGCGGATAGGCCTCGGCGAGGGCGAACAGTGATTTCAGCGATTGAGTGAGTTGCGTTTCCGCAGTGCCTTTCGCCTCCGGCCCTTGAGCCGACATGGCTTTCGCCCGGGCATTGATCACGGCTTCCAGCGCGCCCTTTTCATGGGCCGCATAGGCCTTGACCGTCTCCACGAGGTTGGGAATCAGATCGTACCGGCGCTTGAGCTGGACATCGATATCGGCCCAGGCGCTGTCGCAGGCGGCGCGGAGACGGACGAGCGAGTTATACATGCCGATGACGATCATCACGAACAGCACCAGCGCGACGACGACGATCCAGCCCATCGGTGTCTCCTTGCTGATTTGGGTGAAGGTACGTATGAAACTCGGACGATGATAGCCTGCCCCTCAGGATCTGTAAAGTTGACACTTCTTTCTCGTCCGGGAGGAATCCGTGCGGGTCTTCGATCGAGCCGTGGCGATTCTCGTTTCCCCGCCAGAGCGCTGAGGAGGTTCGCTATTCAACAGTTGCGTCTTGCCCCCGAGAATCTCCATACTATTCTTCATGCGAGACACCCTTCCGACCGAACTCGAAACGAGTGCCGCCGATCCGCGCAAGGCCCTGTTGCAGGTGGCCGAGGCGATCTCTCTGCACAGGGATCTCCCGGCCCTGTTTCGAGACCTCGCACAACGGCTGCCCGCTGTCGCCCCTTTCGATTTCATCGGCCTGGTGCTGCACGATCCGGCGAAGCAGGTCATGAAGGTGCATGTGCTTGAAACGGTTGAGGCGCGGGGGGTAACGAACCGGCTGGACGGCATGGAAATCCCGATGGAGGAGTCCGCCAGCGGCTGGGTCTGGTCGCATCAGCAGCCGTTGATGATCCCGTCGCTGGCCGATGAAACGCGGTACAAGCCCGGGCTCGGCGCGCTCCGGAGCATCGGCGTGCAATCGCTCTGCTTCTGTCCCCTCACCACGGCGATGCGGCGACTCGGCGCGATCGGATTCGGCAGTCTGAGAACCTCCGCGTTCGGCGATGCCGATGTGGAGTTTCTCAATCAGGTCGCCAAACTGGTCGCCGTCGCCGTGGACAACGTGCTGCATCACCAGGCCTTGAGCGACGAGCGCGACCGGTTGCAGTTGCTGCTGGACGTGACGGAATCGATCGCTTCCCATCGCGATCTTACCCGGCTGCTCGAGGACTTGGCCGGGCGGCTCCCCCAACTCGTGCCGTTCGATTTCATCAATGCGGTGCTCCATGATCCCGCAACGGACAAGATGCGCTTGTGGCTGCTGGTGACTTCGGAGCCGTCGACCATTCGCCCCGGGCTCGAAACGCCCATCGAGGAATCGCCGGGCGGCTTGGTGTGGAAGACCCAGCAGCCGCTGACGGTACATGACGTGGAGACGGAAACTCGCTTTCCCGGATTGATGACGCTGTTTCGCGAGAACGGCGTGCGGTCGTTTTGTGTCGTGCCGCTCACGACGGCTCAGCGCCGGCTGGGCGCCATGGGGTTCGGCAGTCTTCAGTCGCGGGTCTATGAAAAGCGCGAGATCGTCCTCATGCAGCAGGTGGCCAAACAGGTGGCGGTGGCCCTCGACAACGCGCTCACCGGTGAAACGGCCTTGAGCTATCAGGCGCAACTGACGCGGGAACGCGATCGCCAGCGCCTGTTGCTCGAAGTCAACAATGCGGTGGTATCCCACCTGGATCTGGAACAACTCTTTCCCACGGTCAGCGCCTGCCTCCGCCGGGTGATCCAACACGACGGCTCCAGCCTGCTTCTCTGCAACGACGAGACGGGACGGTGGCGCATCCATGTGTTGGATTTCGAACGGAACGAAAGCTTCATCGAAGAAGGGCGGATCGAAGAAAGTTCGCGGTCTCCTTCCTGTCAGGCCATCACGACGGGCCGGGCGGCGTTGTTCGGCGAGCAGGAGTTACGAGAGATGGCGGGAATGTCGCCCATCGCTCAAGAATTGCTGGATCGCGGGGTCAAGTCGTTCTGCTCCGTTCCGCTTCTCTCCCATAACCGTGCGCTGGGGGCGCTGAATGTCGGTCGGCGGAGAGACGATGGATTTGGAGAGGAGGACGTGCAGCTGCTGGCCCAAGTGGCGCAGCAAGTCGCCATTGCGGTGGAAAATGCGCTCGCGTTCCGGGAGATTGCCGCGCTCAAGGATAAGCTTGCCAAGGAGAAGGTCTATCTCCAGGAAGAAATTCAAACGTCGTACAACTTCGAAGAAATCGTCGGAGACAGCCGCGCCCTGAAACAGGTGCTCAAACAGGTGCAGACCGTCGCGACTACCGATTCCACTGTGCTGATACTCGGTGAAACGGGCAGCGGGAAGGAGTTGATCGCGAGGGCCTTGCACAGTCTCAGCGATCGACGGGAACGAACCTTCGTCAAACTCAATTGTGCCGCGATTCCCACCGGCCTGCTGGAGAGCGAACTGTTCGGACATGAAAAGGGAGCGTTTACCGGGGCCATCGCAACGAAGATCGGGCGGTTCGAATTGGCCGACGGCGGGACGATTTTTCTGGATGAGGTGGGAGAGATTCCGTTGGAGCTTCAGGTCAAGCTGCTGCGTGTGTTGCAGGAGCAGGAGTTCGAACGTCTGGGGAGCACCAGAACCATTCGTGTCAACGTCCGGGTGATCGCCGCGACCAATCGGGATCTTGGCCAGATGGTGGAGGATCAGAAATTCCGCAGCGATCTTTACTATCGGCTGAAGGTGTTCCCGATCACGGTGCCGCCGCTTCGCGAACGGACGGAAGATGTGTCCCTGCTGGTCCGGCACTTCGTCCAGAAGTTCGCCGCGCGCATGAAGCGGCGGATCGAAACCGTTCCGGCTGAGGCCATGAAAGCGCTTCAGGCCTATTCCTGGCCCGGCAATGTGCGGGAGCTGGAAAATTACATCGAACGGGCGGTGATCCTGTCCTCCGGCTCGGAGCTGTTCGTCTCCACCGCGGAACTGAAACGCACTGCCCCGGTGGGGAACGGATCGGCCACGACGCTGGAGGACGCCGAGCGCGAGCACATTCTCAAGGCGCTGAGAGAGACGAACTGGGTCATCGGCGGCGACGCCGGGGCTGCGGCTCGTTTGGGAATGAAGCGAACCACCCTTCAATCAAAAATGCAAAAGCTCGGCATCGCGCGCCCGCGGTAGCGCCGATCGTTCGACAGCTGCCGACATCTCGGCAGTCATTCCGTCGGCACCAGATTCTTATCGTTTCGACACCCTCGCTCCTCACTGCGTAACTTCCCGTCCTGAAAGCAGTCTCTCTGCAAGTCAGGGATTCACCTCGCTGGAACGGTCTATGCTTTCTTCCATTGAAATCCCCGCACGAACTGACTGTTCATTCATAGCGATGAGAGGAGCGCCCTATGTCATCTATAAACAACCGATGGTTCGTATACACGGTTACTGCCGCAACCTCGCGCCGGACGAATTGCCGACACAGACAGGACGATCGAGTCGCGAAACCGGTTCGCACTGTGGTCGACGACAGTGGATCTTTGGCCATCACTGCCTGGACCTGCGCCGCCTGCGGCGATTTGATCGAAGAGGTCCGCATCCTGCCGAATGACCGTCACGCTTTGTCTGCTCTCGCGACTGCTGCGGTCGCATCGACGCACAAAGTGACTGGAGCGTCGGCCCAGGTCGTCGTGAAGTAGGTGCGGGGAGCAAACACCACCGTCTTGAGAACGGAGGACAAGATGGAATTGAAAATACCGACCCCGGAACAGGCCTATTGGGGACTGCGCGCGATGAAAACCGTGGCCCTGGCCGACGGCACGCTCGACGAGTCCGAACGGCAGGTCATGGCAGCGGTCCAGCGGGTGTTCGGCACACATCATCAGACGGAGGCACTGGAACCGATTACCCCGGAAGAGTTGGCGTTGAACCTGCCCGATCCGCAAATCAGACGCCAGTTGGTCAACGGGCTGGTCGTGATGTCGCTGATCGATCGTGAGGTCAGTCCACGTGAAGCCGAACTGGTCGAACGATTTGCTGCCTCTCTCCAGGTCGCGGCGCCCGAGGTCGCGAATCTTCGGCATGTCGTCAAGCGAGAGTTGTTTCATTTGCGTCTCGACCTGGCCCGGCGCTTCTGGCTCAGGGAAAAGGTGGCCGAGATTTGGAAGCAGGAAGGACTGCGGGGGCTTGCAAAATTCGCTGCCGGCATGATCGGCAAGTATGAAGATCCGGCCGTCGCCGCGCGTTACCAGGCCCTGGAGCAGTATCCGGCCGGTTCGCTGGGGCGGAGTTATTGGGAGTATTGCCGGAAAAACGGCTTCGCGCTGCCGGGAGAGAAGGGTGGAGCGCCCGAACCCATTCTGTTTCACGATTGTGCCCACATCTTGTCCGGCTACGGCACGGCGCCCGAGGAGGAAGTGCAAGTGGCCTGCTTCAGTGCGGGCTTTCAGCGGCGTGATCCGTTCCTCTTCGTATTTTTTGTGCTGCTCCAGTTTCACGTCGGTATCCGTATGACGCCGATTACTGCGGCCAGAACGGGATTCTTCGATCCGGAGAAGGCTTTGATCGCCATGCGCCGCGGCGCGGCCATGAACGTGGACCTCAATCACGGCTGGGACTATTGGCCTGTGATGGGTGAACAGGTTGAGGAACTACGGCGTCGATACAACATTCTGTCTATCGAGGCGTTCCGTACGAGGACTGAGAGTGAACCGGAACAGGTACGCTGACATCGGACGACTCATCAGTCTGCATGGCTGTAGGTCATTGGCCGCTGCCGTTATTTCGGCAGATGCCGAATGGCAGGCAGGCGGACTTCGTCATCCACCTCAGCCATGAACGAAGCACGGGCGGACGAGAGAATATTTTCTCCATTCGAATGCGCACTTAGATTGGAATGCGTCCGATGGCGAGACAGGAACAGTCGTTGCTATTTGCAGAGGAACGAATTCTTGTGATGGAACGGGAGAGTCTCAGGTCCATCTGCAACCTGCCGGGAGGGCAACTGTCATGAATCGTCGAAGTTGGATCGGGTCTTCGTTGCTGCTCCTGACCGTAGCTGCGGTCGGTGTGGGCCTGGCTGCGTGGAAGTACGGCAGCATCCAAGCGAATGCGGCGGCCTCGGCGAACCAGCCCGAACCGATGGAATCGGTGTCTGTCTCCGTCGCCAGGGATGTCGAGCATCATCAGACGGCCACTTCTATCGGCACCGTGCTGGCGTTGCGCTCGATCACGCTGCGGAACGAACTGGCCGGCACCGTCAGCCAGGTCAAGTTTGTGCCCGGCCAGACGGTCGAGGCCGGGGCCGTGCTCGTGGCGCTCGATGTGTCGGTGGAAGAAGCGGACTTGCGGGCCCAACAGGCTCAGGCGGTCCTGGCGAAGACCGTGCTGGATCGTCGGCGGGCGTTGACGCAAGACCAAGCCGCGGCTCAGGAGGAAGTCGACCGGGCCCGCGCAGACCTCGATGTGGCGCAGGCTCAGATGGCGCGCACGAAGGCCTTGATCGCCCGCAAGACGATCCGTGCCCCGTTCCGTGCCCGTGTGGGATTGGCCGATGTGCATCCCGGGCAATATCTCAACGAAGGCACGCAGCTGACTACACTGCAGGGCATCGACGAGGCGGTCCATGTGGACTTTGCGGTTCCGCAGCACGTCGCGCTCGGATTGCGGCAAGGGGCGACCGTCGAGGTCTTCACCGGTGACTCCTCCCCAGTGGCCGCCAGGATTGTGGCGATCGATGCCCGCATCGACCCCGCCACGCGCAACACCATGGTTCGTGCCAGGATCGAGCATTCCGCCAGCATGCCGGCTCCCGGTGCGGCCGTGCGGATTAGGGTGCCGGTAGGGTTGGCGCGCAAGGCCGTGGCGGTTCCGGTGAATGCGTTGAAAAAGGGTCCGGGTGGCGATCAGGTCTTTGTCATTGAGCCGGACCGCGAAAATAAACAGCGCGCCCATGTGCGCCAGGTCGAAAGCGGGACGATGCTCGGTGACGACATCGTCATCCATAACGGTCTGAACGCCGGTGAGCGGGTGGCCGCGTCGGGGGCGTTCAAGTTGCGCGACGGTGTGCTCGTGGTCGCCGCCGGTGAACCAGAACGCAAATTAGATCCGGACCGTCTTCTCAGCCAACAGTAATTCAGGGGAGCAGGCCCATGCGCTCATTTACCGACATCTTTATCAAGCACCCCGTGCTGGCCGTGGTCGTGAACCTGGTGATCGTCCTTGTGGGCTGGCGGGCGCTGGCGACGCTGCCGGTGCAACAGTATCCGAAGATCGAGAGCTCCTCGATCATTATTACGACGGTCTATTACGGAGCCGCGGCGGAGACGGTGCGGGGATTTCTCACCACGCCGATCGAGCGAGTCGTGTCGGCGATCAGCGGGGTGGATTATCTCGAATCCACCAGTCGCGCCGGCGTCAGCACCGTGACGGTGCATTTGAAGCTGAACCACAACAGCACGGCGGCACTCGCTGAAGTGACGGCGCGGCTGCAACAGGTCCGGTCGGAGCTGCCGGCTGAGGCGGAACCTCCGGCGGTGGAAGTGCAGCGTGCCGATCGCCCCTATGCGTCGTTCTATCTCAGTTTCACGTCTCCGGAGCGGACCGTGCCGGCGCTGACGGATTGGCTGTTGCGAACCCTGCAGCCGCAACTGGCCACCCTGACCGGGGTGCAGCGGGTCACCATTGAAGGTGGACGGCAGATCGCCATGCGCGTGTGGATCGATCCCGATCGTCTGGCGTCCTACAACCTCTCTCCCGGCGATGTGCAGGCCGCGTTGCGGCGCAATAATTACCTGGCCGCCGTCGGCCGGACCAAGGGCAACCTCGTGCAGGTGAATCTGCTGGCTAATACCGACCTGCGTTCCGTGAACGAGTTTCAGGAACTCATCGTGGCGGACCGTGGCGGCGCCATCGTGCGGCTCAGGGATGTGGCGCGAGTGGAAAAAGGCGCTGAAGAAGCGGAGATGGTGGCGAAGTACAACCGCCTGGAGGGGGTGTACCTCGGGGTCTGGCCCCTGGTCGGCTCCAACGAGATTGAAGTGGCCCACCGGTTGCGGGAGGAAATGGATCGTATCCGGCCGACCCTGCCGAAAGATATCGACATGCAGCTGGTCTGGGACGGCACCATGTTCATGGAAAGCGCTTTGACGGAGATCACCAAGACGCTGGGAGAAACGATTCTGATCGTGGCCACGGTGGTCTTCCTGTTCATGGGATCGATCAGGACCGCGCTGGTTCCGCTGGTGGCCATGCCGGTGTCGCTGATCGGGGCTGCCGTCTTTATGTTTGCGTTCGGTTTCAGCCTCAATCTGCTGACGATTCTGGCGATCGTCTTGTCGGTCGGATTGGTCGTGGACGACGCGATCGTCGTCGTGGAAAACGTCGAACGGCATGTGCGCGAAGGAAAGTCGAGGATTCAGGCGGCGTTGATCGGCTCGCGCGAATTGGTCGGGCCTATCATTGCCATGACCATTACCCTGGCCGCAGTCTATGCTCCGATCGGTTTTCAGGGAGGTCTGACCGGCTCGCTGTTTCTGGAGTTTGCCATCACCCTGGCGGCCGCAGTCGTGCTGTCCGGTGTCGTGGCGATCACGCTCTCGCCGGTCATGAGTTCGCGATTCGTCCACCCGGAAGGGAAAGAGGGCAAGCTGACCCGTCTGGTCAATCGTGGGTTCGACGTGACGCGTACGGTCTACGGGCGGCTGCTCGACGGCGCGTTGGAGATGCGCTGGGCGATCGTCGCGGCATCGCTGCTCATCATGGTTGCGGCCGTTCCGCTGTATCTCTTTTCACGACAGGAATTGGCGCCCGTGGAGGATCAAAGTCATATCAGTCTCTTTCTGGAGGCTTCGCCGGACTCGACGGTGGCGGCGACGAACAGTGATTCGCTGAAAGTGGTCGAAGCGATCCGGGCGTTTCCAGAAGCCCGGTTCATGTGGTCGCTGACCTCGTCATGGGGCGGCTTCGGCGGCCTGGTGGCCAAGGACTGGCGGGAACGGACGCGCTCGACCGAGCTGATGTACGGCGAAGTCTTCGGCGCCGTGTCGCAGATCCCCGGTCTGCGGGTGTTCCCGCGCCTTGATCCGCCATTGCCGACGCCCGGGCAATATGATGTGGAACTGATCCTGGCGAGCGAAGTGCCTGCCGAGCAACTGTTGGAGATGACCGCCGCGGTCCTGGGTGCCGGTTGGCAGAGCGGCAAGTTCCTGTATGTCGACACCGACCTGAAGATTGATTTGCCTGAAGCGCGGGTCGTGCTCGATCGCGAGCGACTCGCCGACCTGGGCTTCGATCTGGCCGGGGTCGGTCAGGAACTGGGGACGCTGCTCGGCGGGGCCTATGTGAATCGGTTCAATTTTTACGACCGCAGTTACAAGGTCATTCCTCAAATCGGCGACAAGGATCGCGCGACGTTGGACCCGCTGCTCGATCTCAAGATCAAGACACCAAGCGGCCAGCTGGTGCCGGTCTCGACGTTTACGCATATTGAGACGAGTACTGCGCCGCGGACGCTGAACCGTTTCCAACAACGTAATGCGGTGCGGATCTTCGGCGGGGTGAAGCCCGGGGTGACGAAGGAGGAGGGGCTGCGCGTTCTGGAAACTGCGGCGGCCTCGGCCGTCGGTCCACGGGTGGCGCTCGATTTTGCGGGAGAATCGCGCCAGATCCGCCACGAAGGTTCGGCCTTGACGGTGACACTGGGCTTTGCGGTGGTGCTGATTTACCTCGTGCTCGCGGCTCAGTTCAAAAGTTTTCGGGACCCGCTGATCGTCCTGCTGGGCTCGGTGCCGCTGGCGATCTCAGGCGCGCTGGTGTTCAGTTTCCTCGACCTGACGACCATCAACATCTATTCGCAGGTCGGGCTGATTACGCTGGTGGGATTGATTGCGAAGAACGGCATTCTGATCGTGGAGTTCGCCAATACCTTGCAAGAACGAGGGCTGTCGAAGACGGCCGCTCTGCGCGAAGCCTCCCTGACGCGATTGCGCCCGGTCTTGATGACCTCGGCGGCCACGGTTTTCGGGCATCTCCCGCTGGTGCTCGTCTCGGGACCCGGCGCCGCGGCCCGCAACAGCATTGGGATGGTGTTGGTGACCGGGATGACGGTCGGAACACTCTTCACGCTGTTCGTCGTGCCGGTGTTTTATTCGCTGATCGCGGCCCGACATCAGCCGGCGGTGGATGTGGAAGAGTCCGAAGCGGGTGCGTTGCAGTTGGCGGCGGCAAAGGGATGAACTGATCCCGGCTCGTTGAGGGCAACAGGAGGACATGCACGATGCTGAAGATTACGTCCGAGCAGACTTCCGATTCCGCGCGTCTGACCTTGGAAGGGAGTCTGAGCGGGCCCTGGGTGACTGAACTCGAACGGGTGTGGCAGCAGATCAAGCAAGCCGGCACGTTCGCCCCCGTGGTGGAACTGACGGGCATCACCTTCATTGCCGAGGAGGGCAGGACCCTGCTGAGCAGCATGTGGCGAGAGGGTGCTGTCTTGGTCGCGAACGGGTGCTGCACTAGACACATCGTGGCAGAAATCACAGGGGCGGGAAGCGGCCAGGCCACCCCATCCGTCCGCTGTGAGACGATATAGGACGGTCATCGCATGCGCATTGTAGCTCTCCTCCTCAGTTCCGTTTTCCTGAGTGCCTGTGCCATCGGGCCGGATTACTCCCGTCCCGATCTCGCTGTGCCGGACCGGTTCCGCATGGCGGCGACGCAGCAGGAAACCGAGTCGTTCGCCAACCTGCCCTGGTGGGATCTGTTGCAGGATGAAGAACTGCGGCGTCTCATTCGAGTGGCGCTGGCTGAGAATAAAGATCTGAAACGGGCGGTTGCGTCGGTCGAAGATTTTCAGGCCCGCATGTTGATCGCAAAAATGGATTTCGCGCCGAAGGCCGATCTCACGTCCAACGCGCCCTTGTTCGGCCGCAAGGCAAACTTTCTGTTTCCGGGCTTTCCCAATCCGTTCAACTACTATCTCCAGGGGAATCTGTCCTGGGAGATCGATATCTGGGGGCGGATTCGTCGATCCAACGAAGCGGCGCGAGGCGATCTTCTGTCGCGCGAGGAGGCACGACGAGCGGTCGTCCTGCAACTGGTGAGCGGCGTGGCGGAAGCCTACTTCGACATGCTGCAGTTCGACATGCAGTTGGCCGTGGCGCAACGAACGCTGAAGTCCTGGGACGAATCGGTCAGGATTGCGGAGGCCCGGCTGCGAGAGGGCATGATCTCCAAAATCGACGCGGACCAGTTTGCGGCGGAACGCGCCAACGCCGCGGCACGGGCGGCAGAGTTGAGCCGGCAGATGGTGCAGAAAGAAAACCAGCTCAGTGTGTTGCTGGGCCGTGCGCCTGGTCGGATTCCGAGAGGCCGCTCTCTCACCGAGCAAGTGATGCCGCCGGAGGTGCCGGCCGGTCTTCCTTCGGAATTGCTGCAGCGTCGCCCGGATCTCGTGCAGGCGGAGCAGGAATTGGCGGCGGCCACGGCGCGAATCGGTGTGGCGAAGGCGGACCGGTTTCCGAAACTCAGCATCACGGGAATTCTCGGTGTCGCCAGTCCGCAGTTGTCCCGCTTGGTGGCGAATGAGACGGCGTTCGGTACCGCAGGTCCCGGGCTTGCCGGTCCCTTGCTGAATGCTCAGATCCTCGGTTTTCAGCAGGACGCGGCTGAAGCGCAGAGCCGTGAAGCGCTGGCACGGTATGAGCAGGCGTTGCTGGTGGCGTTTCGTGAAGTGGAGGATGCGCTGGTTGCCGTGCGAACGGTGCGGGAGCAACGGGGCGCGCAGGTGGAGCAGGTGGACGCATTGCGCTCGGCTCTGCGTCTGGCCAATCTGCGGTATAAAGGAGGACTCGCGAACTATCTCGACGTCCTCGTGGCGCAACGCAATCTGTTCGAGGCGGAACTGGCACTAACCAGCACCCACCGGTTACAGCTGGTGTCGGTCGTCCAATTATATAAAGCGCTGGGAGGCGGGTGGTCACCGCTCGATACGGCCCAGCAACAGCCGGGGCAAGCTCCGGCAGAGCCCCGGAAGGCGGGGCGCGGCTGACCCACGGACCCCGGGAAAGAGTGCGGCATGACGGGAGCCGGGATATGAAGCAGGAGGGCAGGGAGGCAGGCCTTCTCGCGCAATTCCTTGCCGAAGACCATCGACGGCTCGACGCATTGCTGCAGTCGGCGGCGGCCCAACCGGCCCGAGTCAATCGCGAGGTCTACGATCAATTCCGTGCCGGACTGCTTCGGCACATCGGCATGGAGGAGAAGATACTATTTCCTGCCGTCCAGCGATGGCGTGGCGGCACACCGCTTCCGATCGCCACCAAGCTTCGACTCGATCACGGCGCGCTGGCCACGTTGCTTATGCCCACTCCAACCCCTGCGATCCTGGCGACCATCCGGCGCCTGCTGATGAACCACAATGTGCTGGAAGAAGGACCGGGCGGTGTCTACGATCTCTGCGATCAGCTGGCAGGCTCCGACGCCGAGTCACTGCTGAAGGACTTGCACGCCGCCCCTTCGGTCGCCGTGATGCCCCATTCCGACAGCCCCGCGGTGATGACCACGCTGCGCCGCACATTGGAGCGGGCCGGCTATCGCATGGATGCGGACATCGGCGGAAATGTGCCGGTGCCTCCGATGCGAAAATCCTGACAGAAAGTTCACGCGTCTATGGTTGTCCGACATCCTCACCGTCTTCCGCTCCTGGCCTTGGGGATGCTCGCGTTGCTCACAGGACTCTGGGCGGGGCTTGCGCGGCTCGGGTGGGATGTGCTGCTCCCGCGACCTGGATTTTCCTCCTTGCATGGGCCGCTCATGGTGTCCGGCTTTCTGGGTACGCTGATCAGCTTGGAGCGTGCGGTGGCTCTGGGCCGGCCCTGGGCCTATGCCGCGCCGCTGCTGACCGGACTCGGCGGGGTAGGATTGATTGTCGGGGTTCCGCTTCTTGCGGCGCAATGGTCGATCCTTGCCGGCAGCCTCGGGCTGGTGGCGATCTTTGCGGCGATCATTCGCCGGCATCCGGCGCTGTACACGTTCACGATGGGTGGCGGGGCGATTGTCTGGGCGTTGGGCAATCTGCTCTGGTGTCTCGGGTGGCCCGTCTTTCTGGTCGTGTTCTGGTGGGCGGCGTTTCTCGTGGTGACCATTGCCGGTGAGCGCCTGGAACTGGCCCGGTTGCAGCAAGTAACCGGAGCCGCGCAGGCGACGTTTCTGTTGCTGCTCGGGATCCTGCTCACGGGGCTGTTGCTCCTCGGCTGGTCGTTTGACGGGGGCGTTCGCTTGTTTGGAGTGGGGCTCGCCGGTCTTGCGGCATGGTTGGGACGCCATGACATCGCCAGGCGGACCGTCAAGCAAATAGGGCTGACGCGATTCATCGCGATCTGTCTCCTCAGCGGGTATGTCTGGCTCGGCATCAGCGGGCTGTTCGCCATGTGGTTCGGCGGTGTTCCCGTCGGTCCGCAGTATGACGCGACCCTGCATGCCTTTTTTCTCGGGTTCGTGTTTGCGATGATCTTCGCCCATGCGCCGATCATCTTTCCGGCGGTGCTCGGCGCACGAATGACCTATCGGCCGCTGTTCTATGCACATGTAGTCCTGTTGCAAGTCACTCTGGTCGTGCGTCTCATCGGTGATGCGGCAGGGTGGAGTGCCGGTCGTCAGGTCGGCGGCCTGTTTAACGCTGTGACGCTGCTCCTGTTTCTCGTCAACACGGTGTCGGCGCTCCGGAGCCCGCCGGAGCGAGCGGGGGCAGTGCAAGCCCGGGTGTCGTGATGTGGGCAACATGCAGACGGCGGCTTCGCCGGTGAAAGGAGCAGTTGAATGACGACGGAGCATCACGGTGCGGCGTCCGATCCACGAGTGCTCGACGCCCTGCGGCAGGTGGTCGATCCCGAGCTAGGGATCAATATCGTGGATCTTGGATTGGTGTACGGCAGCGAGGTGCGGGACGGTCAGGTTCATGTGGCCATGACGATGACGACGCCCGCCTGCCCGATGGAAGAGTTGTTGATGGAGATGGTGCATGCGGCGATTCTGCGCGAGTTGCCGGAGGCGCGTTCAGTGGAAGTGGATCTCGTGTGGGAGCCCGCCTGGAAGCCGGAGATGATGAGTCCGTCTGCCAAGGCGCAGTTGGGCCGGACGTGAAGATGAGCGAGTCGACGCGAAAGGCTGCTTAAGTTTGCTTGGCTGAGAGGCACTCGGACCGTGAGTGAGGAGCAATCCAGGCAGGTGCGCGAGTTGGTGGAGTCGGTGTATCGCTCGGACAGCCGCCAGGTGCTCGCCACCTTAATTCGTCTGCTCGGGGACTTCGATACGGCGGAAGAGGCCTTGCACGATGCCTTTGCCGTGGCGGTGGAGCAATGGGGGCGGGAGGGAGTGCCGGCTAATCCGAGGGCCTGGCTCGTCTCGACCGGCCGCTTCAAGGCCATCGATGGCATGCGTCGGCGCGCCCGGTTCGACGCCTCATTGACGGAACTTGCCAGACACCTGGAACTCAGCACCAACGATCCCGAGGAGTGGAGCGATGAGGCGGTCGAGGACGACCGGCTGCGATTGATCTTCACCTGTTGCCATCCGGCCCTGTCTCCCGAGACGCAGGTTGCGATGACGTTGCGCGAAGTCTGCGGCCTCACCACCGATGAGATCGCGCGCGCCTTTCTCAGCAAGCCGGCCACCATCGCGCAACGCATCGTGCGGGCCAAAGGGAAGATCCGTGACGCCCGCATTCCCTATGAGGTGCCGTCGGCGGCCGACTTGTCTGACCGGCTGGATGCGGTGTTGCGGGTCGTGTACCTTGTTTTTAATGAAGGGTACAGCGCTTCGTCCGGGGACTCACTCACGCGGCATGATCTGTCCGGGGAAGCGATTCGTTTGGGGCGACTGCTGATCGGGTTGCTGCCGGAGCCTGAAGCCCTTGGACTGCTGGCGGTGATGCTGCTCCACGACTCGCGGCGCGCCGCGCGCACTTCGCCGTCCGGCGATCTGATACTCCTGGAGCAGCAGGATCGCTCGTTGTGGAACCGGGCGCAGATGGTCGAAGGAACAGCCTTGGTGGAACGGGCGCTTGCGTCGCGCCAGGTCGGTCCCTACGTCATCCAGGCGGCGATTGCGGCCGTGCACGCCGAGGCGCCCGATGCTGCATCGACGGACTGGGCACAGATCGTCGGTCTTTACGATTTGTTGGTGCAGGCGGAGTCGTCAGCCGTGATAGAGTTGAACCGGGCGGTGGCTGTGGCCATGCGCGACGGCCCGGCGGCGGGGCTGTCCCTGGTCGATGCGATACTCTCCCGCGGGGAACTCGTGAACTATCACCTGGCGCATGCTGCCCGCGCCGACCTCTGCCGGCGACTGGGCCGAACCGCAGAAGCCCGCGCCTCTTATGAGAAGGCGTTGAGCCTCACCCAGCAGGAACCGGAGCGGAGGTTTCTGGCAAAGAGGTTGAGGGAGGTGGGCGAGTGAGGTCTTAACCCGCATTATTCATGACGGTTCGTCGCGAAATTGTCGAGTCACGTGGCGAGACCGGCGCGCGGAGCCGGGAGGACCCGACGCGTACTCGTGCAGTACGTTGAGGGTCCGAGGGGCGAGCCCGCCGGCCGAAGGCCCGTCGTAGCAGTGAATCGGCGATTGCAGCAGAAGTGCTCATGAATAATGCGGGTTAAGGTGCCATGCCTCCACGAGGTGGTTAGTCGCTCCCGATCAATCGTTTCCTGATCCACAGTGGATTTTTTCTGCAGTCCAATATGGCGAACACGCGAACCAAGTCTCCTTCAATGCTGTAATAGACGGCGCAGGGAAAGCGTTTGGAAAGGGACCGATGGTAGCCGCACACAACCGGATGAATACCGGCAAAGAGGAGGAGTGAGTCAATATCGGAAAAGAGGCAGTCGATGAAATACGATCCGAGACCAGGTTCTCGCGTTTCGTAAAAACGGAAGCCTTCTATCAAGTCCTCACGGGCTTCATCGAGGATCTCGATCCTCACGGCAGCATGCTACGGATGTCGGCTTTCGCTTTTTCCCAATCGTTGAACTGAGACTGTCCCGTGGCGAGCCGCTTTTGACGCTCATCAAGGATGTCTTTGTGCCAGGCAGGAGACTCGATGGTTTCTGGCGTACGAGCGAGATCTTCCCACAGTGACTCCATGGCGGCGAGCTTCTCGTGGAGCGTCATCTCTTTGAGGGGGAGGTTGAAAGGCATGACTCAGTATACCTCAGGCGTGCATGGATTCAAACCTCTTGAGCTGAATGGATATTGGCGCAGTGGCGATGTGTGGCGGTTCGTCGGTGGAGCTGTCGATGCCATTCTCTCCCGCCGCGAACTCGTGAACTATCACCTGGCGCATGCAGTCCGTGCCGACTTCTGCCGGCGACTGGGGCGAACCGCAGAAGCCTGTGCCTCGTACGAGAAGGCTTTGAGTCTCACGCAGCAGGAACCGGAGCGGATATTTTTGGAGTGAGATTGAGAGAGGCGGAGCAGTGAGAAGCCGTTCCGGTCAGACAAGAGTATTCTCTGGGATGATTGTTCGGTACGGCTGGGTCCCTACTTCTGAAACTCGTCGAAAAATCTTTCGTCTATATCGAAAGTTTGTTTCGGCACAACTCCCAATTCAAGCTTCTCAAACATCTCAAGGAGTGTATCACCGTCCACAAGCTCAATCGGTGGTACACCATCCCGTCTCGCTTCCTTCTTGGCCTCAAGCGTAAATGTTCCGGTCGTGATGATTATACCCTTGTCCGCTCGGCCCATCATCGCTCCTCTGAAGTCACGAACTTGTGAGGGTGTCACCGCACCTTTATATCGTTTACATTGAAATAGGACACTGAAGCTTACGAAGGGGTTTACTTAAAGTGTCCCGATCCCATCAATCCCGCCATCACCGGCCCGACCAGTGACAGAGACGTGCTGAAAGCCGGATTCCCTAAGAAGTCTCTGACTGAGTCTTTCAAATCCATCGGGTGGGAGAGAGCGGATAATCTCAAGGATGCGAACACGATGTGGCACACGTTCCTCTTCTTCCGGTGCGGGCTGGTCAGGAAGCTCTTTGGTGCTTGTTGTTTTCCCGTCAGCTCTGGCTCTGTTCTTTTGAACGGTTTTGAAGACGTGCAGGGGATCAAGCGACGGCAGGGCAATAGTTCTCCCAAGTTCCGTAAGGCTCCAAATTCCTCTTCTCGATGAGTCAAGATATCCGGCCCATACTAAGTATTGTCGTGCCCAGTGTACCTGGTTGCGGATTCGTGATTGGCCGTTCTTGTTCACTGCTTGTTGCTCTTCCTCGGAAATGCCGGCGAGTTCAATTGAACGATCAACAATCTCTCCAGGTGTGCCGGTGGCACCGGATTCTCGCAAAATCGAAAGGATGGGGAGAAGAAAACGTACGAATTCAGGCCCTTTACCTGTTTTCATGAACCCTCACATTGCCAAGCTGCAAAGTGGTGAATTGCCCAGAGGTCATCATCCAACTGCTCCGTTCATCGAGCTTACTCATCTATTCAGAGCTCGCTCCGCGCCGAATCTTACTCCCTTCCCACAACTTTTTACACGGCACAATCTGCTGAAATACTGACGCTTTAGTCGCCTGTCTCGATCCGATACACCACCACTAACCTCCTCCCGGGCCCATGTCGATTTCGGTCCTTTCTGACGACTATCTTATGTCACGGGCTTGTTAATCCTGAATCGAAGTCGGGATGGTTGCGGCAGGTAAGAATTCGATGTCGATTTTGTCCGTTTCCGACGACTATCTTGTGTGACGGGATGGCGAACAGAAGGAGGACATGATGGCAACAAGGGCGAAGAAGCGGGCGGTGAAGAAGCCGCAGGCGGCGGCCAGTATCGTCTGGTTTGAGGTGCCCGCCGACGATCTCGACCGGGCGAAGAAATTTTATGGCTCGTTGTTCGGCTGGAGCTTCGCGAAAATCCCGGCCGCTATCGACGACTATTGGCACATCGATACCGGTGGCAAAGATGCGACCCCCGACGGCGGACTGATGCCACGCATGCATCCGCAACAATCCATCACCAACTATGTCGGCGTGCCCTCGGTGACTGTTGCGATGAAGAAGGTCGATAAACTCGGCGGAACGATTTGTACTCCCAAGACGGCGGTGCCCGGCATGGGCTATTTCGCCATCTGTCAGGACACCGAGGGCAATACCTTTGCCCTATGGGAGATGAACGAACGCGCCAAGTGAGAATGCTGCAGAAGGAATAGAGAAGGGAGTTGTCATGAAATATCTCTGCCTGGTCTATGTTGAAGAGAAGACGCTCCACGCAATGCCGCAGGCTGAACGCGTCTCATTGTCGGACGAGTCCATGGCCTATTGCGACGAACTGCAGAAAAACGGTCAACTTCTCGGGGCTTCGCCGCTGCACCCCGTCGAGACGGCCACGACGGTGCGGGTGCGGGCCGGGAAAGTCTCGACGACCGACGGGCCCTTCGCCGAAACGAAGGAACAGTTGGGCGGGTATCTGTTGATCGATGTTCGGGACCTCAACGACGCCGTACGGATCGCGTCGAAGTTTCCCGCCGCTCAGTACGGCAGTATCGAAGTGCGGCCGATTAAAGAGGGCGGTTGTGCCTGACTGTTCGGTCGACAGAGGTAACGGATCGACGAGCCTTGGTGGAGGCGCTGCATGAAATTTATCCTGCTGGTTCATCACGACGAAACGGCATTCGAGAAGATGAGCGACGAAACAAAGAAGGGCCTACTGACGGAGTCGATCGGGCTCTGCCACCAATTGGATGCGAAGGGGGAGTACGTGCATGCCTCTCCGGTTCACCCGGCTGCCACGGCGGCGATCGTTCGGGTTCGAGAAGGCAAGCCCATTGTCACCGATGGCCCCTTCATCGAAACGCGGGAGCAGATGGCGGGCTATTTTCTGATCGAGGCGAAGGATCGTGATGAAGCCGTTGCGATCGCTGCGAAAGTTCCCGGTGCGCGAATCGGGACGGTGGAAGTGCGGCCTGTGCGGGAGATCACCGGATTGCCGTGAACAAGGTGCTGAGAGCTAATGGCCTATGGCGCATAGCATATAGCTCGAACAAGCAGATGGCGGTAGTTCCTACTATTGGCTATACGCCATAAGCTCTTGTGTGGCGCGAGAGATGCGCGCCTATGAAAGGAGTCGAATATGAGCCGGGTACGGGTACTTGTCGGGACGAAGAAGGGTGCGTTCATTCTCACATCGGATGGCACGCGGAAACAGTGGGATGTGCAGGGGCCCCACTTCGGCGGCTGGGAAATGTACCATCTGAAAGCGTCGCCTGCCGATCCGGATCGGTTGTATGCCTCGCAGACCAGCAGCTGGTTTGGGCAGGTGATTCAACGTTCGGATGACGGAGGCAAGACCTGGAACCCGCCGGGAACCAAACCGGAAGATTTGATGGGGACGGACGGAATGCCCAACGGCGCAAGTAACATGTTCGTCTATGACGCGTCGGCGGAAACGGGCAAACCGTTGACCACCCACCAGCATTACGATGGCACGCAGAAGCCGTGGGAATTCAAGCGCATCTGGCACCTAGAACCCTCGCTGACCGATCCGGACACGGTCTATGCCGGTGCGGAAGACGCCGCGATCTTCAAATCGTCGGATGGAGGAAAAACCTGGAATGAGCTGCCGGGCTTGCGTAGCGCGAAGGGCCATCTCTGGCAGCCCGGCGCCGGAGGGATGTGCCTACACACCATCCTGTTGGATCAGAGCCGGCCCGATCGCATGTACATCGCCATCTCAGCGGCAGGCGCATTCCGCACCGACGATGGCGGCAAGACCTGGAAACCGATTAATCGCGGTCTCCAGTCGCAATATGAGCTGCCGGATCCGGATGCCGAAGTCGGCCACTGTGTGCATCGCATTGCCATGCATCCGTCACGTCCGAACGTGCTGTTCATGCAAAAACACTGGGACGTGCTTCGCAGCGACGATGCCGGCGACTCGTGGCACGAGGTCAGCGGCAATTTGCCGAGCGACTTCGGGTTTCCGATCGCGGTGCATGCCCATGAACCGAACACCGTGTACGTGGTGCCGATCAAGAGCGATTCTGAACATTATCCGCCGGAGGGGAAGCTCCGCGTGTACCGGAGCAAGACCGGCGGCCATGAATGGGAGGCACTCACGAAGGGTCTGCCGCAGCAGGATTGTTATGTGAATATTCTTCGCGATGCGATGGCGGTGGATTCACTTGAGCCCTGCGGCCTCTATTTCGGGACGACCGGCGGGCAGGTCTACGCGTCTCGCGACGGCGGCGACAGCTGGACGGCGATTGTGCGGGATTTGCCTGGGGTCTTATCCGTAGAGGTCCAAGCCCTATAGCGAGACGCTGAAAACGCCTTCCAGCGGCGTTCTCGCCTCGGAAGCGTCCTCAACGTAGCCCGAGGCTACGCCTCCGGCGCTTCCGTCGTCTGCGGCCTTGCTGGAAAGACGTTTTGAGCGTTCGCCAAAAATCATCAGGTGCGGCCGTGCTGAACGACCATTTTGAGCAGCCTCGTGATGAGGCGCAATGGGTGAGAGGCCGCGAGGAGCTGAACGTTACTCTCACGGTTCGCGAGATACGAGATACGCTTCACGAGAGACGTGGTCCAGGAAACGGAATGAGAGACAAACTATGGTTCGAATCGTATTGCCGCAACATTTGCGGACGTTGGCGCGTGTGACAGGTGAGGTGACTCTGGATGTGACCGGTCCGGTGACGCAGCGAGCGGTGCTCGATGCACTTGAGGCACGATATCCCATGTTACGGGGAACCATTCGCGACCATGTCACGCACAAGCGGCGGCCGTTCATTCGGTTCTTTGCCTGCGAGCAGGATCTGTCGCACGAGTCACCCGACAGTCCCCTCCCGGAGTCTGTCGTGACGGGCGTTGAGCCGTTATTGATCGTCGGGGCGATGGCGGGCGGGTAAGCAGGCTGTTGAAAATAGCCGCCAGCGGCGTTCTCGCCTCGGAGGCGTCCTCAACGTAGCCCCGAGGCTACGCCTCCGGCGCTTCCGTCGGCTGCGGCCTTGCTGGACGACTATTTTGAACAGCCTGCATCGATCGTTACAGGGGCACTGGTCATATGTCGGGCACCGATCACCGTTATCAGTTCTGAAGGAGTGAACTGTCATGCAAAAGATAGCGCCATGTTTGTGGTTCGACGATCGGGCCGAAGAGGCAGCGAAGTTTTATGTAGCGACCTTCAAGAAGGCCAAGCTCGGTCCCATCACCTACTATGGCGAGGCCGGTGCACAGGTGTCGGGAAGACCGAAAGGTTCGGTGATGACCGTGGCGTTCGAAATCGACGGGCAGGAGTTTCTGGCCTTGAACGGCGGTCCCATCTTTCAATTCACCGAAGCGGTGTCGTTGATGGTGAAGTGCGAGATGCAGGAAGAGATCGATTACTTATGGGAGGCCCTGTCCAGAGGCGGAGAACAGGGACAGTGCGGCTGGCTCAAAGACAAGTACGGCCTGTCGTGGCAGATTGTGGTGCCGCAGTGGGATGAGATGTTGCGTGACAAGGATGCGGCGAGGTCGGAGCGGGTCATGACGGCGATTCTCAGCATGGCCAAGCCGGATCTGCAGTGCGTTCAACGAGCCTATGACGGACGATAACAGCCAACAGGGCAAGGAGACGCAACCATGGGGACGAAGCTGATCTGGGGTGGACGGGTCATTTCCGGTCTGCTTGCCTGCCTACTGACGGTGAGCGCGACGATGAAGTTGATCGGTGGTAGGGAGGTGATCGAAGGTTTTGTCCGCATGGGGCTTCCCGAGTCGTTACGTGCGCCCCTTGGTGTGCTCGAATTGGCCTGTGTCGTGATATATCTCGTTCCAGCCACATCCGTCATCGGCGCCATCCTCCTGACCGGCTACGTCGGCGGGGCGATCCTCACCCATCTGCGAATCGGTGAGCCGGTTGTGTTTCAGATTGCGCTGGGCCTCTTTGTGTGGCTGGGCCTCTATTTGCGCGAATCCCGGCTGAAATCCTTGATCCCGTTCAGAACGTCACTGCCTGTCGAATTCGGACCGGCGCGTTCGACGAATAGGTAGAAGGCGGCCGGTGCGGGTAAGAGGTCGTTGCACAACCGTTTCACCGAGGAAGGAGCGCATTCCATGCGATTCATCGTATTTGTCAAAGCCACCAAGAATTCAGAGGCGGGTGTGATGCCGAGCCAGGAGTTGCTGACCGCCATGATGAAATATAACGAGGAGCTGGTACAGGCCGGAGTGATGCTGGGGGGTGAGGGACTCCACCCGAGTTTGAAAGGCGTACGCGTGAAGTTTTCGGGTAGCCAGCGGATCGTCACCGACGGACCGTTCGCCGAGACGAACGAGATCGTCGCCGGCTATTGGTTGTGGCAATGCAAATCCAAAGAAGAGGCCATCGAATGGGTCAAGCGTTGTCCCAGTCCGATGCCCGGTGAAGAGTCTGAAATCGAAATTCGTCCCTTGTTCGAGGCGGACGATTTCGGAGCCGAATTGACTCCTGAGCTCAGAGAGCAGGAAGAGCGGCTGCGTGCACAAGTAACTAAACAGAAGTAGGAGGGGGCCATGTTGGAGATCATCCTGGTCATCGTTGCCCTGCTCGTCGTCGCGGTGTTGATCTATGCCGCGACCAGACCGAGCACGTTTCGTCTGGAGCGGTCAACGGTCATCCATGCGTGGCCCGAGCAGGTTTTTCCCTTCATCAACGATTTCCATCGATGGAGTGCCTGGTCGCCCTGGGAAAAGAAAGATCCCACGATGAAGAAAAGCCACGGCGGCCCGCCGGAGGGTACAGGGGCAGTCCTCGAGTGGGAGGGGAACAAAGATGTGGGCACTGGTCGGATGGAAGTACTCGAGTCGGTGACCTCGTCGAAGATCCTGATCAAGTTGGATTTTCTCGCACCGTTTGAGGCGCACAATCGGGCTGAGTTTGCATTGGTCCGTGGCGTCGGCACGACAGAGGTCCGCTGGGCAATGTATGGCCCGCAACCCTATATGATGAAAGTCATAGGGGTCTTTTACAGTATGGATAAGATGGTCGGAAAGGATTTCGAGGATGGCCTGGCCTCTCTCAAGGCGTTGGCCGAGAAATGACTGCGCCTGGGTATTGTCAGGCTTGATCTGATCGTATGAGGCGAGCATAGTTCAAGAAGAAGATACTCAACCCATCTCAGTCACACTCAGGAGGCCATTATGCGATACATCACGGTGACACTGGTCGCGCTTGCGTTGATCATGAGCATCTCGGTTGGTGAGGCCAAAGAAAAGAAGCATGACAAACCGATGGACCCGCAGGCAATGATGGAGCTGTGGCAGAAGTTGGCCCAGCCGGGTGAGCCGCACAAGACGTTTGCCGGTTTAGTCGGCAGCTGGACGACGACGACCAAGGAATGGATGGAGCCGGGTAAACCTCCCACGGAAGCGAGCGGGACCGCTGAGATGAAGATGCTGCTGGATGGACGCTTTCTCTATCAGGAGTTCAAGAGCCAGATGATGGGGCAGCCCTTTTCCGGCATCGGGATCGACGCCTACGACAACATGACCAACAAATATGTGACGGCCTGGATGGACACCATGGGAACCGGCATCTTTCTCATGGAAGGAACGGCGAGTGCCGACGGGAAGACGATCACGCTGAAAGGGTCGCATCCTGAACCGGGCGGCGGGCAGATGCACCATCGCGCAATCTGGAAGCTGCTGGACAACAATACACAGACGTTCGAGATGTATGGGACCCACGGGCACGGCAAAGAAGCGAAGATGATGGAGATCACCTATACGCGTAAGCCGTGAGGCATTCGCTCTCGTGTGGCGGCCAGTGTATCTATCTGGGGTCAAATATTCAAAGGGAGGCTTCTATGCAGAGAACGATCGGATTGCTCGCGATGGCGTTGATTCTGACCACCTTGAGCGGATGCAGTTATCTCTTTTACCCGAGGGCCGGCGACTATGCCACGCAGGCGAAGGGAGCGAGCGGCGTCGAGACCATCGCAAACCTCGCCACGATGATGGAAGCGACGGCCTCGAAGGCCAAAGGAGGAAAAGGTGTCGATGCGGCGTTCGACGATCTCCACAATCAGTTCCATGCCTTGGATGATTCGTTCTGTGGCGTAACCGCTGCGCAAAGTAAGACTCCGGCCTATGCCTTAGCCGTGACGCACAAGAAGGAACTCAGTGCGATCTTCAAGCGGCTCTGGAAGTTCAAAGACAATCAGCCTCAGCGCGACCAGCATTTGGATCTGCTGTCGGCTGAATTGAAAGAATTGCGCGAGACGGTGCAGGTTATCAAGTAAGCGTCGCCCGGACAGTCGCAGGACGTCTGGCCGTTGTGGGCGGTGACTCGCCTGCGCAGGCCAGCAGGGAGGAGGAGGGCGCTTCTTCTCCTCCCCTCCATCTGGCTGTTCACTACGGCTACCGATCTCACAACCGGTCCCCTTCCTGTTTCACTCCATAGGGCTTCCGACGGTACGACTCCATCTATGTAGGGAGCGCGAGCGACGGGTTGCCAACCTCCGTCAGCGTCCGGGTTCCGTTGCTTCCGTAGAAACCAATCAGTAAGATGGGTTTCCGAGAAACTTCAAGTACGTCAAATTGAGCTGCTATCGGAGAGCGAGCATGCCCAGTCGATCGCATATTTTCACTGTAGTCCCGATGACGTGCGGGTGTCTTCTGCTGGCGCTGCTCTCAAGCTGTAAGCAGGATGTCGGTTCTTCCCAGGCTCCTCCGGTTCCGGAGGTCGGCATTGTCGTGGCGACGGCGCAGGACGTGCCCGATGAGCCGGAGTTCATCGGACAGTCGGAGTCCTCGCGGCCGGTGGAAATCAGATCGCAGGTAACAGGGATTCTCAAGGCATGGTTCTTTAAGGAAGGCCGCGACGTCAAGAAAGGCGACCGCCTGTATCAGATCGACCCGGTGCCGTTTCATGCCGCGATGTTGAGCGCCAAGGCGAAGGTGGCGCAGGCGGAGGCTCGACTGGTGCAGGCCAAGCAGAATTTGGCCAGAGTGAAGCCCTTACTGGCCGAGCAGGCCGTGAGCACAAAAGATGTCGATGATGCGGTGGCCGAGGAGATGGCCGCGAAGGCGAACCTCGAAGGCGCCAAAGCGGAACTGGTCAAAGCCAAGTTCGATCTCGACAACACGCTGATCGTGGCGCCCATCAGCGGCATGATCGAGCGGACGCGTGTATATGAAGGACGACTTGTGTCGGCCCAGACCGATCTCCTGACGATCATTCAGCAGGTCGATCCCATGTATGTGATCGTCAGCGCCCCGGAAAGTTTTCTGTTGAAGCGTCAGCGCGACAGCACGGCCAAACGGATACAGCACCCCGGCGTCTATCAATTGCGCGGCGTGTTGACCTTTGCGGACGGCACGACGTATGGGCAAGAGGGCGTGTTGGACCTGTTGGATGTCGGACTCAAAACCGATACCGGATCGAGGCAGGCGCGGGTAGTCTTTCCCAATCACGATCGCGTGCTGCTGCCCGGGCAGTTCGTCCGGGTCCGCTTCAAGGGGACGGTCAAGACCGGCGCGATTCTGGTACCGCAGCGTGCTGTGCAGCAAGGCGCCAAAGGGTCCATCGTGTTTGTCGTCGGGAATGAAGACAAGGTTGAGATGCGGGAGGTTCAGGCGACGAGCTGGCAAGGCAACCAATGGATTGTCGAGCAAGGGTTGCGTGTCGGGGACCGCATCATCGTGGAAGGGTTGCATAAGATCGTGCCCGGCGGGCCGGTGAAGCCTGTGCCGGTGCCTGCGCCTGCCGCGACGACCGTTCCGACTGCCGCCAAGCCGCAGCCGGAGCGCGCCTCGTGATCTCCCATTTTTTTATCGACCGCCCGATTTTTGCGTCGGTCCTGTCCATCGTCATCATGGTGATCGGCTTGGTAGGGCTGAAGGCGCTGCCGGTCGCTCAATTTCCTGAAATCACTCCTCCCGTCGTCCAGATCGAGGCCGACTACCCGGGCGCCAACGCGGAGATCGTCGCCGACTCTGTGGCGCGCCCGATTGAGGTCCAGCTCCCGGGCATCGATAACCTGCTCTACTACGATTCCACCAGCACGAACGACGGGCACATGTCGATCAAGCTGACCTTCGAGATCGGCACTGACGTAGACATCGCCCAAGTCCAAACGCAGAATCGGGTGAAACTCGCCGAACCGCAGCTGCCGCCCGAGGTCGTGCGTCAGGGTATCAGCATCAATAAGGTCTCTCCGGACTTGTTGGCAGTGGTGGCGCTCAGCTCCAGCGATCCGACGCATGACACGGTGTATTTGTCGAACTATGCGATTCTTCGCGTGCTCGACAATGTAAAACGGTTGCGCGGAGTGGGCAATGCAGTGGTGTTCGGTTCCCAGAACTATTCGATGCGGCTTATCCTGGATCCCATCCGGATGGCTCAGCTCAGCTTGACGCCGACGGACATCGCCAACGTCGTGCGTGAGCAGAACCGGGATTTTCCGGCCGGGACGATCGGCCGTGAACCGGCGTTGAAGGGCACGGAGCTGACGATTCCCGTCATCACACAGGGCCGATTGACGGAGGTGAAGGAGTTCGAGGAGTTGATCGTTCGCGCCATGCCGAATGGGTCGATGATCCGCTTGAAGGACGTGGCCCGCGTCGAACTGGGCGCACAATCGTATACGCTGGAAGGGCGTTGGAACGGCAAGCCGAACGTGTTTTTGCTCACCTTCCTGTCGCCCGGCGCTAATGCGCTCGAAACGGTGAAGCGGGTTCGGGCTGAACTGGCCGAGGTCTCCAAGAGTTTTCCCACCGGCGTGTCCTACGATATTCCGTACGACACGACACGCTTCATCGATGTCTCCATCAAAGAAGTCGTGAAGACGTTGGCGGAAGCGATGGTGCTCGTCATTTTGGTGGTGTATCTCTTTCTTCAGAGTTGGCGCGCGACGTTGATTCCCGGCGTGGCGGTGCCGGTCTCCCTCGTCGGAACCTTTGCCGGGATGCAGGCACTGGGTTTCTCGATCAATACCTTGACCCTGTTCGGCATGGTGCTGGCGATCGGCATCGTGGTGGATGACGCGATTGTCGTCGTGGAAAATTGCGAACGGCACATGACCCAGGGAGGGCTTTCTGCCAAGCCTGCAGCCAAGCGGGCGATGGAAGAGGTGACGGGGCCGGTCGTTGCGATTGTGTTGGTGTTGTGTGCGGTATTCGTGCCGGTCGGATTCCTGGGCGGCATCACCGGCGAGTTGTATAAGCAGTTTGCGATTACGATTTCGATAGCGGTCATTATCTCCGGGTTTGTCGCGTTGACCCTCAGTCCCGCGCTCTGTGCTCTCGTTCTGAAGCCCGGTGAGGAGCAGCACCATGGAATTTTTGGCCTCTTCAATCGATTCTTTTCGTGGATGCAGTTGCGGTATATCTCGACGGTGGGGCTGGCGCTGACTCGACGTGTCGCGTCGGTGGCGGTGTTCGCGGTCTTGTTGATCGGTGTGTTCATGTTGTTCAGGGTCATTCCGAGCAGTTTTCTGCCGGAGGAAGACCAGGGCTACTTCATCACCATCGTGCAGTTGCCCGATGGCGCTTCTAAGCAGCGGACGGATGCGGTGCTGAGCAAGATCGAGAGTTATTTTCTGGCCAGCCCGGTCATCCATTCAACCGATGCCCTATCCGGCCAGAACTTCGTTTTCAATACACGGGGACCGAACGCCGCCACGATGTTCGTGCCGTTGAAGCACTGGGACGAGCGCACGGCTCCGCAGCACCATGTAAAGGCTCTCATCGGCGCGGCCTTCGGAGAATTTGCCAAAATTCCGGAGGCCCTTATTCTGGCCTTTAATGCGCCTTCTATTCGAGGGCTCGGTGCCACGGGAGGGTTTACGCTGCAGCTGCAGGATCCGAGCAGTGGGGATTTCAATAAGTTCTCCGCCGCCGCCCAGGAGTTCGTCGGCAAGGCGCGGCAGAATCCGGCAATCGGCGCGATCGGCACCAGTTTTCGCGTCAGCGCTCCGCGCATTCTTGCGACGGTGAATCGCGAGCGGGCGAAGGCATTGGGGGTGCCGATCTCGGAAGTGTTCGATACCATGCAGGCGTATTTCGGCAATTTCTACATCAACGACTTCATCAAGTTCGGTCGCGTCTTCCGGGTGCAGACCGAGGCCGATGCGCAGTACCGATCCACGCCGGAGGATATTTCCAAGATTTATGTGCGGGCGACCGGCCCCCAAGGCACCACCATGATTCCCTTGGATACGGTCGTGAACACGGAGTTTTCGAGCGGCCCCGATCCGGTGACGCACTTCAACGGGTACAATACCGCACTGGTTCTGGGGGCGGCTGCCCCTGGATTCAGTTCAGGCCAGGTGCTCGATGCGCTCGAGCAAGTGGCAAAAGAGGTGCTGGTTCGGCAGGGATACGGGATCGATTGGAGCGGCATTTCCTATCAGGAGCGCATGGTCGGCAGTCAGTCGCTCTATGCGTTCGCCTTTGGGTTGCTGATGGTGTTTTTGGTGCTGGCTGCGCAGTATGAAAGCTGGGTGGTCCCCTTTGCGGTGATTCTGGCGGTGCCGATCGGTCTCTTCGGTGCGCTCAGCGCAGTCTGGCTCAAGGGCATGACCAACGATATCTACTTCCAAATCGGGCTCGTGACGTTGATCGGACTCTCGGCGAAGAACGCGATTCTGATCGTGGAATTTGCGAACAAACGCTATGAGGAAGGTCATCCGTTGCTGGAGGCGACGATCGAGGCGGCGAAGCTCCGATTTCGTCCGATCGTCATGACGTCGATGGCCTTCATTCTCGGCGTGGTACCTCTGGTCATTGCCACGGGTGCCGGCGCTGCCAGCCGAAACTCCATCGGCACCGGGGTGTTCGGCGGGATGTTGGCGGCCACCTTTCTGGCCATCTTTTTCGTGCCGTTATTCTTTGTGCTGATCCGCGCGCTGAGTCGCCGCTTGAAAAAACAGCCTCCTCCGGCACAGGATGCACCGGACAATCCCGAAAAGGAGCGCAACTATCAACATGCGTAGACTGGCGTTGGTTCTTTTCTCGACCCTTCTGACGGCTTGTGCTGTTGGCCCAGACTTTACCAAACCTGACGCGACGACTCCGGAGGCCTTCCGCATGGCGGAGGCGGGTGGGAATGCTGCCTCAATCGCGAATACGCCCTGGTGGGAGCTGCTCAGGGATCAAGAGCTTCAAAAGTTGATTCGTACGGCACTGGAAGAAAATAAAGACCTCCAGCGCGCGGTGGCGGCGGTGGAAGAGTTCCAAGCCCGCCTGTTTATCGCGAAGACCGATTTTGCCCCGCAAATGAATGTCACGTCGAATGCACCGCTGTTCGGTCGAAAGACCAATTTCTTGTTTCCCGGTTTCCCCAATCCCTTCAACTATTACCTGCAGGGAAATTTGTCCTGGGAGATCGACATCTGGGGACGTATTCGCCGATCCAACGAGGCCGCGCGTGGGGATTTGTTGTCACGGGAGGAGAACCGGCGCGCGATTGTGTTGCAGTTGGTGAGTGGTGTCGCGGAGGCCTACTTTGAGCTGTTGCAGTTCGATATGCAACTCGACATTGCGCGGCGTACGCTCAAGTCCTGGGAGGAGTCCGTCAGGATCGCTCAGGCGCGATTGCGGCAGGGAATGATTTCCAAGCTCGATGCCGATCAATTCGAGGCTGAACGGGCTAATGCTGCGGCCAAGGCGGCGGAGTTCGAACGTCAGAAGGTACAGAAGGAAAATCAACTCAGTGTGCTGCTGGGCCGGAATCCAGGCCGGATTGCCCGCGGGCATTCCTTGACGGAGCAAGTGATGCCGCCGGACGTGCCTCCCGGCCTTCCTTCTGAATTGTTGCAGCGGCGTCCTGACATTTTACAGGCGGAGCAGGATCTCGCCGCCGCCACCGCTCGCATCGGGATGGCAAAGGCTGATCGTTTTCCCAAGCTCAGTATCACCGGTATCCTGGGAGTGGCGAGTCCGCATTTATCTCGTTTAGTGGCCAATGAAACCGCGTTCGGTGTTGCGGGGCCAGGCTTCGCCGGACCCTTGCTGAATGCTCAAATTCTCGGTTTCCAACAGAAAGCTGCCGAGGCGCAGGCGCGACAGGCCGTGGCTCAGTATGAGCAGTCGATCTTGGTCGCGTTCAAGGAGGTGGAGGATTCGCTGGTCGCAGTCAGCACGGTTCGTGAGCAGCGCGCGGCACAGTTGCAGCAGGTCGATGCGTTGCGTTCAGCGCTGAGTCTTGCCAATCTTCGCTACAAGGGTGGTCTGGCCAATTACCTGGATGTGTTGATTGCGCAACGCAATCTGTTTGAGGCTGAACTGGCGCTGATGGGAACCCATCGGCTACATCTCGTCTCCATCGTGCAATTGTACAAAGCTCTTGGCGGTGGCTGGACGCCGGAAGGGCCGCCGCCGGTTCAGGATTTGCCTGTAGTCTCTACACAGGAACAGCGATAGTGACGTTGCCTCTTGAGGCGTAGGTCTAGTCTGTAGCCATGCACTGATACTTGTTCGCTCGCCTGCTTTCTCGTCGATCCCAAAAGCTGAGACGCCGCCCCTTCAGCTCGCTTCAACCTGAGCGGTCCCAGATTTTCCTGGTTGTCCGTTCGTTGCCTGAAAGATATTCACGTTCGACGATTGACTGCGGAGGACAGGGTGAGGATCATGGCGAGACTTCCACCTAAGGATGCCATGAGTAGGATCGTGAGGCCGCTGTGTATCCATGCTGAGCTGGTTTGGACTCCCAGTGCGATGTTCGGAAGGTTAAAGGTCCAGAGGGTCGCCGCTACCCATGCCAAGTGTTCCGCTCGGTTGACGGAGAGACGAGCGCCCACCAGGGTGAAGCCGAGCACTCCTGACAGCAAATTAGAGAGATAGGCGGTTGAAGAATTGTTCTCAATGGTTATCCCGGCTGCAGCCATGGCCAGCCCTGCGACAAATGTCAGTCCGTATACGATCGCGGTATCGCGCACTACACTTGTGGCGTTGAGGGTCACTACCGCCTCCCCTGTTGATGATCGTCTCCTGGCTGACTGACTTCCAATTGCTTCATGATCCATAAAGAAGAGTTTGAGAGATGCCGGTCGAACGAGTGCTCGATACTGACGCACATTTCATGATCTCGGCCGGGCGAGGTTTCACCTGTGCCGCATTTTGAATCTCAGCGGAACGTGCAATCGGAAACGAATGCAGAGGAGGAAAAGACCACGAGTAACGGTTCACCTGATCCTCGCGGGTTTGAGCTTGAATGACGGGACGATTCGACATGCTGTCACAGCCTTTTTTTCTGGGTCGAATTGAGAGGCGGGGGAGCAGAGAGTGATTTTCGGTTGCGCAGCCAACGGCTCACACGCCGAGACATCGCATACACTAGGTTATCAATTGCAAGTACGACCGCGCCGATTAGGAACAGCCCCAAAATGAGAGCGAGCTCTACATCAATGGACATTGTTTCTTCTACCGGTCTAGCATGAGTGAGTTGTGAAGAGGGGTGCTCGTTATCAGCATACATTTCATGGCAAGACAGTCGTGACCAGGATGCCTCCGGACAGGATTCCCCTGGCATCCTGGTGTTTGCATTAAGACTAGGCCGCCAGGTGTGCCATGCCTTTCGATCCAAAGTGGACATGCTCACCGTTTTGAATCGTGACAGCGGAAGTGGAGGAGTGCCGTGCGGCTCCCTGAGTCTGTCGGTTGTGCTCCAACACCTTCTCGGCCACATTTCCGCAGTTCATGCACCGTTTGGCGTGAAGCCACATGGGTCCCGATGAGTCCTCCATATCCAACAGGAAATCTTCAACCATGCATCCGTTACAGCGAGAACACGTCATAGTGGCTTCCTCCATTGCATAGTGCCTATGTGTAAGCGTAGATCCGGAAAGTTTTCTCCGACAGACCTGAATGAAGTACCCCCTTTGTGGTACCCGCAGGTTGGACGTTTAAACTGGTGGCGAAATATTGATAGGTGCATCGAGTCTTCGTTCGCTGGGAAGCGCGGAGATGGATGCCATTCGGCATCATGGTCACCTTTCTCAAGAGAACTACTCCTGCCGACTGTACGTGGGACTATTCGGCGGCTGTAATCGTGAGTTCCTGATGTGCGTCTTGAAATTCCAGTTCGAGGGGAAGGTGTTCTTCGAGGAACCTATTCAATCGAGCCCGTTCATCAGCATCCATCATGAGGAGTTCCACTCCGAATCGGTTTCCTTGTGCCCAGGTGACTCTCGCCAAACCTACTGAGACCGGCCGGCGATCTTCAGGAACCTGCAGCTTGAGTGCAAGATAGTCTCCGTCGATGAGGCTGTGTGAGGTTGGGTGCGGCGCACCAGCGAGACCGGAATCGATGATACGCCCTTTTTCTGCGCAGCCCATGGCCGCAGCAGAAAGGATGCAGTGAACGACGAGTCTTCGATGCGATGGACCTGCCATGCGAACCTCCTGCGTGCGGCGAACGAGCATGACGAACCCCCGGTGATGAACCTATCTCGGCCATGACGGATCAGATAGTCTGCGAAGAGGGTACTGCTAACGAGGGGTACGCCAGGGGACGCGAAGCCTAAGGCCCTGCTGCGAGCGTCCTAGGGTTGGACGAAATTGAGCCATTCAAGAGTACAAATTAACGGGCAGCGGGTGTGTTTGTGGAGGTGAGCGTCGAAGTATTTGGTGGGGATTGTTGTTCGGTCAGGTAACGGTCCTAGGCTGTGTCGTCCTGCTGTTCAAGGTATCCTGTTGCGGGAGATTGATAGATATGGTGAACAAAGCAGGGCTCATTCAAAATGTAAGACGCTTTTTAATCCCTCGTTTTTGGGTCGATAGTGCGGCATATGGATGATGCGCGTATGGACGGAGCTGTCCAGCACTTCGGTATTCGTTCCCGTCTGCATGACTGGTCGATAGAATCGTGAATGAAACCACTTCCGGATCCTTCCAAAACACTCGCTGAACGAGTCGTGAATCGGACTTAGCACATTTGGCTTCAGCGGGACCGAACGGGTTTCGATAGCCAATCCCTTTTCCATTGAGTGCCGCTGCAGCCAGGCCAAGGCGACATCTGCCAAGTCCCGATCTGGATAAGTCCCACCGAGGTCACCATGCGCCCCTGCGAACCAGCGTTGTTCAATGGTCTGTCCAGGGCAGACCGGCGAGGTCCACAGAGTCGCGTTGTAATCTGCACGGTGTTCGTCGATGGCGAGTGCATGATAGGCCTGTTTTACAATCGAACTCAGTTCGGTATCGTGAAAATTATATCGGTGGTCGTTGAGCCATTTGAGTGCGTTGGTCGGAATTCCAAGTGGGCCGACGGTTTCCCACAACCCGAGTAGCGTGATCGGGACTTCCAGTGATCCTCTCCGTTTCCCGGAAGTAGGCATTCCTGCGAGGGTATCGCCGTGTCCCTTACGGTAGAGGCGATAGGCATCGTCGAGGGCCTGATTGGAGGGATCCAGAATCATCTTGTCCAGACATTGTCGAAGACCAGCGGTTGTGATAGTCGAAGGTGAGGGATGGGAGGCTGCCTCACGCACGCGCTTGACGAGATCGGTATGAAGGAGTGAGGCGGGGATGAGGCCGGCACTGGTAAGCAGGCCGACGAGAGATCGTGCGGTATAGGCACCGCGACTAAAGCCATAGATAAACAGCTCATCACCGGGTTCGTAGGTGGCTGCGAGGTATGCGTACGCGTGGAGGATGGTCTGATCTACTCCGTATCCGAATGAGCCGGCGCGGAACCGATAAAACCAGGGGATGTCGGCGCCGGAGTCATACCATTTCTGTTGGGCACGTCCGTCCTGTGTCCACGGGAGGATTGAATGGTAGAGACGCAGTACACTCGTAGCGGGAGATAGATGACTGTGGGAGTTCTGCGGGGCTTGTGTGTTGGGAAGTTCCGATGAGGGCAACTGCTTGCCAGGGTCTGGAGGTAAGTCCCACATGCCATCGAAGCACAGAATCAAACGTTTGGACACGCGGCTTCGTTCTCCTTGGCGCACGAGGAACGGTTAGAGCTGTTGTATGACCCGCTTGCCTCAATAGGAAGAGAACAGGTCCTAGCAGCGTCGTGGCCTCATTGCTCGCCCATGGTGGAGCAAACTTAATGCCACCATTGTTTGGTGCCCGGGGGAGTTGCACTTGTGTCAGTGCGAGGGATCAATTGCCGTGTGAACCACTCAAGCACTACATTTTCAGGCTGAATCGTGAGGAAATACCGGTTTGTCTTACGATGAGCCTGTATCGAATGAGATACGGACTCGTATCGGAAAGCATACGTGTATTAGTGACATGTGTGCGTGAGTTGCGAGTCGAGGTGGAGTTGGGGCTGTGACTCGAAGCAGATATGGCAGGAGAGTCTACCGGTGATGAGGCTTGATGACAAACTCACGATCTTGTTCAATCTGAGTGGCCAATTGGTGCAAGGCTTGAGCGGTGGCTTCGGCGATCGGTTCTCGATCCGACGCGGTAACCCATCTTACTGAGGAGCCAATGGCTTCACCTTCGGTCGCGTATGTCTTGAGGGGGGCTTGTCCGGATAGGACAAGGTCGGATTCCAAATGGACTCGGTAGAGGTAGCGGTCAGGCGCACGAAGCATGAGCCAGGCTTTCACAACCAGGCGCATGTCACCGGCTTCAGTTCCGATAGAGGTAAAGGTCTGGCGCTGAGTCAAATACTCGACAATCGTTTGGTGTAAGTCTTGCGCCGGCCATTCGAGGAGGGGAATGCCCGGCATGTGATCCGCTCCTTCTATGGCGAGGAACGGCACCTCAAGTTGCACACTTACGGGGAGCGGAGCCGTCGCCTTGTCACTCGATGGAGCAGTGACATGAATATGATGCACACACCCCGCTCCGACCAGGTAGGTGCCAAGCAACAGGAGTGTGAGTCGGTACTTGAAAGCCCCCGTGGGACGATGCATGGCGAACTCCATCGCTAGTGGGAGGAAGGGGGCGGGTTGAGGATGTCTAAGTCAAGAATGGCTCGCGCCGCCTGCTCCCGATAGATCCGCTCTGTGGCCCCGGTGTAGGTATCAATGACACGTTGGTAGGTTGCTCTGGATTGCGCATATTGCTTCTTGATCGAAAGATATTGTCCCAAAGCCAGCCAGTTTTGGGCGGCCGTCTCGTTGGCGGTGCGGAGGTCGGTCCATTCGCGATCGACCTGGTTGGTTCCTGGACGATTGACGCGCCGAGAGATGATTTCGCCTAACTGGGAGGACAGGTGTTCGATCGCTTCATTCTCCCGGACGGCCGCTGCCACGCGATCATGTGTCAAGTGATCGTAGAACGCTTCGACATGATCCTTAACGGTGTCGGCCCGTTTCTCGTGGATGTCGTGAGCGCAATGCGCGAGGGTGAGGCAGGTTGCGAGCAATACCAACCCGTGCCACATCGAAGTCGTGCGTGAGCGAATCGCCATCGTCGCCTCCTCGGTAAATCGGACTTTTGAGGTCCGACGTTGTTCGTCTCGTGTCGCGATCCTACCGTAGCTGGGCGTGGAAAGGCGAGTCTAGGGACGGGGCTAGGAGGGGGCCTTAAAGAACAGTACAGAGAGCGGGGGCAGCGTCATGGCCAACGAGTGGGTTCGATCGTGGGCCGGAATGGACTCAGCCGCGAGGCCGCCGAGATTTCCAAGGCCGGTGCCGCCATAAATGGACGCGTCGCTGTTCAACAGTTCTTTCCAGTAGCCGCCTTGTGAGACACCGACGCGATACTGCAGGCGTGGAACCGGCGTAAAATTACAGACGACGGCGATGTGTTGCTGTGGTGTCCGGCCATGTCGCAAAAGGCTGATGACCCCGGCATCCACGTCCTGGCAGTCGATCCACTCGAACCCTCGCGGGTCGAAATCGAATTCATGCAGCGCCGGCTCTGTCCGGTAGAGGTGATTCAGGTCGGCGACCCACCGTTGCAGCCCTTGATGGGGCTGGTACTGGAGCAGGTTCCAATCGATGCTGTCGTCGTGGGCCCATTCGCGCCACTGGCCGATTTCACCACCCATGAAAATCAATTTTTTTGCAGCCTGGGCATACATATAACCGAACAGCACCCGGAGGTTGGCGAATTTCTGCCAATCGTCACCGGGCATTTTGCCTAGGAGCGAGCCTTTGCCATGGACGACTTCGTCATGGGACAGGGGTAGTAAAAAATTCTCCTGGAACGCGTAGAGCATGCGGAAAGTCAGGTTCCTGTGGTGATGTTTCCGATACACGGGATCCAGCGCCATGTATTCCAGCGTGTCATGCATCCATCCCATGTCCCATTTCATACCGAAGCCCAATCCGCCCGCATACGTCGGACGAGATACGGCCGGCCAGGAGGTGGATTCTTCAGCAAAAGTCTGCACATCCGGATGGCGGCGATAGATTTCTTCGTTGAGGTGCCGTAAGAAGGTGATGGCCTCCAGGTTTTCCCGGCCGCCATGCCGGTTGGGAATCCATTCGCCTTCTTTCCGAGAATAATCCAGATACAGCATCGACGCGACGGCATCTACTCGCAGCCCGTCGGCATGGTATTGCTCCAGCCAGAAGAGGGCGCTACTGATCAGAAAGCTGCGGACTTCGTTGCGACTGTAGTTGAACACCGCCGTCCCCCAATCGGGATGGAGGCCCTGGCGGGGGTCCGCATGTTCGAAGAGGTGGCTGCCGTCGAATCGACTGAGCCCGTGTTCATCGGTCGGAAAATGGGACGGCACCCAATCCAGAATGACTCCGATATCGTGCTGGTGGAGCTGGTCGATCAGGTACATGAGGTCCTGCGGCGTCCCATAGTTGCCGGAGGGAGCAAAGTACCCGGTCGTTTGATAGCCCCAGGAGCCAAAGAAGGGATGGTCCATCAGGGGCAGAAACTCCACATGAGTGAAGCCCAATCGCTGCACATACTCAATTAGTTTCGGGGCAGCTTCGCGATAGCTGAGGGAGCGGTTGCCTTCTCCGGGAACCCGCATCCATGAGCCGAGATGGACCTCGTAAATGCTGATCGGAGCATCCAGCGCATTGTGCCGTGCGCGAGTGTGCATCCAGTTGCTGTCCTGCCAGGTGTAATCGAGGTTCCAGACCACGGATGCGGATTTCGGCGGAATTTCGTTCAGTCGTGCGAACGGGTCTGTTTTGATGAGTACCGCGCCATGGTGCCGTGACCGGATGTGAAATTTGTACAGCGCGCCGACTCCCACACCGGGGACGAATCCTTCCCAAATGCCTGAAAATTGACAGGGGTGGAGTGGGTGGCGAGTGGGGTCCCAATGGTTGAACGTCCCGAAGACCGAGACCTGCTCGGCTTCCGGCGCCCACACCGCAAAGTACGTGCCCTCGACACCCTGCAAGGTCGCGGGATGCGCGCCGAGTTTATCGTACAGGTGGAAATGAGAACCTTCGTTAAAGAGGTAGAGATCGTCCGCCGTGAGCAGGCTCCGGCGCTCGTCCGTGAGTCTCGTTGCCGGCGTAGCAGGGTCGAGATGTTCTCCGGCACGATGATTGATAAGGGGGTCCACAGGTGCAGAGTACTGTGGTTGAAGGCAGATCGTCAATCGGCCCGCGGTTCGGTCGGCCGGCAACGGTTCCAGATGCGAGACTCCTCTAGATCGTGCTCCCGACTAGTGACACCTCTCGATCAAGTATGGTATGAATCTACCCGCTCGTACGGAATTCTCTTCGTCCCCATCGTCTAGCCTGGCCTAGGACATTGCCCTTTCAAGGCAGTAACACGGGTTCAAATCCCGTTGGGGACACCACACTTCTCCCGGTTATTCGTTGGCTCAGCCTTGTCGGGAACATTCTTCCCAGACAGTACAGCCATCTCACATATAGAGCTTCTTGCGGCTTCATGGAGGATGGTTTCTGTCGTGGGAGAGGATCTGTAAAGGACCGGTAGCCGGCATCGCCACTGCCGTCGGGATCTCGACCACGAAGCTGCATCTGTCGCCTGCCTCATGATCCGGTGTCGTTACGCGTGAGTAACGCGCGGAGTTCCTCAATGATGAATATGGCTGCGCACTGCCTGGACGCCGTTCGGTCGCCGGTGCGTTCAGGCATGCCCCGAAGCGTTGGTACGCCTTCTGTGCCGTCATCCTTGTGGTCACGGCGGCGACTGATGCGCATACGCCATTAGAGATTGAGGCCGGTGAGGGAATCTGCTCGTCTCGGCGCGTTACGGCAGCGACTGGAAACCCTCTTGCGCGAGGGATGCCGGCAAAGCTGAAGCCGTGCGGCGAGTGCTACGTAAGCCTTCTCATTGCAGCCGCGGTCATCAACGCGGCCGGCAAACTTAGGCGATTATGATGCCGGTCGGCGGGTGCGAATGAGATCTGTGGTCGGAAAACCTAGGTTGCGGGCTTGTTCGACGAGGCGCTGATAGGTAGCCTCGTCGATCTGGGGTGCTCGCGAGAGAATCCAGAGAAACCGACGATCAGGTGTGCCGACCATCGCGGTTCGGTATTCCGGATCAAGCGCAAGAATCCAGTAGTTCCCATCCCGTGATGAACCGAAGAGCCGCGCGAAGAAGTTATCGAACATCACGGTGAGCCGCGCATTGGTTTTAGGGTCGATCACCGTTGCCACACCCTCTGCCTGATCGACTCCGCCACGGTCGGTAACACATTCATTGTGAACGCCGATGCTGCCGTCCGGACGGCTGGTATACATGGCTTTCGAGTCAACGCAGTGCCGTTGGAACCACATCGGTAGCCTTGCGATTTCATGCCAGGTTCCAGCATAGCGAACGAGATCCACCGACGGCACTGTCGGCAAGGTGTCCCTGTGCTCCACCCCTGCACAGGATGTCACGCTCAAGCAGAGTGCCAAAACCGCCAACCGCGCGCTCAATCTGATCCAGCTATCTACCACGCCTGCCATCAGCAATGTATTAATCGGCCTATACATAGTGTGCACTTGGGTTTGTTGAAAGCCTCCGGCGAGTGACATCGTCAGCAGGAGCCGTCACAGCCTCGGTTTCATCATAACAAGTACCGATGCTCCTGTGTAGGCGAACGAGGGGAGGCAACGCCGGGAGTAGGAGGCTATGCCGAGTGAAGACCCGACGCCGTGCTTGCCCCGTAGGCTCTTAGCATTTTTTCATTTCGTTACGTGTGCCCCTGCATCTTAACTTCAATGCGTGGCGTAACCTTCATATCCCTAGGTGAATCTCTTGGCCTACCAAAGTTTTTACCTCTTCCCAACCTCCGGGGAATAGTGCGCCGGGCAGTCTCGCCATAACATCGCCTCTGTCGCGCGAGAGTTCGGGCGACTTGCGAATATTGCATCACTCTTGGTGACACAACGGAGGTACAGCATGGCAGAAAGTCATCATCCTTTGCAGCGTGGGGATAAATCGGTCGCTGTGAATGTTCGTCTGAAACCGGTTTCCCCATCGGATCACCCGATTCTTGTGAACTACACTCATGTTGGCCTCTCGGACGGACTGACATATGTCGATTTTGGATTTCTAGAGCCTGCTTTGTTGAACGCCCTGGCCACGCGCGCCAAGCAAGGCGAAGTCACACCGAAACAGGTCGAAGGAATCGGCACGGCACGTGTTGCGCTACCTCTCGATTCCGTGGTGCGTCTCTATCAGCAACTTCAGCGGGTGCTGGTCGGTCTCCAACCTCCTAAGGCCAAACAATCCTAACCTGTCTGACCGACATCTTCTCCATGGATACGTTGACGTCCCATTCCGCGGATTGCTCTGTGCCAAGTCCCGTTGCAGATACGGGCTTGTTATGCCTGCTCATGCTCGCCAGGTTCCACGACCTGCCTGTTGACGGGGGGCAGATTCAGCATCAGTTCGGGCAATCGGGCAAGGTACTGGCGACGCAGGAGTTGCTATGCGCCGCCAAACACGTCGGGTTTCGAGTCGGTCTTGTGACCGCTCGATGGGACGAGCTTATGGCAACCCCATTGCCGGCCATTGTCAACCGACGCGATGGGCGATACGTCGTCCTGGCCAAAGCGCAGGACGACAAGGTACTCATCCATGATCCATTGGAGGCGCGACCGCTGGTTCAATCGAGAGAGATGTTCGTCACAACTTGGAGCGGCAGGTTGCTACTCTGTACGAAACGCGCGGGTCTCCGAGCGCAGGATCTTACCTTCGACATTACCTGGTTCATTCCAGCGGTGCTCAAATATCGACGGCTATTAAGCGAAGTGTTGCTGGCGTCTTTTTTTCTGCAGCTCTTTGCACTGCTCACTCCCTTGTTTACCCAGGTGGTTATCGATAAAGTTTTGGTTCACAAGGGCTTCACGACGCTGCATGTTTTAGCCATCGGTATGCTGGCGCTGGCACTATTCGATGCGCTACTCGGTGGGTTGCGTACGTATCTATTTGCTCATACCACCAATCGGATCGATGTGAGTTTAGGAGCGCAATTGTTCCGGCATCTGTTGGCCCTCCCTCTTGCCTATTTTGAAGCCCGTCGGGTTGGCGATACCGTCGCGCGTGTGCGCGAACTCGAACATATCCGTCAATTTCTCACCAGTAATTCAGTGACCGTCGTGCTGGATGCCGTGTTCATCGTCGTGTTTCTCGCTGTGATGTGGCTCTACAGTTCAATACTGACGCTGGTGGTGCTGGCATCTTTGCCGCTCTATGTCATTCTCTCGGTTGCCATCACGCCGACGATTCGCACACGGCTCAATGAGAAGTTTAACCGCGGAGCGGAGAACCAATCATTTCTCGTCGAAACGGTGAGCGGTATTCAAACCGTGAAGGCTTTGGCCGTCGAACCACCGTTGCAGCGACGTTGGGACGAACAATTGGCGGGATACGTGCAGGCCAGTTTCCGTGCGACCAGTCTGATCACCATAACCGGCCAGCTGGCGACATTTATCCAAAAAGCTACGACCATTTCCCTTATGTGGGTCGGTGCGTATCAAGTCATCGATGGGGCGCTCAGTATCGGCGAACTGATCGCCTTTAATATGATCTCCGGGCAGGTGACCGGGCCCTTGTTGCGTATGGCGAACCTCTGGCAGGAGTTTCAACAGGTCGGCATTTCAATGCAACGTTTGGGCGATGTGTTGAACACTAGGCCGGAACCTGCGTATAGCCCGGCCCGCACAACGTTGCCTCAGATCGCCGGGCAGATTACGTTCGACGATGTCACCTTTCGCTATCGTCCAGATGGCCGACCGGTTCTTCAGCAGGTCTCCTTCTCCATCCAGCCGGGCCAGGTTATTGGGATGGTGGGGCGATCCGGGTCTGGCAAAAGTACCATTGCGAAGCTGATTCAGCGGTTGTATGTGCCGGAACGAGGGCGTGTCCTGGTCGATGGGGTGGATCTTGCGCAAGTCGATCCGGCCTGGTTGCGTCGACATGTCGGTGTGGTAATACAGGAGAACTTTCTATTCAATCGCTCCGTCCGAGACAACATCGCATTGACCGATCCAGGTCTCTCAATGGACCGTGTTATGCATGCGGGCAAACTGGCGGGCGCCCACGAGTTCATCCTGGAGCTTCCGGACGGATATGACACGATTGTGGGAGAGCATGGCTGCGCCCTCTCCGGCGGGCAACGGCAGCGCATTGCCATCGCGCGCGCCTTGATTGCCAATCCCCGAATTCTCATCTTCGACGAAGCCACTAGCGCTCTGGACTATGAGTCCGAAGCGATCATTCAACAGAATATGGCGCAGATCTGCAAGGGGCGCACGGTCCTCGTCATTGCGCATCGCTTGAGCACGGTTCGCCCTGCACATCGGATTTACGTCCTCGACAAGGGACAGATTGTCGAGGACGGGACGCACGATGATCTGATCAAGCGCAACGGGATGTATGCGCGACTTCATCGATATCAGGAAGGGCGATCCGCAGCAGCGTAACGGAGAGGAATATGAGGAAGAGAGGATGAAGACGTTATTGCGACATCTGAAAGTGTGGCGTGCGGCATGGCAAATTGAACGGACCATGCTCTCGGCGATTGTGTCCGGCGGGAAAGCGGTGGAGTTTCTTCCTGCAGTGCTTGAAATTCAACATGCGCCGCCTTCGCCGATAGGCCGTGCCATTCTCTGGACCATCATGCTGGTGTTCACGACGGCGGTGACCTGGTCCTCGCTCAGTCACATTGATATCGTCGCGGTGGCGCCCGGCAAGATTATCGCCAATGGTCATTCCAAAACCATCCAGCCATTCGAAACCGGTGTCATTGCTTCCATTCATGTGCAAGACGGTCAAACCGTTCGTCAGGGAGAGGTTCTGATCGAGCTGGATGCGACGCAAAACGATGCTGAGCGGGATCGGGCGCTCAACGAATATCGAGCCGCGCTGGTGGAGGCTGCTCGTTTGCGCGCGTTGATTGCGGGACACTCCACTTTCGACGTTCCGGAAGACGCCGATCCCCAATTTCTAATGCTTCAACAACGTCTTCTGCGGGATCAAGTCGCGGAATTTACCGCCCGGGTTTATGCATCCCGGCATCTCGTCGGGCAACGCCGAGCTGCGCGAGATGCAACGAAGGATAATCTCCGGCGGCTGGAGGCCACTGTTCCGATCGAAGCTGAGCGCGCCGAGGCCTATCGGTCCCTGCTGGCGCAACAGTATGTGTCGAAGATGGACTATCTCCAATTCGAGCAGCAACGCATCGACAAGGCTCAGGAGTGGGCCGGACAGAAAAGCAAGTTGCGCCAGGATCAGGCTGCGCTGGCTGAGGCCGAGCAAAACTACAACGCGCTCCTCTCGGAGTTTCAGCAGAGCAAACAGTCTGAGCTCTCGACCATCGAGACAAAGGCAGCGTCCCTGCTTCAAGAGGTGCGTAAGGCTGGACAGAAAACCGACTTGCAGAAGCTGATGTCGCCGATCGACGGGGTCGTCCAGCAGCTGGCGGTGCATACGGTCGGGGGTGTCGTTACGCCCGCGCAGCCATTGCTCATCGTCGTGCCTCAAGACTATCCCGTGGAAGTTGAAGCACAGTTCGAGAACAAGGACATCGGTTTCGTGAAGGAAGGGCAACCGGTGGAAATCAAGGTCGAGACGTTTCCGTTCACCTTGTATGGGACGATTCCAGGAAAGGTGTTGAGTGTCTCCGATGATGCGGTACCGTTGGATAAAGACAAGGGCGGACTGATCTATGCCGGTCGTGTCAGCATGGATCGCGCGACGATGTGGGTGGAAGGAAAACGCATTCATTTGTCGCCTGGGATGGCCGTCACCGTGGAGGTCAAGACCGCCCAGCGTCGGGTGATCGATTACCTGCTGAGTCCCTTACTGAAGTCTATGCAGGAGAGTTTGAGGGAGCGTTAGGACGTCTGAAAAAGAACTATGTTGCGCAACATACCTTCAGGAAGAGGGTTGGTCATGAAGATGAGGTCTGATCAAATTGTCAGAGGCATGGTCGTCGTAGGGCTGTTGCTGGTCACGATGATACGAACCAGCGAGGCGGGGCTCTCGGGGAAAGAGGAGACACCCGGAGAACGGTTCCGGAAGGGCATAGAGAAAATCAGGCTAAGTTGTGAAAGCCGGAAGCTGGCTCCGGGGGAAGTGTGTGGAGCAGTGAGTAACCTCAAACCGGCTGATCCCTTGGCGACAGAGGAGGGCCGGTTCGCGCATTCAATCAGGATCCCTAATCCGGTACCGGAGGACAGCGGGTATAAGCCGGGCATGACGCCGGAAAAGTATTTTGATCACCTATGCAAGACCGAAGCGGGGGAGTTTATCTACAAGACCGTGGAGAATGTGGAAGGTATCTACATGATGCGGCCCAGAAAGAAGGCAACCGACTCTGAGTTGCAGCATCTGTATGTACTTGAAGATCCCTATGGGGGCACAACGGAAGAGTCCTATCTCGTAGAAGACACCTACGTGCAGCCGGCTTCCGGTAGGTATCAATTCCTCGAGATGCCCCTAGTGGGAACACTTGGTGAGGTTAGAAAGCACCAGCGATACTATCGAGATGAGAACGCACATCCTGGGAAACGCTATCAAACGGTTATAAATGGGCAAGGTGTTTTTGTCCCTTATATCGTAGCGCAAACGACTGTATCGGACGCTAAGAGCCAGTATGGATACACCTGGCGAGGACTCAGTCGCCCACATGACCGAGAATTGGGAATTGCTGGTGGTGAGCTGATCATCCTCCAATTGCTGACGAAAGAAGTTTTGGCTGTTCGGAGAGGGTATATGCGGACGGGTTCAGTTGTGAATAATTTGACCGGAGTGTGGTGGTTGCTAGGTCCGAGTTGCCCAAACCGAGGTGAAAAGCCAACATTCAAGTTCATTCAGGAAGTGTTAAAGCCCGTACCATCTGAGATGAAGGAGACGAAAGGTGTCGCCAAGTAATATGAGGGTTTGGCTTGATTTTTCAATGCAACAAATGGCTGCGGAGAGCTACCTTGATCAGTTTGTGCGTCAGGGAGTTCACCTTCAGCAAGTTCTCGTGGACGGGAACAATGACCGTAGAAAAATGTCCCCGACTGAATTTGCTGGGACAACTCGCTTGACTGAAATCCAGGCAAGTGAATTTGCTCAGCGCTATCAGATCGTCGATCACCATGCCAACGATGCGACTGGTTTCAGTGCCACCGTATTTTTCGATACTGAGACAAATAGCTACACGCTTTCATTTCGAAGCAGCGAGTATGCCACCGACAACAATGGTGGTGATCGTTCCCGCGATATTTTGGGCGCAGATGCGGAAATCAAGAGCTCCGGATTTGCATTTGCGCAACTTGTCAGTATGACGCGATATTTTGAGGACCTGCAACAAGGCAAGAAGAGCGATGGGACCGTCGATCCGTCATTGGCTGCCTTCTTTGGCAATTCCCAGAACCAGCTTAACGTCACTGGTTATTCGCTCGGCGGGCACCTAGCGACCGTATTCACAGAACTCTATGCGGATCGCGTGGCCCAAACGTACACCTTTAATGGGGCCGGGCGCGGTGAATTTGCCGGTTTACATTTCAACAGCGAGGCACAGGAAGCAGATCGCATACGGGAGATGCTTGCGAACCTTGATGCGCGGTTACGGGCAACCGATCCTTTGGGCTCGCTGTTTATGAGTGGGGCGACGGCCGACATCTATACTGATGAGCGGTACTTGGTCGCGTTGGATGCCGCCCAAAATTTATATCCCACGAGTGGAACCCAAAGTTTGTCTGGCCTGACCGGAGGGACGACGAGAACCGATGGTGCCTTTGGTAAAATACAGCAGCTCTTTGGTCATGCCGAGACTGGTCAGGATGTTGAAGTGGTCGCCAATTCTGGTGTCCACGCAAAGGCGACTCCGGTTCTCATCGAAGGGCAGCCACTGGTTGAAGATGTGAATCTCCAGAATCCATGGGAATCGCAGTATGGCAATAGCCACAGTATTACCCTCATAGTGGATTCGCTTGCTATTCAGGAACTGTTTCAAAAAGCGGATCCACAGCTGGCGCAAGCCCAGATAGAAAGCATTTTGAAGGCCTCCTCGGATCAGATTGCCTCTCCCTATCCAGGACAAGGAACGCCTGTGCCCCCTGCCGAGGGGGACACGCTTGAAAAAGCGCTCGATGCACTGGCCAAGGTGTTCCACGTTGAAGGACCTGCTACTCCTTACGGACGTCTGCCCGGCGACTTCGGCAGCTTAACCTATCGACAACCGTTCTATGAGCGACTTGAGGCCGTTCGAGCGGCGATCGGTGATCAGGTCTTCAGCATTGCGCCATTGATGGGGAAGAGCACTGAGGAGTTACAAGCCTTGGCCTTACTGGAGGACTCGACGAGTCTTGCCTATCGGTTCGCATTAAGGGAGTTAGCCCCATTTGCGGTCCTCGGGGCTAGCGCTT